>DATLCV010000024.1:0-28470 GCA_035526225.1 Mycobacteriales bacterium
CCAGTCCCGCACCCAGTCCGGCATCGGCGGCAGCACGTCGGAGGTCGGCAGCAGGTCAGCGTGCTCGGCCTCCAGCTCCTCGACGAGCCCCACTGACACCACCCCCGTCCCTCCGTGACTCGATCACGTGTTCGAGACAAAACCTACTCGACCCGACCGGCCGGCGCAACCCCCTGTGTGGAGGAGAATGCCTGAAAACACAGGGATTGCGCGCAAAACAGACTGCCACCGACAGCTACCCCGCGAGGAAGCGCTCCACGTCCGCGGCCTCACGCTCGAGCGCCCGCTCGACCGTCGCGGCCAGGGCGTCGAAGGCCTCGATCGCGACGTGACCCCGCGGCAGCGCCCAGGTCGCCACAGCCTTGCCCCTGACGAGCGCGATCGGCTTGAAGATGCCGTTCATCGTCACGACCTCGTGGTGACCGGCGAGCACGAGATCCCTGGACTCCCAGCCCATCAGCACCTCGTCGAAGGCGCCGAGCAAGGTCGGCGGCGGCAACGCCACCTCGGCCACGGCGGGCGGTGTGAGCCCGTCCAGGGCACGCCGCGCGTCGCCGAGCGTGATCCCTGCCCAGCGCGCGAGATCGCGGTGCGTCGCGGGCGCGTGTCCGGCCAGGTACCGCCGGCCAAGCTCCCCCAGCGCCGCGTCGCGGTCGACTTGCTTCGCCTTCGGCAGCCAGTCGTGCACGAGCACGAAGGCCTGCTCCCGGCCGACGACCGGACCGCGGACACAGATCCCACGCAGGGTCGCGCGGAGCAGCAGGTGCACCAGCGCCTGCCCCGCGACCGGCACGCCCGCTTCCTGCAGGAGCACCTTGAGCTGCGCGCGGGTCCGCGGACCGTCCTCGAGCGCCTTCTCGAGGACAACCACTCCCCGGTCGGCCTGCTCCGGGCTCACCCCCTCCTGCGCGAGCCGCGAGGCGTTCCCGGTCGCCAGCTGGGGCGTGGTCAGCGCGTGCAACCACGGGTAGTCCTCGGCGCGCACCAGGTGCAGGGTGCCGCGGTTCGCCCACGTGACCACGAGCTCCCGCTCACCCAGGGCGCGGTCGAGGTCACTCGCGACCAGACCCGTCGTACGGGCTCGGATCGCCAGGTGCATGCCGCGGAAGTCCTGAGCCTGAACGGCGAGCAGCCGCTCCACGACCTCGCTCGGCGTCGACGCCTTGTGGCTCGAGAGCAGCTGGGTGGTCAGGCGTTCGGCAAGCACAGCGGCACTGTCTCATCACCACCTGACCTCGCCTCGACCTGACGGCCATGTTTCACAACACTGTGTATTGCATTGACGGCCCGGCGGTGCCAAGGTGCGGGCAACCTGGGAGGGCGCATGACGAAGGCACCGCAGTCGCTGGAGGCGTGGGAGCTGGTCGGCACGATGCTGGCGAGCATGCGTGACGCCGTCGTGGCGGACGCCGAGACGGAGACCGAGCTGCTCGAGGGGCTACGGGTCGTGGGACGGGTGACGGCGCTCGCCTCGGAGGTCGCACTCGACGGCGACCCGCAGCAGCCGTGGCTGCTCAGCATGGACACCCCTGCCCGCTTCGTGGGCGGGCCGAACCCCGACGGCGAGTACCTCCTGGGGATGATCGACGGCCGGCACCGCTACCGCGTGCACGGTCGCCGCGGCACCAGCGCCTACCTCGGCTTCCAAGTGCTGGCGGGCGTCGGGCTCACCCCGCGCAGGATGGCCGCCCACGTCTCCGATCGCGACCTTGAGCTCGATCCCGACGGCCGCTTCGCGTTCGTGCTCTCGACGAGCGCGCCCACGGCGGCAGAGCTCGCCGGCGCCACCTGGGTCGCGATCCCCGAGGACGCCTCCGCACTGGTCATCCGTGAGTACGTCGGCGACCGCGCCACAGAGGCACTCGCCGAGCTGCACGTGGACCCGCTCGACGAGCCAGGTCCCCCACAACCGCTGACCGACGCAGGACTGGCCGAGCAGCTCACCAGCTGGGCCTGGACGATCGCCAAGCTCAGCACCCTGCACCGCACCATCAAGCCCGAGCTGCTCGACCATCCCAACCAGCTCGTCACCGCTGCGGCTGCCGACCTCGGCGCGGCGGACACGACGCCCGACAACCTCTACATGATCGGCACGTTCCGGCTGGAGCCCGGCGAGTGCCTGGAGCTGGAGATCGAGCCGCCGCAGTCGCGCTACTGGTCGGTGACGCTGGAGAGCATCTGGCACGAGTGCATCGAGCCGAGACGGCGGCGCAGCTCGCTCACGCACGCCGCCGCCGTACCGGACGGTGACGGGAAGGTGCGCGTGCACGTCGCCGCCGAGGACACGGGTACGGCGAACTGGCTGGACACCGGAGGCAGGCACCGCGGCTTCGTCATCCTGAGGTGGCTCGACAGGCCTGAGGCGCCCGCGGTCACGACCCGAGTCGTCACCGGGGCTCGGGCATGAGCGACCGGCTCGACGCCGAGCAGGTGCTGGCCGACGCCGTCGCGCAGGCCGGAAGCGACGACCTGGGGGCAGCGACCTGGCAGGAGGGGTACGAGCGGCTGCTGGCCTCGTTGCGCACCGAGGCGGCGCTGTCCGAGCTCGGTGTCGAGGTGGCCCGCGCCGAGCTGGTCGGCTACCTCGCCAACCGCGCAGCGCTCACGGCCTGGCGGCAGGCGCATCCCGCAGAGACGAGCGGCGCGATCACCCGACCCATCTTCATCGTCGGCCAGCCGCGCACCGGCACCACCATCCTGTTCGACCTGCTCGCGCAGGACCCGGCCTTCCGGGTGCCGCTGACGTGGGAGGTCGACAAGCCGGTGCCACCCCCGGAGACAGCGACCTACGACAGCGACCCGCGCATAGACGTGGCTCAGGCGTCGCTGGACATGGCCGAGTCGCTGATGCCCGGCTTCACGACGTTCCACCCGATGGGTGCGCGGCTCGGACAGGAGTGCGTGCGCATCACCGGGCACGACTTCCGCAGCATGATCTTCCCGACGCAGTACCACGTCCCGACGTACAACCGGTGGTTGCTGCACGAGGCCGACCTGGGGCCGGCGTACACCTGGCACCGCTCGTTCCTGCAGCACCTGCAGTCGCGACACCCGGGCGACCAGTGGCTGCTCAAGTCGCCCGCGCACCTGTGGCACCTCGACGACCTTGCCCGCGAGTACCCCGATGCCGTCGTCGTGCAGACGCACCGGGACCCGCTCGTCGTCGTCGCGTCGGTGAGCGCGCTGGTCACCCACCTGCGCCGGCTGGCCAGCGACGCGGGCACGCTGGAGCAGGCCGCGCACAGCTACGCCGACGACATCTTCGTCGGGCTCGAGCGGGGCATGGCTGCCCGTGAGCGCGGGGTGCTGCCGCCCGAGCAGGTCGTCGACGTGCAGTTCTCCTCGTTCGTGAAGGACCCGCTCGCCACGATCGGGGCGCTCTACGACGCGCTCGGCCGGCCGCTGACCGCCGAGGTCGAGGCGCGGATGCGTGCGTTCCTGACGGCGCACCCGGGCGACGGCGGCGGAGCCGGCAAGCGCTACCGGTTCTCCGACACCGGGCTGGACGCCGACCCGCTGCGCGCCCGGGCGAAGGACTACCAGGACCGGTACGCCGTCGCGACCGAGACCCTGACCTGACCCGTGGCGGGACCAGGCCGGCCGCGCGATGCCGATCGGCACGAGGCCGTGATGACCGCGACACGGGAGCTGCTGGCCGAGCGCGGGTACGACGCGCTCACCTTCTCCGAGGTCGCCGCGCGCGCAGGCGTCACGCGGCAGCTGCTCTACCGGTGGTGGCCGACCAAGCCGGCCCTCGTCGCCGAGGTCCTGTTCAGGCACACCGCCGGCCTGTGGCCCACCCGCTACCGGGGGCCGCTGAAGACGGACCTGCGCGCCTTCACCTCCGCGCTCGTCGACTACGCGCAGCGGCCCGACGTGCGAGCCGGGCTGCTCGGGATCATGTCCGACGTCCGCGACACCGACGAGCTCCCCGGCCTGGAGGACCTCGTCACCGAGCTGCGGCACTCCTTCGGCGTGCTGCTCGACGCCGGGCTGCAACGCGGCGACGTGCGCCCCGGCGTCGACCTCGTGATGACCCTCGACACGCTTCGCGGCGCGGTGACCGCGCACGTGCTCAGCGACGACCGACCGCGACGGCAGGTCGTGGACCACCTCGTCACGCTGATGACCTGGGCGCTCGCCCGGCCGGTCAGCGGATGACGATGAGCGCACCCGCGCGCTCCCACCGCAGCAGGGCGATCAGCTGCGACCGGGGAACGGTCACGCACCCGAACGTCCCCGACTGGTGGTCGACGTGCAAGAAGATGGCGCTCCCCCGCCCCGGCACGCGCGCCGTGTTGTAGTCGATCACCTGCACGTAGTCGTAGTTGCCGGGCACGTAGAGGTCCTCCGCGGAGTCCCACCGTCCGCTCGCGGGCTTGCGCTGCCAGGTGTTGTAGAGGTCCGACCCCGGGTCGTCGACCCACACGTCGTACCCGTCGGTGCGCTCCCAGGAGAACCAGGTGCCGGGGTCGGCGCGGACCCCGAAGCCCCGGCCGAGGGTGTAGACCCCCGCGGGCGTCGCCCGGTCGCCCTCGCGCTTCTCGCCGGCGGGGACCACGCCCCTGAGGCCGACGTGGCCGTGCATCCGGCCGAGCACCGACACCCACACGCCCCCGCGCTTCTCGCACGCCCGCAGGACCGCTGAGCTGCCGCTGCTCACCACGAGGACCACCTGCGTCGCCCGCACCGACGGCACCCGCGGGCAGGTGGGCGGGCTCACCGCGGCGGTACGGCGGGCAGCCGGGCTGGGGGTCGGGCTCGACGTCGCTGCCACCCGGGCCGCCCGGGTGACCCGCGGCGTGGGGCGCGGCGTGACGCGGGCGGTCGGGCTCGGCGCCGGGCGGGGCGTGAGGCTCGCCCTGGGGCTGGGTGTGGGACTCGCCGTCGGGCTG
Organism: Mycobacteriales bacterium; assembly: GCA_035526225.1. Lineage (GTDB taxonomy): Bacteria > Actinomycetota > Actinomycetes > Mycobacteriales > SCTD01 > RYN-111. The sequence continues at coordinate 4,896 of DATLCV010000024.1, forward strand.
GGCGTCGCGAGAGCGCTGGGCGCCGGGTCGCCGCCGCACCCCGTCACGAGGACGAGAACTGTGACGCCGGCGACGACGAGGCGCACCGTCACTGCCCGTTGGTGGAGAAGTGCTGGTAGTCGGGGTTGCGCCACTGACCGCCCCAGCTCCAGCCGCGGGCGGCGAACGCGCGGTTCAGCGCCCCACCGGGGTAGGCCATCCCCCGCCGCCGCGGGGTCCGGTCGGCGTACGGCTCGCCGGCCGGAGGCAGCACCCGCCCGCCGTACACGTAGGGGTTCTCGACGGGGTTGACGTCGATGGCGAGGCCGTAGGCGTGCTGGGACCACCCCGAGCCACCGACCGCGTCGCGGCAGTTGAAGGCGCTGGTGTTGTCGGCGGCCATCGAGCGGTCGTCGTCGCCGCCGAACTCGTCGACCCGGCGCAGCGACCGGATCGGGAACCCTGCGGCGTAGAGGTCGCGGAAGACCGCCACGACGTCGTCGGCGACCCGGGCGTGCACGACGATCTCCCCGGTACGGCGGGCTCCCGCGAAGTCGCGGTACGGCAGGGTCAGCAGCCGCAGCTGCGCCGGCGCGACAGGGCAGCCCGGCCGCCACGAGTGCGGCAGGTCGGCAGGGGTGACCCGGCGTGAGGACCAGCGGTACGTGGAGGAGCTGGCGGTCACCGTGGCGCTCGCGGAGAGCCGCGGTGACGGCGTGGGTGTTGGCGTGGGGGCCGCCGTGCGGGTCCGTGTCTGGGTCGGCGAGGGGGACGACGACGTCGTGACCGTCGTGGGGCTGGGGCTCGGGGACGCCTGCCGGGCCACCGGCTCGGCACCTCCGCACGCGGCGGTGGTGACCGCGAGCAGCAGGCCGAGCACGGGGAGCGCCCTCACCCGCCCACCGTAGCCGGGTGGCCTGGAAGCGAGGCCTCCGTGCCCTCGGCTGGCCGCACCCACCACTCGACTGTATGTTCGAGGTGTGGACCTGGCGTGGCAGGAGTCCCTGTTCGGCAGCGCGGACCACCCGCGGCTGTCGTTCGACGGGCTGCGCCACGAGCCGCTGGACGCACGGTCCTGGATCGACGTCGTCGAGGGCTGGGTCCCCGACCACGCCGACCTGTTCGAGCGGCTGCGTGCGGAGGCTCCCTGGGCGCAGCGGACCCGGAAGATGTGGGAGAACGAGGTCCTCGAACCTCGTCTGGTGGCGGTCTACCGCGACATCGGCGAGCTCCCGGCGTACCTGGAGGAGCTGCGTGCCCGGCTGGCGGAGCGGTACGCCGTGGCGATCGACTCGTGCCTGGTCAACCTGTACCGGGACGGCGGCGACGCGGTCGCCTGGCACGGCGACACGGTCCGCAAGATCATGTCTGAGCCACTGGTCTTCACGGTCTCGCTCGGCGTGCGCCGCCGGTTCCTGCTCCGTCGTGCCTCGGGCGGGCCGGTGGAGCGGGCCTACCTGCCCGGCGAGGGCGACCTGATCGTCATGGGCGGCCGCACGCAGCACGAGTGGCACCACACCGTGCCTCGCGACCGCCGTGTGTCCGGCGCACGGATGAGCGTCACCTTCCGGCACTCGCGTCCCGCGCGCACGCATGCTCGCGGGGTCGCCGGGTAGGACGACGGCATGACCAGGTTGACCGTCGTCTACTACTCGTCCACGGGGACGGTCGACGCGATGGCCCGCCGGTGCGCTGCGACGGCCGAGGCACAGGGTGCCGAGGTGCGCTTGCGGCAGGTCTACGAGGCGGCCCCTGTGCACGCCATCCACGCCGACGCCAGGTGGCGCGCCCACGTGGAGGCGACGGCCGACGAGCCGCCCGCAGGGGTCGAGGACGTGCTGTGGGCCGACGCGGTCATGCTCGGGACGCCGCCGCGGTTCGGCAACCTGGCGGGACAGCTCATGCAGTTCCTGGAGACGCTCCGGCCGCACTGGTCGCAGGGGCTGCTCGCCGACAAGGTCTACGCCGGGTTCACCAGCGGTCAGGCCGCACGCGGTCAGGAGTCGACGCTGCTGTCGCTCTACACGACGATCCACCACCTCGGCGGCGTGCTCGTCGCGCCGATCCACACCGAGCACGGTGCAGCCGCGGACGGCGACGCGCTCGAGGCGCTCGACCACCTCACCGATCGGGTGCTCACTGTCGCCCGCGCCCTTCAGGAGGCAGCGTGACCAAGGACCAGCTCCCCCAGCAGGACCTCCTCGACGGGAGCGTGGACGACCAGCTCGACGAGGGGTACTCCCCGCCCGAGAGTCGGCCCGCCACGCACGACGTGGGCACGACCGTCGAGGAGGCGCGCTCCGGCGAGACGTGGGACCAGCGCCTCGCGCAGGAGGAGCCCGACGTCGGGGAGGGCGAGATCACGCCCGACGCCATCGGCCGTAGCGGCGCGAGCGCAGAGGAAGCAGCCATGCACGTCATCCCTGAGGAGGAGCTCCCGTGACCATGACCGCCCCGCCCCCGAGCGAGGACCAGGCGCCTGCCGCCGACAGCAGTGATCTGGTGTGGCGGGTCATTCCCTCGTCCGAGGCCCGCGAGCGCGACCACCGGAGCTCTTGGTCCGTGGTCGACAAGGCCGACAAGCGAGCGGCCAAAGGCGGCTGGCTCAGCACGGCCTTCTCGGACTGATCGCCCTCAGACCGGGGCGGCGGCCCGCTGCACGATGCTCGCGATCTCCTGCGCCATCGGCTGCCACAGCTCCCGCGGCAGGTCGTGGCCCATCCCGGAGAACCCGACGAACCGCGAGCCGGGGATGGTCCTGGCCAGGGCCAGGCCTCCGCTGGAGGCCACGAGCGGGTCGTGCAGCCCATGCATGACCAGGGTCGGGATGTCGAGCGCCTTGAGCTTGCGCGTGCGGTCAGGTTGCGTCAGGACCGCCGCCAGCTGCCGCAGGTAGCCCTTGGGGTCGTAGCCCCGGTCGTAGCTGGCTGCCGCCCGCTGCTCGAGGTAGGTCTCATCCAGTGCGAAGCCGGGTGACCCGATGAGCGTGAACACCTGCACCGCAGCGGCGACGGCCTCCTCGCGCGTCCGCATCGGCCGCCGGCTGACCAGCTGCCGGCCCACGCGGGGCGACGGCCGACCCACCCGGCGTGAGCCGGTCGACGTCATGATCAGCGTGAGGCTCCGCAGCCGCTCGGGAGCCTGGATGGCGACGCTCTGCGAGATGAACCCGCCCATCGAGGCACCGACCAGGTCCACCGTGTCGAACCCGAGCACGTCCATGAGACCGATCGTGTCGCGCGCCATGTCTCCGATGGAGTAGGGCGCCTTGTCGAGCCGCAGCAGCACCCGGCCCGGCGCCGGCGCCGGCAGGTGGTCCAGGTGCGTGGAGAGCCCGACGTCGCGGTTGTCGAACCGCACGACGTACCGGCCCGTCGCGGCGATGTCCTGGCACAGCTGGTCCGGCCAGGCGATCATCTGCGTCCCGAGCCCCATGACGAGCAGAGCTGCGGGGTCGGAGGGGTCACCGAAGGTCTCGTAGGCGATGTCCAGGTCCCCGACGCGTGCCGTGCTGGTGGTCATGGCTCCATTGTCACGGACAGTGTCGCCGACGGCTGTCAGCGGAAGCCTTCCTGAAGCTTCGCGAGCTCGTCGGCCCCGGGGCACAGGCGGAAGAACGGGAGCGCGGCCAGCGGCACGGCGGGCGTCCCGCTGAGCTCGTGCAGGTCGGGCACGCCCTCGTCTGCGTAGACGAGCCCGGTCACGACCTCGCCGGCGTCGCGCCGCTCCTGCAGGTAGCGCGCGGCGCCCGCCCGGTCCGACGGGTCGTAGCCCTCAGGCACGGACCGGAAGCTCATCACGCTCCCGTCGTGCATGGGCACCGTCACCACCCCCTCATCCGGGACGTGGGCGATGATCGGGTCCTGCGGCGGGACGAAGTCCGTGGCCGTGACCTCGTGCTCGCGCACGAACCGGTAGCTCTTGGTCGAGCCCTCGTGGTCGTTGAACTGCACGCACGGCGAGATCACGTCGATCAGCGCGAGCCCGCGGTGCGACAGGCCGGCCTTCAGGAGCGGGACCAGCCGCTGCTTGTCGCCGGAGAAGCCGCGCGCGACGAACGTCGCGCCCAGGCTCAGCCCCAGCAGCAGCGGGTCGATGGGCGCGAAGGCGTTGGGGTCGCCCTTCTTCGACGTCGACCCGATGTCGGCCGACGCGGAGAACTGGCCCTTGGTCAGGCCGTAGACGCCGTTGTTCTCGATCACGTAGAGCATCCGCACGTTGCGCCTGATCGCGTGCGCGAGGTGGCTCAGCCCGATGGACAGCGAGTCGCCGTCGCCCGAGACCCCCACGTAGTGCAGCTCCCTGTTGGCCGCGTTGGCACCGGTCGCGATGGTGGGCATCCGGCCGTGCACGGAGTTGAAGCCGTGCGCCTCACCGGCGAAGTACGCCGTCGTCTTCGACGAGCACCCGATCCCGGACAGCTTCGCCACCTTGTACGGCGGGATGCTCAGCTCGAACAGCGCCTGCACCAGGGCGGCGGTGACGGAGTCGTGCCCGCAGCCGGCGCACAGGGTCGACATGGCGCCCTCGTAGTCCCGAGGCGACAGGCCGAGGTCGTTCCGGCGCACGGGTGCCAGCGGGATGAGGGGCTTGGCGATCGAGGGCACGGGTCACTCCCCTGTCTGTGCCGTGATGCTGTCGACGACGGTCTTGGCGCTGAGCGGGAACCCGCCGTAGGACAGGACCGACCGCAAGCGGGCACCGGAGACACCGGTCTCCAGGGTCAGCAGCGAGCGGAGCTGGGCGTCGCGGTTCTGCTCCACGACGAAGCACACGTCGTGCTCCTCGAGGAAGGCCCGGACCGCCGGCGGGAAGGGGAAGCCGCGCACGCGCATGACGTCGACGACGATCCCCTTGTCCTGCAACAGGCCCGCGGCCTCCCGGACGGGCAGGTCGCCGCTGCCGAGGCAGACGACGCCGATGCGCGCGCCCGCTCGCCGGTGCACGATCGGCGCGGGCACGTGCAGGGCGGCCGCCGTGTGCTTGCGGGCGAGCCGGTCGACGACCTCCTGGTACTTGTCCGGCGCCTCGGTGTAGGCGCCGTGCTTGTCGTGGCCGGAGCCGCGGACGAAGTACGCACCGCCCGGGCCGGCGCCGGGCAGCGTCCGCGGGGTGACGAACTCGGCGTCCTCGTCGGCGTACCGGTTGAAGCGCGGCAGGGCGTGCAGCTCCTCGGCCGTGAGCACTCGGCCGCGGTCGGGCAGGAACGAGTCGTCCCAGGTGAGCTCGGGCACCACCCAGTCGTTCATCCCGATGTCGAGGTCGGTGAGCACCATGACGGGCGTCTGGAACCGCTCGGCCAGGTCGAACGCCGTGACCGCGAAGTCGAAGCACTCCGCCGGGTCTGCCGGGAACAGCAGCACGTGCTTGGTGTCGCCGTGCGAGGCGTAGGCGCACAGCAGCAGGTCGGCCTGCTGGGTGCGCGTGGGCATGCCGGTCGACGGACCGGTGCGCTGCACGTCGACGATCACCGCGGGGATCTCCGCGTAGTAGGCGAAGCCGAGCAGCTCGTTCATCAGCGAGATGCCCGGGCCAGAGGTGGCGGTGAAGGCGCGAGCGCCGTTCCAGCTGGCGCCGACCACCATGCCCAGCGCCGCGAGCTCGTCCTCGGCCTGCACGATGAGGTAGTCGTTCTCGCCGTCGTGGCTGCGGTACCTCTTGCAGAGCGCGGCGAAGTTGTCCATCACCGAGGTGGAAGGGGTGATCGGGTACCACGCCGCCACGGTGGCTCCGGCGTACAGGCAGCCGAGGGCGGTGGCGGTGTTGCCGTCGATGAGGATCTTGCCCTCGCTGGCCTGCATCGGCTCGACACGGAACGGCAGCGGTGGCAGGTGCTCGGTGGCGTAGTCGAAGCCGAGGGCCAGCGCGAGCTGGTTGGCGTCGCGCAGCTTGGCCTTGCCGGCGAAGGTCTCGTCGAGCAGCGCCCGGACGACGTCGACGTCGATGCCGAGCAGGGCGACGAGCGCCCCGGCGTAGCAGATGTTCTTGAGCAGCAGGCGATCACGTGCCCGCTCGAACTTGTCCGCGCACAGCGCAGTGAGCGGCACTCCGAGGAACGTCACGTCGGCGCGCGACAGCTCGTCCGACAGGGGCCAGGTGGAGTCGTAGAGGACGAAGCCGCCGCTGCGGACCTCGGAGATGTCGGCGGCGTAGGTCTGCGCGTTCATCGCGACGATGAGGTCGTACTCCAGGGCGCGTGAGGTGTGCCCGTCCTTGTTGACCCTGATCTCGTACCAGGTCGGCAGTCCCTGGATGTTGGACGGGAAGAGGTTCTTGCCGGAGACCGGCACGCCCATCCGGAAGATCGCCTTCATCAGCAGGCTGTTGGCGCTGGCCGAGCCCGTGCCGTTGACGTTGGCGAGCTTGAGAGCGAAGTCGTTCACCTGGGTGATCGAGGGCGCGCTCACTGGCCCACCCCGTTGATGGCGACCAGCGGGAGGCTCCTCGCGTAAGGGATGACCAGGTCGAACTTCTGCATGTCCCACGCGGCGGTGGGGCAGCGCTCGGCGCACAGGCCGCAGTGCACGCAGACGTTCTCGTCCTTGATCATGAGCCGTCCGGTCTGCGGGAGCGGGTCGGACAGGTAGAGGCCCTGGTCAGGGTTGACCCGTGGGGCCTTGGTGTCGGTCGGGTCGTGGGTGATGGTGAGGCAGTCGACAGGGCACACGTCGATGCACGCGTCGCACTCGATGCACAACGGGGCGGCGAACACGGTCTGCACGTCGCAGTTGAGGCAGCGCTGCACCTCGCGCACCGTCTGCTCGACGGTGAAGCCGAGCTCGACCTCGACGTCGAGCTGGGCGAAGCGCCGCGTCAGCTCGACGTGGTCCATCTTCTGCCGGCCGGCGGGGTTGTAGTCGTTCGCGTAGCTCCACTGGCTCAGGCCCATCTTCTGGCTGAGCAGGTTCATGCCCCACGGGGGGCGCTCGCTGACGGGGATGCCCTGGCAGTGCTGGTGGATGGAGATCGCCGCTTGGTGCGCGTGCTCGACGGCCCAGATGATGTTCTTGGGCCCGAAGGCCGAGTCGCCGCCGAAGAAGACGCCCGGCAGGGTCGACTCCATGGTGCTCTCGTCCACGACGGGGACGTCCCAGTCGCCGAAGGCGATACCGAGGTCCTTCTCGATCCAGGGGAAGGCGTTCTCCTGACCGATGGCGAGGATGACGTCGGTGCAGGGCAGCACGACGGTCCTCGTCGTCGTCGAGTGGCGCGCGCCCTCGTCCCACTCGAGCACGTCGAACTGCACGCCGGTGAGCCGGCCGTCCTCCACGACGAACCGGGTCGGAGCGTGGTTGACCAGGATCTCGACGCCCTCCTCCTCGGCGTCGTCGAGCTCCCAGGGCGAGGCCTTGAAGAAGCCGCGCGGACGGCGCGCGATGACCTTGATGTCCTTGCCGCCGAGACGCAGCGAGGAGCGGCAGCAGTCCATCGCGGTGTTGCCCACGCCGATGATGAGCACCTGCTGGCCGACGGAGTCGATGTGCCCGAAGGCGATCGACTGCAGCCAGTCGATGCCGATGTGGATGCGGCTGTCGCCGGTCTCGTCCCAGCGGCCGGGCAGGTCGAGCTGCTTGCCGCGCGGGGCGCCGCTGCCGACGAAGACCGCGTCGTAGCCCTCGTCGAGGACAGCCCTCATCGAGTCGACCTTCTCGCCGTACCGGACGGTGGCACCCATGTCGAGGATGACCTGGCACTCCTCGTCGAGCACCTGCGCGGGCAACCGGAAGGCGGGGATGTTGGTGCGCATCAGCCCGCCGGGCTTGGCGAACTGCTCGATCACGGTGACGTCGTAGCCCAGCGGCAGCAGGTCGTTGGCCACGGTCAGCGAGGCGGGGCCGGCGCCGATGCACGCGACGCGCTTGCCGTTCTTGACCAGCGGCGCCCGGGGCAGCCGGTCGCTCACGTCGCCGCGCAGGTCCGCGGCCACCCGCTTCAGGCGGCAGATCGCGACCGGGTCCCCGTCCACCCGCTCACGACGGCAGGCAGGTTCGCACGGCCGGTCGCACGTGCGCCCGAGGATGCCCGGGAAGACGTTGGACTCGCGGTTGAGCAGGTAGGCGTCGTCCATCCGTCCCTGGGCGATCAACCGGATGTACTCGGGCACGTTGGTGTGGGCCGGGCAGGCCCACTGGCAGTCGACGACCTTGTGGAAGTAGCCCGGGTCCGCTGTGTCAGTGGCTGTGTCAGTGGCTGTGTCAGTGGCTGTGTCGCTGGCAGTGTCGGTCGGCTGGCCGGTTGGTTCCACCCGTTCCCTCACCCCTCGGTCGTGTGCGCTTCCCCCACTATCTCCCCTCCGTTGCGCCCGTGTGCGGGGACCCGCTGCGCAAGTCGTGATCTTCCTTCTCGGTGAGGCAGGGTGACGGCATGCGCGCGGCTCGCCTGACCCTGCTCGGCGTGGTGCTGCTGGGAGCGTGCAGCAGCAACGAGCCCGGCGACGGCGTGCACCCGACGCCCTCCGTCGCACCCTCGTCAGCTGCGGTCAGCCCCTCGCCTGGTCCCGCGGCGGAGTCGCTCATCGGGGTCATCGGCGACTTCGGCTACCGGCCCGGCGCCGCTCCGTCGATGGTGGCCGTGCTCAAGGAGTACGCGCGCGAGCACGCTCCTTCGGGTCGGTTCGCGGCGGTGGTCACCACCGGCGACAACGCCTACGACCGCGGCACCGCGGCGCAGGCGGCGTGGGCCAGGCACGTGCTCGAGCCGCTGCTGACCGGCCGGACGCGGCTGGTCGCCAGCCTGGGCAACCACGACGAGCTCACGGACGGCGGGCGTCCCGTGATGGCCCGGTTCGGGATGCCCGGCCGCTGGTACGCCACGGTCGTCGGCCCCGTGCAGCTCGTCGTGCTGGATGCGAACCGCACGGGCGACGCCGGCCAGCTGCGCTGGCTACGGCGAACCCTGGCCGCCCCGCGGGCCGTGCCGTTCCGGGTGGCTGTCTTCCACCAGCCGGCGGCCGCCTGCTCGTTCCACACCGCCGACGTCGGCGTCGACCGGCGGTTCCTCCCGCTCCTCGACCGAGTCAACGGGCACGGCGTCGACCTGGTGCTGTCGGGCCACAACCACAGCTACGAGCGGTTCGTCGACCGCCACGGCCTGCCGCTGGTCACCACCGGTGGGGGTGGCGCCACCGTCTACCCGAGCAGTCGTGTCCTGTGCACCGGCCCGGCGCGCCCCCTCGCCCTGCACTCGACGTACAACGTGGTCGTGCTGTCCGTGGCGGCCGACGGGCTGCGACTGGTGGCGCTCGACCGCAAGGGCCGCGTGCTGGACACCGCGCCCGTGCCGCGCCGGTGACGTCGGGCTCCGGCAGCACGCCCGTGGGCCTGGCAGGCTGAGGCGGTGCGGCAACCACGGATCGCGCTCGCGGCGCTGCTCCTCGTCGCTGCGTGCCAAGGCGCGGGCACCCCTGTTGCTGCCCCGACGCTCAGCCCGAGCCCGACTCCCCTCGTGCAGCCGACCCCCTCAGCGAGCCCGTCGCCCCCCACCCCGGTGTGGGCCGTGGGGGCCTCGCCACTGCCGCTGCGCTCAGACGGCTTCGGCGAGGTGCTGCCCACGCCTCGGGTGCTGCGCGACCGGAGACTGCCCACCACGGACCTGCTGCCACCGCCGGCCGACGGCCGCTTCCACGCCACCACCAGCCGCATCAGCACCGCTCTCCGGACGCGGATGGGCGAGACCTACCGCTCGGGGTGCCCGGTGCCGCTGCGGGACCTGCGCTACCTGACGCTGTCCTTCCGCGGCTTCGACGGCGAGGCGCACACCGGGGAGCTCGTGGTGGCGGCCTCGGCCGCGGCGTCGACCGTCCGGGTGTTCCGGGGGCTGTTCGCCCAGGGCTTCCCGCTCGAGGAGATGCGGTTGCCGACGACGGCGGACGTGACAGCACCCCCGACCGGCGACGGCAACGACACCGCCGCGTTCGTCTGCCGTGCCGCGCGTGGCCAGACCCGGTTCTCCGCCCACTCCTACGGGCTGGCGATCGACGTGAACCCGTTCCACAACCCGTTCGTCCGCGACGACCTGGTGCTTCCGGAGCTGGCGAGCGCCTACCGGGACAGGACGTGGGTGCGGCGGGGGATGCTGCTGCGCGGGTCAGCGGCAGTGCGCGCCTTCACCCGCGAGGGCTGGACCTGGGGCGGCGACTTCCGCCGGCCGAAGGACTACCAGCACTTCTCGCTCACGGGGAACTGACCAGAACCTGGTGCTGCTCTGCCGCCGGCACCACGTGGAGCGAACAGGGCGCAGCGCATCGACCTTGCTCCGTGCACTGGTCAGAGCGAGTTGATCTTTCTTAGGTGCGATTCCCCGGGGAACGCCAGGCGTGTCCCCAGGGCGATCGCACCCAAGAGAGATCATTTGCGAGGGCCGCACTTCCCCATCGCCAGGCACTGAGTGCATCCTGCGGCCATGGGCTACTTCGACGACGCCGGCCGGGGTGACGTGCTGAGCGGCGGGATCCGGATGATCCCGATCACGACACCCGCCGGCGACTTCCGGGTCTGGACCAAGCGCACCGGAAACAACCCCGCCCTGAAGCTGCTCCTCCTGCACGGCGGGCCTGGCGCCACGCACGAGTACTTCCTGGGGTTCGACGCGTTCCTGCCCGCCGCGGGCGTCGAGTACTACTACTACGACCAGCTCGGCTCCGGCTGGAGCGACCAACCCGATGCACCTGAGCTGTGGCAGATCGAACGGTTCGTGGACGAGGTCGAGCAGGTCCGGCAGGCGCTCGGGCTCGACGCGGACAGCTTCGTCCTGCTCGGCCAGTCGTGGGGAGGACTCCTCGCGATCGAGTACGCCCTGCGTCACCAGCAGCACCTCCAGGGGCTGGTCATCAGCAACATGATGGCCAGCATCCCGGCGTACAACGCGTACGCCGAGAGCGTGCTCGTCCCTGGGCTCGACCAGGACACCGTCGCGGAGATCAAGCGGATGGAGGCCGCAGGGCTCACGGACGACCCGAGGTACGACGAGCTGCTCATGAGCGAGCACTACGTCAAGCACGTGCTCCGGATGCCGGCCGAGCTGTGGCCCGAGCCCGTGGCGCGCTCGTTCAGCCGCATCAACAAGAGCATCTACGTGCCGATGCAGGGTCCCAGCGAGCTGGGTGCCTCGGGCCGCCTGGCCGACTGGGACCGGCTCGATGACCTGAGCCGGATCGACGTACCTGCCCTGGTCATAGGTGGCGCTCACGACACGATGGACCCGGACCACCTGCGTGACATGGCTTCGCGCCTCCCCCACGGCAGCTACCTGCACTGCCCCGAGGGGTCGCACCTGTCGATGTACGACGACCAGCAGACCTACATGACCGGGCTGGTCGACTGGCTCACGACACGTGCAGGAGCACGCTGACCTTGGCCATCGGGTTCTGCGGCGCGGTCGCACAGGCCGGGTCGCTGCCGCAGTCGCCGTAGAAGCTGGCCCAGGCAGAACCGTCCGGGGCCACGTCGAGGTCGATGTAGTCGTCCTTCGCCGCCTGCGGCGAGGTCACCAGCGCGGACCGGCCGTCGTGCACGGTGGCGGTCGTGAACACCGGCCGCTTCGCAGTGGCGTTGCGCGTCATCGTCACCGAGCCGTTCCAGCCCCCGCCGGCGCGGGCGGTCAGGTAGGCGACGGCCAGCTGACCCGGGCCGCGCAGGGAGGCAGCCCACTGCCCGACCTCGGCGCCCCGGAGCCGCGGCGCGACCAGGTCGACCGGAGCCGACCAGGTGCGGCCTGCGTCGCGGGACAGGCGCAGCACGAGCTTCGCGCCGGCCTGGTCGACGCCGTACAGGACTCCTCGCGCGTCCACTCGCAGCTCCTCGAAGGTCGGGACCGGCCGCACGACGGGGAAGGTCGCCGCCTCATCGGTGCTGCGGGCGAGGAACGTGGAGCTGCCGCAGTGCACGAGCGACCAGAGGCTGCCGTCGGGCCCGACCTGCGGGTAGTCGCCGTCCCCGGCGTTGAACGTCTCCTCGGTGCTGCCGCACTCGCTGTGGACCGGCACGGCGCGGCGCAGGAGCGTGGAGCGGAACCGCCAGGTCTGACCGCCGTCGAGGGTGCGGAAGCAGTCCCGCTGACCGTAGGCGAACAGCACCGTGTTGCCGCACCAGTAGGCCACCCGCTCGCCGGGCACCGGCTTGTCCCCGCCCCGGGGCGTCGGGCCTGAGGTGAACCGGGGGTTCTCGGACTCGACGTACCCGGGGGCCTGGGTGTGGCTCCACGTGCGGCCGCCGTCGCCGCTGGTCACGAGGTGCGCGTAGCCCGCGGGCACCTGGTCGGTGACCGCCACGTCGCCGGCCTGCGGCACGGTGGAGGGGCTGAGCGCGTAGTAGTAGAGCCGCCCGGTGACGCTGTCGAAGTGGATCGCCGCGTCCGACGCCACCCACTCGATCCCGGCCGGCAGCACCCGCTCGAAGCGGCGGCCCGCGTTGCGGCTGATCGCGAACCCGGCCGGCGTCAGCTGCGTCTGCGGCTTCGGGCCCGGGAAGCCCGAGACGAAGCCCGTCCCTGCGACGCCGGGGACGGTCTGGGCGGGCTGCTGCACGACCGTGCCGTCAGGCGCCACCCGCACATGCGTCTCGCCGGTCAGGAAGCCGGTCCGCAGCGTGCACCCCGAGGCGTCGTACGGCGTGGCCCTGCCGTCGGCGGTGAAGGACCGGGTCGTCTGCCGCTCACCGAAGCACCGCTCGGGCTGCTGCCCGGACGCAGGCAGCGCCGCGAGGACGCCGGCCAGGACGGGCAGGACCAGGAGCACGGACGAGCGGGACCTCACGAAGGGCCTCCCGGCGGAGAACGGAACTGCAACACGTTCTCCTTCGACGCGGGAGTGCCCTGTCCCTGCCTGGTTCAGTAGCGGGCGCCGACGACCTGCTCGCCCAGCGGCGCGAGCTCGGCGAGCGCCTCGTCGTCGAGGTCCACGTCCAGCGACCCGACGTTCTGCTCGAGCCAGCGCACCCGCTTCGTGCCGGGGATCGGTGAGACCGGGATCCCGAGCCGGGCGCTCTGTCCGAGGACCCAGGCGATCGCGACCTGGGCCGGCTCGACGCCGAGCCGCGTCGCGACGTGGCGCACGGTGTCGGCGATGGCGGCGTTGTCGTCGGCTGCCTTGAACCGCGGGTTGTGGCGCCGGAAGTCCTTGTCACCCAGCTCCTTCGCATCCAGGGCGCCGGTGAGGAAGCCCCGGCCGAGCGGGGAGTAGGGCACGAGCCCGATGCCGAGCTCGGCCATCGCGGGGGCCAGCTTCTCCGGGTCACGCGTCCAGAGCGAGTACTCGCTCTGCAGCGCCGTGACGGGGTGCACGGCGTGCGCCCGTCGCAGCAGCTCCTCATCCACCTCCGACAGCCCGAGGTGGCGCACCTTGCCCTCTGCGACCAGCTCGGCCATCGCGCCGACGGTCTCCTCGATCTGCACGTTCTGCGGCGGCCGGTGCAGGTAGTACAGGTCGATCGTCTCCACGCCCAGGCGGAGGAGCGAGGCCTCGCACGCCCGCTTGACGTAGTCGTGCTCGCCGCGGACGGTTCGGCTGCGGTCACCCGTGGTGCGGTCGATGCCGAACTTCGTGGCCAGCTGCACCTCATCTCGACGACCGGCGATCGCGCGTCCGACGAGGACCTCGTTGTGGCCCGCGCCGTACACGTCGGCGGTGTCGAGGAAGGTCACCCCGAGCTCCAGGGCCCGGTGGACGGTGGCCACCGACTCGTCCCAGTCGGAAGCCCCGTAGAACTCGCTCATCCCCATGCAGCCGAGGCCGAGGGGCGATACCTGCAGACCCCGTCCCAGGTCGATCGTCGCCGTTGCGCTCATGGCCGCACCGTAGACCTGCCGGACGGCCTCTCGGCTCGACGGGGCTCCGGGTCTAGGGTCCGGGCATGGCCATCTCCGTCATCCAGTGGGCCACCGGCGGTGTCGGGCAGGCAGCGATCCAAGCTGTGGCGGCGCACCCGGAGCTCGACCTCGTGGGGTGCTGGGTGCACAGCGCCGACAAGGCGGGGCGCGACGCAGGGTCCCTCGCGGGTATCGACCCGCTCGGCGTGCTCGCCACGCAGGACGTCGACCAGCTGCTGTCGATGGGCGCCGACTGCGTCGTCTACGCCCCGCTGATGCCCGACGAAGCCCTGGTCTGCCGCATGCTCGCCGCGGGCATCGACGTCGTCACGCCGCTCGGCTGGGTCTACCCGCGCCGCAAGGACGCCGCTGCTCTCGAGGCGGCCTGCCTGGCCGGCGGTGCCACGCTGCACGGGACCGGCATCCACCCGGGCGGCATCACCGAGCGGTTCCCCCTCATGGTGTCCGCCCTCACCGCGCAGATCACGCACGTGCGTGCCGAGGAGTTCAGCGACATCCGCACGTACGGCGCACCCGCCGTGCTGCGCGACATCATGCTGTTCGGCGCGACGCCCGAGGTGGCGCGCACGAGCCCGATGGTCGGCTTCCTCGGCGGCGGTTTCCGCCAGTCGCTCGAGATGATCGGGCACGAGCTCGGCTTCGCCCTCGACGACCGGATCCACTCGGAGCACGAGGTCGCGGTCGCGACGAAGCCGATCGACTCGCCGATGGGCGTCATCGCACCCGGCACCGTCGCTGCCCAGCGCTTCACGTGGACCGCGACGGTGGACGGCGAGCCCGTCATCACCGCCCGGGTGAACTGGCTGATGGGCGAGGAGCACCTCGACCCGGGCTGGTCGTTCGGTGACGAGGGCGAGCGGTTCGAGGTGGAGGTGCTCGGCGACCCGCCGGCGCTGGTGACCTTCAAGGGCTACCAGCCGGTCTCGGTCGAGGCGGGCCTGGTGCGCAACCCCGGGATCGTCGCGACCGCCAACCACTGCGTCAGCGCCATCCCCTACGTGCTGGCGGCTGAGGCGGGGATCCGCACCTACCTCGACCTCCCGCTGGTGGCCGGCCGGGCGGCGCCGCACCTCGGCCGCACCTGATTCCCGCGGACGCGCGAACAAGCGCCCACGAGAGCCACGGCACCCGGTCGTACCCCCTACGCACGGGTGCCGTGGCGGTCTCGCGGACGGTGCCGCCGGGGCCACCGATCCGCGGAGACACTAGTGGATGCTTGCCCGCCGCAAGCGCTTATCCCGTGCGCGCCACGCGCGGCACACCGGGAGTCGGGTGCGATCGCGGTACGGTCCCGCCGTGGCGAGCCGGTCCCAGCAGGAGTTCACCCGTCGCCTCCGTGAGACGGTGGCCACCGCAGCGGTGGGCCTGTTCCTGCTGCTGACCCTGCTGTGGGCCGTCGAGCAGCTGCGGGCCCTGCTCGTGCTCGTGCTCTTCTCGCTGTTCTGCGGCTTCGCCCTCGAGCCGGCGGTCAACGCCCTCGCCCGGCGCGGCTGGGGACGCGGCAGGGCGACACTCGCCGTCTTCGTCGGGGTGTCGATCGTGATCGGGGCGTTCGGGGCGCTGCTCGGCACGATCGTGGTCCAGCAGGTCACCGACCTCATCAAGAACGTGCCCACCTACGCCCGCGACGTCGCGGACTTCCTGCACGACAAGCTCGACGTGGACATCAGCGGTGCTGACATCGCCGGCTCGGGCGGGACCGTCAACGAGGTCAGCCGGTACGTGCTGGGCGGCGCGCTCGGCCTGGGCGCGACCGTCGCGACGCTGCTGTTCTCGCTGCTCACCATCGCCACCCTGACGTTCTACGTGGCGAAGGACGGCCCGCGCATGCGGCGCGCCGTTTGCTCAGCGCTGCCGCCGGACACCCAGCGGGAGGTGCTGCGTGCGTGGGAGATCGCGATCGACCGGACCGCCGCCTACGTCTCCTACCGCGTCATCCTCGCGACGTTCTCGGCCCTGGTGCACGGCATCGCCCTGCACCTGTTCGACGTGCCCTTCGCGGTGTCCCTGGGCATCTGGGTCGGCGTGGTCTCCCAGTTCATCCCGACCGTCGGCACCTACCTCGCCGGCATCGTCCCGGTCGCGATCGCCCTGGGCGAGAACCCGCGCACCGCGCTGTGGGTGCTGCTGTTCATCGTCGTCTACCAGCAGGTCGAGAACTACGTGATCTCACCGGTGCTCAGCGCGAAGACCATGAAGGTGCACCCCGCCCTCGGGTTCGTCTCGGCGATCGCCGGCGTTGCACTGATCGGCCCGCTGGGAGCCCTGCTGGCGCTGCCCATCGTCGCGTCCGTGCAGTCCTTCCTGGCGGCCTACGTCCCGCGGCACAAGGTCGTCGACGACGACATGCTCTCCGACAAGAAGGCCTGACCACTCCCCTAGGCAACCCGCCGTCTCGGCAGGGCTCGCGACCGCACCGGCGGCGTGTTGCGCAGCGAGGTCGCGGGGGTGGTCGTCGACGCGGTCCCCGACGTCCGATAGAACGTGTTCCATGTCGACCACCGTGCAGCACGGACGCGCCATCCGGACGATCAACGCCGTCGG
Source organism: Mycobacteriales bacterium (assembly GCA_035526225.1). Taxonomy (GTDB): domain Bacteria; phylum Actinomycetota; class Actinomycetes; order Mycobacteriales; family SCTD01; genus RYN-111. Next base: position 21,243 of record DATLCV010000024.1, read on the forward strand.
GGGTGGCTTGCACCTCGCGCCGAAGCTGTCGAGCCAGTCGCTGATGGACGCGGCGGCCAAGCGCACCGGGCTCCGCGACTTCGGGGACGAGGGCTTCCGCACCGGCCTGGACGTCCTGGTCGGCTCGCTCGAGGAGGAGGCGCAGCTGACCTTCCTCGGCCGGGTCGCGGCGAAGTCGCGGCTCACCAGCCTGCTCGAGCAGCGACTGCGCCTCATCGATGCCAAGCCCCTGTACGCCGGGGAGCAGGTCGCCCGGCCGGTCTTCGTCCTCGGCCTCCCCCGCACCGGGACGACGGTGCTCTACGGCATGCTCGCCGCCAACCCCGCGCTGCGCAGCCCGTCGAGCTGGGAGGTGTCGCGCCCCTTCCCGGCGCCCCTCGGCGAGGACCCGGAGCGGGTGCAGGCCAGCCAGAAGGACCTCGACGGGTTCCGCCGGCTCGCCCCGGGCATCGACCAGATCCACCCCATGGGACCGGACCTGCCCCAGGAGTGCTTGGCGATGCAGGCGCCCAGCTTCTCGTCGTACGAGTTCGTGACGACCTTCCCGGTGCCGTCGTACTGGGAGTGGCTGCGCGGGCAGGACATGGCGCCGGCGTACGCGTTCGAGAAGCAGTTCCTGCAGCACCTGCAGTCGGGCGGGCAGCGCGGCGAGCACTGGGTCCTCAAGACACCGTGCCACCTGATGTGGCTGGACGCGCTGCTGGAGGTGTTCCCCGATGCGCTGCTGGTGCACACCCACCGCGACCCCACCACCGTGCTGGCCTCGGTGAGCTCGCTGATGAGCACGATCCGCTCGGCGGTGAGCAACCACGTCGACCCGGTGGCCATCGGCCGGGAGCAGCTCGCCGCGTGGACCTGGGGCATGCAGCGCGTCATGGAGGTGCGTGACCGGCTCCCCGCGGACCGCGTCGTCGACGTGCGGTTCGAGGACACGGTCGCGCAGCCGGTCGAGACGGTGGAGAAGGTCTACGCGCACCTGGGGCTCGACTACACGCCCGCCGTCGCAGAAGGTGTGCGGGACTACCTCGCGGCCAACCCCCGCGACAAGCACGGCACGCACACGTACACGCTCTCCGAGTTCGGACTGGAGCACGACGAGGTCGAGGCGGCCTTCGCGACCTACAACGAGAGGTTCGGTTCGTGAGCTGGAAGGACCTGCTGGCGTCGCTGGAGGCTGCCGGCGACGTCGTCACCGGGCCCACGGGGGGACGCACCGACCGTGAGCTCGCCGAGGGGTACCGGCACCTGACGCGCATCTTCTCGATCGCCACCGAGATGCTCGTGGAGAAGGGCGACCCGGCCCACCCCGCGTTCACGCGCTGGATGACCGCCCACCGCAAGATGTACGGCGACAACCCCGGCACGGTCTACGACGCCGCCGTCATCGACGCCTCGCACAGCTACGTCATCAGCGGCCACCGCGGCGACCACGCCTATCTCGGCTTCTGCCTCTACGGCACCGACGACAGCGGCGCCAAGCGGATCGCGGGCAACCTCGACGACGACGCCATGACGTTCGGTCCCGACGGCGAGTTCACGCTGCGCCTGGGCGGATCGGGCCCCGGCCCGAACCACCTGCCGCTGGACCCCGACGTCACCGAGGTCATGGTGCGGCAGTACTTCCGCGAGCCGAGCGAGAAGCCGTCCACCTACACGATCGAGACCGACCCGTACGGCGGGCCGCCCCCGCCTCCGACGCTGGCCGAGATGGAGGCGAGGCTGGCCGCCCTCGGGAGGTACGTGCTGGAGACCGTCGAGGCGGAGACGACCCTGTCAGCCCTGTCCGCGGCGGTGAGCACGGCGGTGTTCCGGATGGGTGCGTCGTTCGTCGACGGCGGCGGTGTACCGGTCGACCCGCCGATCGACCCGTCGGTGATCGTGCGCGTGATGCCGACGCCGGCGATCCAGTACTCCGGCGGCTGGTTCGACGACCTCGGCGATGACGAGGTGCTCGTCATCGAGGGCAAGGTGCCGGACTGCCGCTACCTGTCGGTCCAGCTGCTCACGCGCTTCATGGAGTCGGGCGACTGGGAGCACCACCGGGTGTTCCTCACCGACCGCGACCTCAAGCTCGACCCCGACGGCAGCTTCCGCGTGCACGTCGCGCACCGCGACCCCGGCGTGGCCAACTGGCTGGACACCACCGGGGTCACGAGCGGCAACATCGCCGTCCGGGCGCTGCGGGCCGACGGGAACCTCGAGATCGAGTTCCGCCGCGAGAAGCTCTAAGCGGCCAGCGGCTCCGCGTCGCGGCTCATGCCAGCTCGGGCACCGAGCCCCAGCAGCACCAGCCCGAGGAGGAGGATCGGGCCCTCGTCGCCGACGTACTCCTTCTTGCTGAAGAGCTCGAAGACGGGCGTCAGCAGGTCGCCGATCCCCATCACCCATGCGACGACGAGCAGCGGTGCGATCACCGCGACCACGGCACGACCGGACTGGCGGGTCAGTCCGAAGCCGACGGCGGCGGCCACTGCGAGCGCCACCCCGAGGAGGTAGAGCGCGACGGCCACGGCGGGCTCGTCGCCCTCGGTGGCGAAGGTGATGCTCGAGCTGATCAGCAGTGACGCACCTGCGGTGACGCTCAGATACGGAACCCACTTCATGACTGCTCCCCTTGCTCGGTCGAGCCCCCGCGGGCTCAGGTGGTTGAGGTAGCTGACGCTAGGAAGCGCAGGGGCCATGCGGATCGCCCACAAGACCGGAGCTGACCTCTGTCGCAGGACAGAGGTGGAGCGGCACTGCCTGGCCTACGGTGCGGCCATGAGGGTGCCGGAGCAGCTGCGCACGCCGCCGTCGGAGGTCGCGCTGGCCGCGGTCGTGACGGCGGTGATGGCCGCTGACCTCGGTCAGGCCGCACACCCGTTCCTCGTGGGGTTGCCGCTCGTGCTCGTGGCGGGGTCGCTCCTCGCCTGGCGGCTGGTGCTGCCCGAGGTCCCACTTGCCGCCATCTGCACCGCGAACGTGCTGCTCATGACGACCGCCCCCGGGGAGTTCGGTCCCCAGACCCTCGCCATCGGGGTGATGGTCGCCGTCTACTCTGCCGCCGCGCACCTGGCCGGCCGCCGTGCGCAGGTGGCTGCAGCGCTGTCGTTGGTCTTGATCTGGGTCGCGCACGCCGGAAGTCGCGAGGGCGACGTCGCGGACTTCCTGCCGCTGCTCGTGTGGGGCGCCCCGTGGCTCGTGGGCCGCATGGTCCGCCGCCAGGCGTTGCAGGCCCGAGCGGACGGCGCGAGGGCTGCCCTGCTGCTCGCCGGGCAGGAGGCGCAGACGCGCGAAGCCGCGCAGCAGGAGCGCGACCGCATCGCCCGGGAGCTTCACGACGTCGTCGCGCACGCGGTGTCGCTGATGGTCGTGCAGGCCGGCGCGGAGCGCCTCGCGAACCCCGCGACACCGAGCCGGGAGGCTCTCGTGGCCATCGAGGACGCGGGCCGCCGTGCCCTCGTCGAGCTCCGCACGATGCTCGGCGTGCTACGCACCTCCGGCGAGGAGGAGCGGGACCCGCAGCCGGACCTCGAAGCGCTGCCCGAGCTGGTCGAGCGGGTGCGGGCGGCAGGGCTTCCGGTCGAGCTGCAGGTGCGCGGCGAGGCGGAGGTGCCGGCCGGGGTCGCCCTGTCGGCGTACCGGGTCGTGCAGGAAGCGCTGACGAACGCGCTGCGGCACGCGGGCGAGGTGCCCACCTGCGTGACGGTCGTCCTGACCGACGAGGTCGTGGTGGAGGTGCGCAGCGGGCTGCCCCCGGCAGGGCGGCCGGCAGCGGCCGGCAGCGGCCGCGGCATCACCGGCATGCGCGAGCGTGTCGCGCTGCACGGAGGGGTGCTCGACGCCGGACCTGAGAGCTCTGCGTGGGTGGTCCGAGCGCGCATGCCGCTGGCACGGGGAGGGGTCACGTGACGGTCCGGGTCGTGCTGGCAGAGGACCAGGCGCTGGTGCGCGCTGGTCTGCTCACGATCCTGCGCACCGACCCGGGGCTCGAGGTCGTCGGCGAGGCGGAGGACGGGCTGGCGGCGGTCGAGCTCGTGCTGGCCCACCGGCCCGACGTGGCCCTGCTGGACGTGCGCATGCCCCGGAGCGACGGCTTGCAGGCCACCCGCCGCATCGCCAAGGACGCGCCGGCGACGAAGGTGCTGGTCCTGACGACGTTCGGCCAGGACGAGGTGGTCTTCGAGGCGCTGCAAGCTGGCGCTCAGGGCTTCCTGCTCAAGGACACCCGCCCCGAGGACCTGCTCGCCGCGGTGCACGCGGTGGCGTCCGGGGAGTCACGGCTTGACCCGGCGGTGACGGCAGCCGTCGTCGCCCACGTGCGCCGGCACGGACGGCGAGCCACCGCCCATCCGATCGACCGGTTGACGGCGCGCGAGCGGGACGTCCTGGTGCTGCTGGCGCGCGGCCTCAGCAACGCGGAGGTGGCTGCCGAGCTGGTCGTCTCGGTCGGGACCGTGAAGACGCACGTCGCCGCCTTGCTGGCCAAACTGGGAGCCCGGGATCGCGTGCAGGCCGTGATCGCCGCCTTCGAGAGCGGCCTCGTCACGGGTTGATCCGGGCGGGGCCGGCGGGCGAAAGCCTTCTAGACCCGCCAACAGGAGGCCATGCCATGACCACCCCCCGCACGTCGCGTTCCCTCACCCAGCTCGTCGCCGGCGCCTTCGGTGCCGTCTACGTGCTCGTCGGCCTCGCCGGCTTCCTCGTCGACAGCGATGGCTTCGCCGCCACCCACGGCGGGAAGCTGCTCGGGCTGTTCGAGGTGAACCCGCTGCACAACATCGCCCACCTGGCGATCGGGCTCGCACTGCTCGTCTCGGCGCGGACGCTGACCACGGCGCGCGCCGTGGCCGGTGTGATCGGGGCGGCATACCTGCTGCTCGCCGTCGTGGGTCCGTTCATCCACGACAGCCACGTCAACATCCTCGCCCTCAACGGGGCGGACGACCTGCTGCACCTCGGTAGCGCGCTGGTGCTGCTCGGCGTGGCCGCGCGCGCGGACAGGCGGGCCGCCGTCATCCGCGACTGAGGGCCTAGCTGCGACGCGGCTCGAAGGCGGGGGCGCGCTTGAAGACCAGGCGCCCCACCTTGCGCGGAGCGTTCGTGAGCATCGCGAGGGGAGCCATCACGGCGGGCACCCTGACCTCCGGGCGGTCGCCCTCGACACCCTTGAGGACCGCCGCGACGAAGTCCTCCATCGGCGTGATGTCACGGCCCTTCGAGCTCCCCGCCAGCGCCTGCATCGGGCCGTAGCTGCGGGCTTCGTCGTCCATCTCGGTCGACACCGAGCCCAGCGTCACGGTGGTGAAGGAGATCGGGTGGTCGCGCAGGTCGGCGCGCAGCCCGGCCGTGAAGTGCGACAGCCCGGCCTTCGTCGCGGAGTACGTCGCGAGGCCGGGCGGGGCGATGACCGCGGCCATCGAGCTGATGTTGACCACCTGGCCGCGGCCGCGCTCGACCATGCCGGGGAGCACCAAGCGGCACAGCCGCATCGGGGCCAGCAGGTTGACGGCCGTCATCTGGTCGATCTCGTCCTGGGTGCGGTCGAGGTACCAGCCGACGTTCGCCACCCCAGCGTTGTTCACCAGCACGTCCACCGGTCCCACCTCGGTCACGAGCCCCGGCAGGGCGTCGAGGTCCGACAGGTCGCACGGGTACGCCGTGCCGCCGGTCTCCTTCGCCACGTGCTCGAGCTGGTCCGAGGCGCGCGCCACCAGGGCGAGCTCGGCGCCACGGTCGGCGAAGGCGCGGGCCAGCGCGGCCCCGATCCCGCGGGAGGCCCCGGTGAGGAGCACACGTCGTCCGTTCAGCTGCATGGTGAGAGCGTAGAAGAGCGGACCGGAGCGCCGCGAGGGACGAGCGGCAGCGAGGACCGCGGACACCGCGGCGACCCTGAGGCGCGGACCCTGCGCGGGCCGCGGGTCAGCGCCGTGCAGGCGTCGGCCACGCGGCCGCGCTGAGCCGCTCCACCCAGAAGCCGGTGTTCACGTCGGCGTACCAGACCTCGCGGCGCTGCGGCACGAAAGCGGGCGCCGACATGGCGTAACCGCCGCCGCTCGCCGCCGGGTCGGCGGGGTCCACCTCGGGGTGGTTCGCGTACGCCGCCTCACGCGGGTGCAGCGGGTCACGGATGTCGAAGACCCGCATGCCGGACGTGATCATGCTGCAGGCGAGGATCCCCGGCTCGCGGCGCTGCGGCACCGAGCAGTAGTGGGCGGCGTACCCCTGCGTGCCGGACCCGGCTCCTGGGTCGTCCTCCTGGGTGGCCCGTGCAGCCGGCGTCCACACCTCGAGCCGGATGCGGCTCACGAGCTTCGGGTGCCGCTCGTCGGTGATGTCGATGACGTGCACCCCGCCGACGTTCTCGTCAGCGGCGTAGCTCGTCACGTCGCTGTCGTACTCGTCGAACTCGATGACGTACTTGCGTCCCTTGATCGTGACGGGGAGGGTGCCCTGCGGGATGGTGACCTCCGGCCAGGTCACGTAGCCGACCTCCTTCACCTGCGGCAGCAGCACGCGGTCCTGGATCTGGCTGATGTCGAGGATGCGCATGCCGCCGCCGCCGTGCGTGATCTCGCTGACGTAGTTCTGCGTCGGGCCGTTCTGCACGTCGGCGAGGTACGCGCGCCGGCCGTCGTCGGAGATCGACAGGCCGTGCGTGGCGTCGGTGCCGTGGTAGAGCAGCTGCGGGTTCGCGGGGTCGGTGAGGTCGATCGCGGACAGCCCGCGGTCCGCGGTGGTCGCTGCCCAGTAGGTGCGGCCGTCCGGGGAGAACGCGCCCTCGTGCCCGAGGATCCCGAGCGGCAGCGCCGACTTCAGCACGGGTGCCCGGCAGTCCTGCGACACGTCGTACACGTCGACGACGCCGACCTGCGTGAACGGTGAGCCGGCGACGGCGGCGAGCAGGCCGCGCTTGGTGTTGAGCCTGAAGGACTCGTGCGGGGTCCGCATCGCGACGGTGTCGAGCACCGTGGTCCGGCGCGGGTGCCGGGGGTCCTTCATGTCGAGCACGACCACACCGCTGGGCTTCTGCGCGGCCTCGCGGCTCGGGAACAGGCTCGTGCCGTCGTAGTAGGCGCACTCGTGCCCGGCCTTGTCGACGTACCGGTGCACCTGGAAGCCGCCGCTGTCTCCCTCGTGACCGATGTCGGTGACGTTGCAGGTGTACCCGCGGGCGGCGCGGGTCGGGTAGTCGCTGAGCGCCACGCGGCCCTGGCGACCCGTCTCAGGCCGGCTCCCCCGGGCGCAG
>DATLCV010000114.1:0-7412 GCA_035526225.1 Mycobacteriales bacterium
CGGAAGCGGAAGCTCACGGCGCCGGCGGCGATGTCCTCGGCGCCGGCGATCAGCATGAACGGCACCTTCTGCTTCTGCGCGTTGCGGATCTTCTTCTGCATCCGGTCGTCCGAGGTGTCGACCTCCACCCGGATGCCCTGGGCTGTCAGTCGCTGAGCCACGTCGAGCAGGTACCCGTCGAAGTCCGAGTGCACCGGGATGCCGACGACCTGCACGGGCGCGAGCCAGGCGGGGAACGCGCCGGCGTAGTGCTCGGTCAGCACCCCGATGAACCGCTCGATGGAGCCGAACTTCGCGGAGTGGATCATCACCGGCTGCTGACGGGTGCCGTCCGCCGCCTGGTACTCGAGCCCGAAGCCCTTGGGCTGGTTGAAGTCGTACTGGATCGTGGACATCTGCCAGGTGCGACCAATGGCGTCCTTGGCCTGCACCGAGATCTTCGGCCCGTAGAAGGCCGCGCCACCGGGGTCGGCGACCAGGTCGAGTCCGCTGTCCACGGCGCACTGCTCGAGGACGGCGGTGGCGACCGCCCAGTCCTCGTCGGACCCCACGAACTTCTCGGGCTTCGAGTCGTCACGAGTGGACAGCTCGAGGTAGAAGTCACTGATCCCGAAGTCGCGCAGCAGCCCGAGGATGAAGCCCAGCAGGTGCTTGACCTCGTCCGGTGCCTGCTCAGGGGTGCAGTACGAGTGCGAGTCGTCCATCGTCAGGCCGCGGACACGGGTCAGCCCGTGGATGACGCCCGACTTCTCGAACCGGTAGACCGAGCCGAACTCGAACAGGCGCAGCGGCAGCTCCCGGTAGGACCGCCCCCGTGACGAGTAGATCAGGTTGTGCATGGGGCAGTTCATGGCCTTGAGGTAGTAGTCGCTGCCCTCCATCTTCATGGGCGGGAACATCGTGTCCGCGTAGTACGGAAGGTGCCCGGAGGTGTGGAACAACCCCTCCTTCGTGATGTGCGGCGTCCCGACGTACTCGAAGCCCTCCTCGATGTGGCGGCGCCGGACGTAGTCCTCCATCTCGCGCTTGAGCACGCCACCCTTGGGGTGGAAGACGGCGAGGCCCGAGCCCAGCTCGTCGGGGAAGGAGAACAGGTCGAGCTCCGCGCCGAGGCGCCGGTGGTCGCGCTTCTCGGCCTCCTCGAGGAGCCGCAGGTGCTCCTTGAGCGCGTCCTTCGACTCCCACGCAGTGCCGTAGATGCGCTGCAGCTGCGGGTTCTTCTCGCTCCCCCGCCAGTACGCCGCGGCGCTGCGCATGAGCGTGAACGCCGGGATGTCCCGTGTGGTCGGCAGGTGCGGGCCCCGGCACAGGTCCTTCCAGGCCACCTCGTCGCCGCGCAGGTTGTCGTAGATCGTGAGCTCGCTCCCGCCGACCTCGACCGACTCCTCGTCGGCCGCGCCGCCCTTGAGCCCGATGAGCTCGAGCTTGAACCGCTCGTGCGCGAGCTCCTCGCGCGCTGCGTCCTCGGTCACGACCCGGCGGGAGAAGCGCTGCCGCTGCCGAGTGATGTCGCTCATCTTCTTCTCGATGACGTGCAGGTCGTCCGGCGTGAAGGGCCGCTCCGGCAGGAAGTCGTAGTAGAAGCCGTCCTTGATGGGAGGCCCGATCCCGAGCAGGGTCCCGGGGAACAGCTCCTGCACCGCCTGGGCCAGCACGTGGGCGGCGCTGTGACGCAGCACCGCGCGGCCGTCCTCGGAGCCGTACGGCACCTGCTCGACGGTCTCCCCCTCCGCGACGAGGTGCGCCAGGTCGCGCAGCTGTCCGTCGACGCGTGCCACCGCCGTGTCCTTGACGCCGGCGGCGACGAGCACCTCACCCGCCGTCGTACCGGCCTGCGACGCGTCGACGCAGACAGCGACGGGCGGGTTCTCGGGCACGCTCAGGGCTCCTTGTCGGCAGGCTCGCGCCGAGCCTAGTGGGGGCCCGCCACCTCGTTCGGCGCGCGCTGCGCCAGCCGCGCCTCGACATCAGCCTCGAGCCGGTCGACGTCCCAGGCCGCGCCGACCGCCCGCACGTGGGCGCGGACGGGGTCGCTCGCCCACACCGCGACGACGAGCAGCGGGTGCAGCGGGTCGCCGGCGACGACCCGTCCGGCCGCCCGGTCCACAAGCTGCAGCGGGACCCCGGCACCGCCGAGGACGGCGACCACGGTGTCGAAGACCAGCGGGTACGGCGAGGCGACCGTCCACGCCCTGCCCTCACCAGACAGCGCCACCTCCTGCTGGTCGGGAGCGGCGACCGGACGCGGCTGCCAGGTGCGCATCCGCACCATCAGCGCCACCGCACCGGCGGCGACGGCCAGCGCAACCAGGCCCTCGACCGAGTCCCCCGCTCCCAGTGCGATCGCCTCAGGCAGCTCGGCGAGCACCAGCAGCCCCGCCACCACCGCGGCCGGCCGGCGCCGGTCTGCCGCGGCTGCAGCGAAGAACGCCGCCACAGCGAGCGCGTGCACGAGGTCGACGGCGCGCTCGTGCGGTCCGTGCCCGAGAAGGGTCAGGACACTGAGCAGGACCACCGTGAGGCCCACCGCGAAGACCCCGCCCACCTGACGGGGGCGGACGGCCCGCCGGTTCAGGTCGACCGAGAGCCAGCCCGCGACGGCCGCGGCGAGCACGGCACTCAGGCCCAGGGCCTGCCACCTACCGATGAGCGGCTCGAGCGTGGGTGGCCCCAGGAGCACACCCGCAAGCAGCGTCACGGGCAGCAGCGAGCGGTTGCCGCTGCGCACGACGGCCACCACCACGAGCGCGAGGACCGCGAGGGCCATGAGCGGACCGAGCACCGCCTGCTCCGACACCAGCACCCGGGCACCGGCGGTGGCCAGGAGGGCAGCGAGCACGGCAGCGCTGCGGACCGGTCGTGCGATGCCGCTCAGCGCGAGCAGGGCGAGGAAGGCCCCGAGGATCAACAGGTAGCCGGCTGCCACCTCATCGGGCACCTCCGGCCGCATCGCCAGCGACGCCTGCAGCGCCACGGCGAAGGCCAGCACCGTCGCCACCTGCGTCCACACGCGGCGGTGCAGCGCGTACGTGAGCACCGCCCAGGGCAGCACCGCGAGGGCGGCGGACAGGAACGAGGCAGGGTCCGACGCCCCCCGCTCGTGGGCAAGGGTCCCCGCGCCGCCGAACAGGTACGCGGACGAGGCGGCGAGCAGCAGGTCGGCCACCCAGGCGGCCATCGGCGCAGGCTGGGTCCGGACGAGGAGACCGCCGGCTGCCGTGAGGGCGAACAGGACGAGGAGCGTGACGGCCGCCGCGGTCTCCGAGGTCCCCGCGACGGCGGGGGCGATCGAGCCGATGCCGGCGAGGCCGAACAGCACAGCGACGTGCACGGCGACGAGCACGGCGAACCCGGGCTCCCCGGGAGGGCGCTCGGGCGCCGCACCGGTCGGCTCGGTCCACGGGGCGGTCCAGCGCTGGGTGGGCACCTCGCGACGTTACGCTCCGTACCCGGAAGGTTTCCGCGATTCGGCAGAGAACACCTCCCTGTGAAGCGCCCCCTGCTCGTCCTCACCGCCCTCGGTGCCGTCGCGGCCCTCGCCGGCAGCGCCGGCTCGGCGCCCGCCCCCGCGTTCGTCGCCGGGAGCACCGGGTTCCACTCCGTCCTCGCCTACGGCCAGGGCCAGACGACGAGCGCCCTGGACCTCGCGCTCAACCTCGGCGCCGGCGAGCTGCCGACCTCGTTCACCAGCCAGGCCGCGATGTACAACCGGGTGATCACGACCCGGCCGCGCGGCGACCTGCAGAACTTCTACAAGAACTCCTCCTTCGCCAAGATCACCGGCGACAGCGAGTCCCCGACCGCCGGTGCCACGGTCGTGCGCGACGCCACGCACCGAGTGCCGCACGTGTACGGCGACACCCGCGCGGCCGCGATGTTCGCCGTCGGCTGGGTCACCGCGCAGGACCGGCTGTTCCTCATGGACGTGCTGCGCCGCACCGCTCAAGGCAGCACGGCCGAGCTGCTCGGACCCTCCGCCGTACCGGCTGATGCCGCGACGCTGGGGCAGTTCGACCGGTCGCCGGCGGAGCTGACGGCCGAGCTGGAGCGGCTGCCCCTGGACGAGGGCGCCGCGGGCGCGCGGGCGCTCTCCGACATCAAGCAGTACGTCGCCGGCATCAACGCGTGGATCCAGCGGACGCGGCTCGACCCCACGAAGCTGCCCGCGGAGTACGCCGCACTGGGCACCCTGCCCGAGGACTGGGCGCTGTCGGACACCGCCGCCGTCGGCTACCTGCTCATCGCGCAGTTCACCGTGTTCGGCGACGCGGAGCACCTGCAGGCCGACGTGCTCGCCCGGTTGCAGAAGCGGCTGGGCAGCCGCCACGGCAAGGGCGCGTACGACGACCTGCGCCACCTCGAGGACCCGAAGACACCGGTGACCGCCCACCGGGTCTTCCGCGGCGACCGCCCCCGCACCGGCAGCTCGAGCGCGGTGCGCCTGGACGCGGGGTCCATCACGCCGCGCAACGCCGTGGTGTCGCAGGAGAGCCCTGCGCTCCCACCTGTGCCGGACAGCCGCCCGGCGTGGGCCACGGAGCTCGCCACGCGCGGGCTCCAGCTCGAGCACCACGCGTCCAACGCGCTGCTCGTTGCGGCCTCGCACAGCCGCAGCGGACATGCGCTCGCCGCGATGGGGCCGCAGGTCGGGTACTACTCACCGGAGATCGTCGTCGAGTACGAGCTGCACGCCCCGGGGGTCCACGTCAGCGGCATGAGCTTCCCCGGGGCCAGCCCACTGCCGCTGATCGGGCACACCGCGACGTTCGCGTGGACGGGCACCACCACGAACGCCGACAACGCGGACACGTTCGCCGAGCAGTTGTGCGAGCCGTCGGGGAAGGCCCCGACGAAGCGCAGCGAGCACTACCTCTACCGAGGGCGCTGCATCGCCTTCACGCACCGCGACCAGGTGCTGCACACGCCGATGGCCCCCGCTGAGGGCACGGAGGCGGACCCGCCCAGCACGGTCACGCTCCGGACCATGCGCTCGGTGCACGGCCCGGTGCACGACATCGCGACCTCCGGCGGCCGGCCCTACGCCCTCGTCCGGTCGACCGCGGTGAACGGACGCGGGCTGAGGTCGTTCGTGTCCTTCGTGCTGCTGGCCGAGGGCCACGTGAAGACGCCGCAGCAGTTCGTCGCGGCGATGCGCCACGTGACCGGCAGCGAGAACTGGTTCTTCGTCAGCGACAAGCACATCGCATGGCTGCAGAGCGGCTGGTTCCCGCAGCGGGCGCCCGGGACGGACACCGACCTGCCCATCCGGGGCACCGGACGCTGGGACTGGCTCGGCTTCAACCCCACGACCGGCTCGTTCAGCCGGCACAGCGACGCGTTCAACCCCCTCTCGATCGACCCGGAGCAGGGCTACCTCTCCTCGTGGAACAACAAGGGGGCGCACGGCTGGCGGGCAGCCCCCGGCGTGTGGTCGTACGGGCGGGTGCAGCGCGACCAGCTGCTGCGCGACCCCCTCCTCGCAGCGTTCAAGGCGAACCGCAAGCTCACGCTGTCCGATGTCGTGGCCATCAGCGGCAACGCCTCCACCCAGGACCTGCGCGCGCTCCAGGTGCTCCCCGACCTGCTCCGCGTGCTGGGGACGCCCAAGGACCCCACGCAGCGTGCCGTCGTCGCGTCGTTGCGCCACTGGCTGGCTACCGGCGCCCACCGGCGCGACACCACCGGCAAGGGCTGGTACGACGAGAGCGCGGCCGTCCTGGCCTTCGACGCGTTCTGGCGGCAAGCTGTGCACCGCGTGTACGACCCCCGGCTCGGCAAGGACGTCGTGACGCTGCTGCAGGGCGGGATCGACCTGGTCCTCGACCGGCGAGCCGTGCAGACCGGCTTCTTCGACGGCTGGCACAGCCAGCTCTCCGACGTGGTCCGCGCTGCCCTGGGGACCGGTCCGCGGATGCGCGCCACCAGCTGCGGCGGCGGCTCCCTCGCGGGCTGTAGGGCGCTGCTGCAGGCGGCCCTCGGATCGGCTGTGTCCGGCCTCGTGAAGCAGCACGGCGCCTCGCCCACGGCGTGGCACAAGCCGGTGCTGTGCCCGGACGACGACACACCCAGCTGCGACGAGAACCGCCCCATCACGGCGGGCGCGCTCGCGACTCCGGCGCAGCCGTTCCAGAACCGGGGCACCTTCCACCAGGCGGTGGAGGTCTTCGCGCGCTGACCTCGCCGTGGCCACGTGGTGGGCGATACTGGACTCGAACCAGTGACCTCTCGCGTGTGAGGCGAGCGCTCTAACCAACTGAGCTAATCGCCCGGATGTCCTCCGGACAGCGCAGGACTCTAGCGCAGCGGGCTCACGTGACGGCGCCGAGCACGTCGAGCCGCAGGAACAGGTAGGTGGCCGCCGCTGCAGCCACCAGCCCCGCCCCGGTCGCCGCTCCCGTCCGCCACGGCCGCTGGCGCGCAGCGTTCCAGGCGGCCTGCGCCCGGCGCTCGATCGGGTCGAGCCACCGCTCGGCGAACTCGAACTCCATCGACCACACGGCCAGACCCAGCAGGATCGGCGGGATGGTGAGCGGCCCGGGCAGCACCGCGAGGGCGAGGCCGAGCGCGATGAGGGCCGCCCCGAGCACGAAGACGGCCGCGTGCACGATGACCTCGCCGGCGGGCAGCCGTCGGACCCGGTCGCGGAGGTTCCAGGGAGTCACGCCCTCCAGCATGGACCACGTCCGGGGGGGCCGAAGGGGTGACTTTCCCCGGTACGGGTTGAGAGACGTCCCGAAAGGGGGATGCTGGGGTGACGCAGCCCCGGAGGTCTCCGCCATGTCGTCCCGTCCCGTCACCGTGAGCGCCGAGCTGCAGGTCGCGCTCGTGGTGCCCGGGGCGACGGCTCTGCCCGTGCAGGCGTCGCTCGCCTACGACGCGATGGACCCCTACGCGATCCGCGTGACGTTCCACACCGGAGCGGGTGACGCCGTGCAGTGGACCTTCGCCCGGCAGCTGCTCACCGACGGCGTGACGGCCCCGACGGGGTTCGGCGACGTCCGCACCTGGCCCGCCGCGTCCGATCGCGGCCCGGTCGTGTGCCTGTCGCTGTCCAGCCCCTCCGGGAACGCCCTGTTCGAGGTGCCCGTGCCCGAGCTCGTGGAGTTCTTGACGATGACCTACGCGGCCGTCCCGACGGGCACGGAGACCGATCACGTGGACGTCGACGGAGAGCTCGCCGAGCTCCTGCTCATCGACCCGGACGCCTGACCGGACGCGGGTTTCTGCTAGCCTTCGCGTCGTCGTCAGGCAGCCCCTCATCGGTCTTTCCGACGCACGCGGACGTGGCTCAGTTGGTAGAGCACAACCTTGCCAAGGTTGGGGTCGCGGGTTCGAATCCCGTCGTCCGCTCGGAGCAACAGCGCCTCCCGGCCGGGTGGCCGAGTGGCTTAGGCAAGGGCCTGCAAAGCCCT
>DATLCV010000117.1:0-2763 GCA_035526225.1 Mycobacteriales bacterium
GCGGCCGTCGGGGGACGCCTCGACGTCGCTCACCCAGCCGGGCGGGGTCACGGCGGAGCGGTGACCACGGCCATCTGGTCTGACGCTCGCGAGAACGCCGCTCGCGTCGACGTAGACGAGATGCCCCTGTCCCGGGGACGCGCCGTCCGCGGGTGCGAGCACTCCGACACTGGCGGCAGCCACAACCATGACGAGAAAGGACCGTGTTCTCACGGCGTCGCTCTCCTCCCTGCTCGTCCACTGAGGGTGGGCGAGATGTGTCGCAGAGGGAAGCGAAAGCGTTGTCGAGTTGGCGACAGGGTCATGGCGGGCGCGGACTCAACCTCCCCGCGGCGGAGGGGCTGCCATCCACGCCGGTAGCCTCAGGGGCCCGCCATCGAAGGGCTGCTCGTGCGCATCGCTCGCTTCACCGCCGCCGGAGGTGACGTCTCGTTCGGCGTCGTCGAGGGACCGGGCGAGGACCCTGCCGACCTGGTCGTGACCGCGATCGAGGGGCACCCCTTCGCGCCGTTCCGCCTCTCCGGTGAGCCCCGGCCGCTCCAGGCTGTGCGGCTGCTCGCCCCGGTCCTGCCGAGCAAGGTGGTCTGCATCGGCAAGAACTACGCCGACCACATCGCGGAGATGGGGCTCTCTGCGCCTGCTGACCCGGTGGTGTTCCTCAAGCCGTCGACGTCCGTCATCGGCCCGGGGGAAGCGATCGTGCTTCCCCGCAACAGCGAGCGCGTCGACCACGAGGCCGAGCTCGCGATCGTCATCGGGAGGCTGTGCAGGGAGGTGCCGCGCGCGAGGGCTCTCGACGTCGTCCTCGGGTACACCTGCGGCAACGACGTGACGGCTCGCGACCACCAGGCCGCGGACAAGCAGTGGACCCGTGGCAAGTCGCACGACACGTTTTGCCCGATCGGTCCGTGGATCGAGACGGACGTGGATGCCTCCGATGTCGTCGTGCAGGCCCGGGTGGACGGCGAGCTCAAGCAGGACGGCCGCACGAGCCAGCTCATCCACGACATCCCGGCCGTCATCGAGTGGGTCACGGCGTTCATGACGCTGCTGCCCGGTGATGTCATCCTCACCGGCACCCCCGCCGGCGTCGGCCCCCTGAACGCCGGGCAGGTGGCCTCCGTCACGGTCGGCGGGGTCGGCACCCTCACCAATCCCGTCGTCGCGCCGCGATGAGCGTTCGCGTCCGCATCGCCCCGTCGCCCACCGGCGACCCGCACGTCGGCACGGCGTACATGGCGCTGTTCAACCTGGCGTTCGCACGCCAGCAGGGCGGGTCGTTCGTGCTGCGGGTCGAGGACACCGACCGCGCGCGCTTCCAGGCCGACTCCGAGCAGCAGCTCTACGACACCCTCGCCTGGCTCGGTCTCGACTGGGACGAGGGCCCGGACAAGGGCGGCCCGTTCTCGCCGTACCGGCAGAGCGAGCGGCTCGACACCTACCGGCCGTACGTCGACCAGCTCCTGGCCGCGGGCCACGCCTACCACTGCTGGTGCACTTCGGAGCGGCTCAAGGAGATGCGGGAGGACCAGCAGGCGCGCAAGGTGCCCACCGGTTATGACCGGATGTGCCACGGCAAGTCCTACGACGAGCGCGCGGGCCTGGGCGGGGCGCAGGAGCAGCCGGTGGTGCGGATGCTCGTTCCGGAGGACCCGCCGCTGTCGTTCGTCGACGTCGTCCGCGGCGAGGTGCACGCGCCGCACCCCGACGACCAGGTGATCCTCAAGGGCGACGGCTTCCCGACGTACCACCTTGCCGTCGTCGTCGACGACCACCTGATGGGCATCACGCACGTCGTGCGTGGCGAGGAGTGGATCTCCTCGACACCGAAGCACCTGCTGCTGTTCGACTGGCTCGGCTGGGAGCGGCCGCAGTTCGCGCACATGCCGCTGCTGCGCAACACCGACAAGTCCAAGATCTCCAAGCGCAAGAACCCGGCCGCGCGCCTGACGTGGTTCGTCGAGCAGGGCTACCTGCCGGAGGCGCTGCTGAACTTCCTCGGACTGCTGGGCTACTCCCAGCCGGACGGCACGGAGATCTTCACCCTCGCCGACATGGCCCGCGACTTCGACTGGGCTCGCGTCAACACCGTCGGCCCGGTCTTCGACCTCGACAAGCTCGGCTGGCTCAACGGTCACTACGTCCGCGAGCTTGCTCCCTCGGACCTCGCCGACAGGCTGGAGCCGTACCTGCGCGACGCCGGCCTCTACACCGGTACGGCGGACCAGCGGGCGCTGCTCGACAGCGCCGTCCCCCTCGTCCAGACGCGGATGGCGGTGCTGTCCGAGTGCGTGGAGCTGCTGCGCTGCCTGTTCGTCAGCGATGACGACTTCGCCATCGACCCGGTGGCCCGCGAGAAGGCCCTCGGGGCGGATGCCGCACCCGTCCTCGCGGCCTGTGCCGACGCGCTGGAGCCGCTCGCGGAGTGGACCACCGAGACGGTGCAGGCGGCCATGGACTCCGCCCTCATCGACGGCCTGGGGCTCAAGCGCGGCAAGGCCTACGGGCCCGTCCGGGTGGCCGTGTCCGGGGCTTCGGTGTCGCCCCCGCTGCCAGAGTCGATGGCCCTGCTCGGCAAGGACAAGGTGCTCCGCAGGCTCCGTGCTGCGCTTTGAGGGCCGAGCCGCGGATCCGCTAGGCTTGTCGCCGCAACGCCTTGGGGTATGGGGTAATTGGCAGCCCGACGGTTTCTGGTTCCGTTAGTCTTGGTTCGAGTCCAGGTACCCCAGCAAGACCGGGCATCCAGCCCGGTACGAGCACTCC
>DATLCV010000035.1:0-8419 GCA_035526225.1 Mycobacteriales bacterium
GGTGCCGAAGCTCGTGGAGTTCCGCGAGGCGCTGCCGCGCAACGCCGTCGGCAAGCTTCTGCGCCGCGTCCTCGTCGAGGAGGAGGCCGCCAAGGCTGCCGCGCCCGCGAAGAAGGCTGCGCCCGCGAAGAAGGCTGCGCCGGCGAAGAAGGCTGCGCCGGCGAAGAAGGCTGCGCCCGCGAAGAAGGCTGCGCCCGCGAAGAAGGCCGCGCCGGCCAAGAAGGCCGCGCCGGCCAAGAAGGCCGCGCCGGCCAAGAAGGCTGCGGCAAAGAAGGCTGCGTCCAAGGGCTGACACCCCGTCGTGCGAGACACCGTCGTACGGTGACGGGGTGACCAGGGTCCTCGTCGTCGACAACTACGACAGCTTCGTGTTCAACCTCGTGCAGTACCTCGGCCAGCTCGATGTCGAGACCACGGTCGTGCGCAACGACGCCGTGCACGCCAAGGACGTCGACGGTTACGACGGCGTGCTCATCAGTCCCGGCCCCGGGACGCCGGAGCAGGCCGGCATGAGCGTGGAGCTCGTCGAGGTCTGCGAGGACAAGGGTGTGCCCCTGCTCGGTGTGTGCCTCGGGCACCAGGCGATCGCGGTTGCCCACGGTGCCACGGTGGGCCGCGCCCCCGAGCTGCTGCACGGCAAGACGAGCGAGGTCCTGCACGACAACGCGGGTGTGCTGCACGGCCTGCCGTCCCCGTTGACCGTGACGCGCTACCACTCGCTGGCCGTCGAGGAGGACACCCTGCCGCCGGAGCTCGACGTCACCGGCCGCACGCCGGGCGGTGTGGTGATGGCACTGCGGCACCGCGACAAGCCGGTCGAGGGCGTGCAGTTCCACCCGGAGTCGGTGCTCACCCAGGGCGGGCACCTGCTGCTCGCCTCGTGGCTGCTGCAGTGCGGCGACACCAGGGCCGCAGAGCTGGCTCCCGCGCTGTCCGCCCGCGTCGAGGAGAAGCGGCTCGCGGCCTTCGCCGGCTGACCGCGTCAGGCCGGCGGTGGCGTGGCGCTGGGGTCGTAGGCGACGTCGATGACGACCTCGGACCCGCGGCGGGCCAGGACGCCGACGGGCGTCTGCGCCAGGACCGTCCCCGGCGGGCTCGTCGAGGGCGCGGGCCGGATGCCGATCGCGAAGCCGGCGGCCCCGAGCCGCTGGATCGCCGTCTGCTGGTCCAGGCCGCGCACGTCGGGGACCGGCGCCTGTCCTGAGGCGACGACGAGCGTGACGCTCTGCCGGGCCGCCAGCTGCGTGCCCGGGCGCGGGATCACGTCGACGACCTGGCCCGCGGGGTAGTTGCCGTCGCGGGTGGCGGTCTTCACGACCAGCTTGGCTGCGGACAGGTCGGCGCTGGCCTCGTCCACGGGCTTCCCGATGACCGCGGGCACGGTCGTCATCTCCAGGCCACGCGAGACCGTGAGGTCCACCGAGCCGCCGCGCTGGACGAAGAAGTTCTTGTCCGGGCTCTGCCCGATCACCGTGCCGACCGGCTGTGCGTTGAACGCGCCCGTGACCTTGTCGACGTGCAGACCCGCCGCCGCGAGCTGACGGACGGCGTCGACCTGGCCCAGCCCGACCACGGCCGGCGGCTTGATCAGGTCGCTCGGACCGCCGAGGACGGCGTGCACGGCGAGCCCGGCCAGGAGGGCGACCAGGACGGCCAGCACGCCGAAGACGGTCCACGCGACGCGCGGCGGGTGATCGCGCCGCAGCAGCGGCAGCAGCGTTGCGGGTGTCTGCTCGTCGGGGAGCGTCGCCTCCACCGGTTCGCCGGCCGCCGCGCGCAGCAGGTCCTCGCGCATCGCGTCGGCGTCGGTGTAGCGGTGGGCGGGGCTCTTGGCCATGGCGGTGAGCACGACCGTGTCGACGTCGGGCGACAGCCCGTCGACGTACCGCGAGGGAGGGACGGGTGCCTCGCGCACGTGCTGGTAGGCGACCGCCACGGGCGAGTCGCCCACGAAGGGCGGGGTTCCGGTGAGGAGCTCGTAGAGCAGGCAGCCGGCGGAGTACAGGTCGGAGCGCGCGTCCACGTGCTCACCGCGCGCCTGCTCGGGTGAGAGGTAGGCAGCCGTGCCGATGACCGCCTCGGTCTGCGTCATGGTCGACTCGCTACCGGCGGCGGCGCGGGCGATGCCGAAGTCCATCACCTTGACCTCGCCGCGCAGGGTGAGCATGACGTTCGCGGGCTTGATGTCCCGGTGCACGATGCCTGCGCGGTGCGCGACCTCCAGGGCTGAGCAGATGTCGACGGCGATCTCCAGCGCGCGCTGCGGCAGCAGGCGGCCCTCGTCGCCGAGGACCTCGCGCAGGGTCCGTCCCTCGACGTGCTCCATGACGATCCAGGGCACGCCGTGCTCGTCCTCACCCGTGTCGTAGACCGCCACGACGTTCGGCGCGTCGAGCCCCGCAGCGCTCTGCGCTTCCCGCCGGAAGCGGGCGTGGAACGCCGGGTCCCGGGCCAGGTCGGCGCGCAGCACCTTGATGGCGACGTCACGGCCGAGCCGGGTGTCGGTGCCCCGCCGCACCTCCGCCATGCCACCGCGTCCCAGGACCTCGCCGAGGGCGTAGCGCCCGCCGAGCAGCTCTTCAGCCACGCAGCACCGCTTGCATCACCGCACGCGCGATGGGCGCCGCAAGAAGGCCCCCGGTGGCGTCCGAGCCGAGGTTCCCGCCGTCCTCGACGAGCACGGCCACCGCGATCTTCGGGTCGTCCGCGGGAGCGAAGCCGACGAACCAGGCGTGCGGCGGCTGACCGGTCTGGTGCTGCGCAGTGCCGGTCTTGCCGGCGACCCGGACGCCGGAGATGCGTGCGCGCGTGCCCGTGCCCCGCGTCACGACGAGCTCCATCATCGTGGTGAGCGCCTGCGCGACCTGGGAGGACACTGCTCGGCTCAGCACCGAGGGCGCGGACAGCGACAAGGGCGACAGGTCGGGTGCCAGCACCTGCTTGATGAGGTAGGGCCGCATCAGCTCGCCGCCGTTGGCGATGCCCGCGGCGACCATCGCCATCTGCAGCGGCGTGACGCGCACGTCGTACTGGCCGATGGCCGCCTGCGCCACCTGGGCACGGGTCAGGTCGTCCGGGAACACCGACGTCGCCACCCGCTGCGGCACGCGCAGGTCGGAGGAGTCGAAACCGAAGGCCTTGGCCTGGTCGCGCAGACGGGTGTCGCCGAGGGTCATGCCGAGCCCGCCGTACGCGGTGTTGCACGAGATCCGCAGCGCGTCGGCGAGCGTCGTGGTGCGACCGTCGCCGCACCGCTCGCCACCGAAGTTGCCGAGGTCCGAGGTCGTTCCCGGCAGGTCCAGGACGGTGGGCGAGGGGATGCGGCGCTCCGGCGTGTAGCCGGCGGCGAGCGCGGCCGCGGTGGTGATGAGCTTGAAGGTGGAACCCGGTGGGTAGGTCCGCTCGACCCCGCGGTTCACCAAGGGGTCCTGCGGGTCGTCCACGAGTCGCTTGTAGGCATCGCGGATCCGCGCCGGCGTGTGCGAGGTCAGCACGCTCGGGTCGTACGACGGGGTGCTGGCCATCGCGAGCACCGCGCCGGTGCGCGGGTCGAGGGCGACGACGGCCCCCACCTTTCCCTGCAACCCTTGGTACGCGGCACGCTGGGCCCGGGGATCGACGGTGAGCACCACGGAACCGCCCGCGACCTTGCGGCCCGTGATGTAGTCGGACAGCCGGCGCACCAGCAGTCGGTCGTCCTCACCGGACAGCACGTCGTTCTCGAGCCGCTCGACCCCCGAGAAGCCGTACACGAGAGAGGCGAAGCCGGTGACCGGGGCGTACTCCGCACCGCCCGGGTAGCCGCGCAGGTACTTCAGCGCGTCCGTGGTGACCGTGGAGCGTGCCACCGCGGTCCGCGATGAGCCGGTGCCCACGATGATCGCGCCGCGCTCCCGGTCGTAGGTGCGCAGCAGCACCCGCTTGTTGCGCGGGTCGTCGCGGTAGTCGCGGGCCTTGACGACCTGCACCCAGTTCGCCTGCCCGAGCAGCAGCGCGAACAGCACGAGGCAGGCGAGCGCGACCCGCCGAAGCGGCCTGTTCACCGGCGCACCACCGTGGTGGGGGCGTCTGCCAAGCTGGCCCGCGCCGCCGCCGGGCTGACCGGTGCCGGTGCCGGTCGTCGTACGGCGTCGGAGATGCGCAGCAGGACCGCGACGAGCACGTAGTTCGTGACGATCGACGACCCGCCGTACGACAACCAGGGCAGCGTCACGCCGGTGAGGGGGATGAGGCCGAGGACGCCGCCCGCGATGACGAACACCTGCAGGCACAGGGAGAACGACAGCCCTCCGGCGAGGAGCTTGCCGAAGGAGTCACGACACTGCAGGGCGGTGCGCAGCCCGCGCTCGACGATGAGGGCGAACAGCACGAGCACCGCCATCACGCCGGCCAGCCCGAGCTCCTCGCCGAGGGCGGCGAGGATGAAGTCGGTCTTGGCGAACGGCACGGTGTTGGGCGAGCCCTGCCCGAGCCCGGTGCCGAGCAGGCCGCCGCTCCCCATGCCGAACAGCGCCTGCACCAGCTGATAGCCCTGGTCGGAGGAGTACGCGAAGGGGTCGAGCCAGGTGTCGACGCGGCGCTGAACGTGCCCGAACACCTGGTACGCCACGAAGCTGGAGCCGAGGAACAGCCCCATCCCGATGAGCAGCCACGAGGTGCGCTCGGTGGCGATGTAGAGCATGACCACGAAGATCCCGAAGAAGAGCAGGCTCGAACCGAGGTCGCGCTCGCGCACGAGGACGGCGATGGATGCAGCCCAGGCGACGAGGATGGGACCGAGGTCGCGCGCTCGGGGCAGGTCGACGCCGAGCACCCGGCGACTGGCCAGCGACAGCACATCGCGCTTTGCCACGAGGTAGCTGGCGAAGAACAGCAGCAGCAGCACCTTCGCGACCTCGCTGGGCTGCACGGTCATCGGTCCGACCCGGACCCACAGGCGGGCGCCGTTGATGGTCGCGCCGATGCCCGGCAGCGCCGGCAGCATCAGAGCGACGAGGCCGGCGGCGGCGGCGGTGTAGGCGTAGCGCTGCAGCCGTGCGTGGTCGCGCACCAGGGCGAGCACGGCGACGAAGGCGACCAGACCGATCGTCGTCCAGACCAGCTGCAGCGGGGCATCGGCGCTGGGCACTGCTGCGCCGCTCTGCCGCGCGCGGTCGGCGACGGCGATGTCGAGGCGGTGGACGAGCACGATCCCCAGGCCGTTGAGCAGGGCCACGCAGGGGAGCAGCAGCGGGTCGGCGTAGGGTGCGAGCCGGCGCAGGGCCAGGTGTGCGCCGCCGAACAGCACCCCCAGCCAGAGCACGTACGTCGCGGTGCTGCTGTCGATCGCACCGCGCAGCCCGATGCCGACCGAGGCGTGGGCGATGCCTGCCAGGCCGAGCGCGAACAGCAGGAGCACCAGCTCGGTGCCGCGACCGGTGCGACCCGGAAGCGCGGGCGTCGTCACAGGAGGGACCGTCACTGCGCTCACGGGCACGGGGTCGGGCTCGGGAGCGGAACGGCTGTGTGCGGGCGGGTGGGCGGCGTCGGCTCCGCACCGGGCGAGGCAGTGGTGCTCGTCGTCGGCGGCGTGACCCGTGGCGTCGGCACGGGCGTCGGACAAGCCACCTCGATGAGGCGCTGGACGATCGCGCGGGCGTCGGCCGCGTCGTGGGCGACGATGCCGTCCTCGAGGGCGCCCCGCTCGACGTCGGTCAGCCGGTCGGCTTCCAGCGTGCTGCGCTCGGAGACCCCGTGCAGGTCGACCCCGGCGACCGCACCCTTGACGCCGCGGAACACGACCACATGGCCGGCGTCGAGCCCGACGAAGTACTGCGACCGCACGTAGGCCCAGGTCGCGGACGCGCCCGCCAGCGTCAGCGCCAGCAGCACTCCCACCACGACGGGGGTGCGACGGCGTCGCTGCGGTGAGGCCTGCGGAGCCCGGCGCGGTTGCGGCGGGGTGTCGCGCCCCTCAGCCACCCGCGCGCGGCTTGCTGCGGAGTCGACGATGCCGGGCGGAGCGTCCTGGGGGGACTCGGCCGCGGCACCCCCTACGACCGGGAGGTGCGCCGGCTCGTCGTCGTCGGCCACGACGTCTGCCACGAGCACGGTGACGTTGTCAGGACCTCCACCACGCAGGGCGAGCTCGACGAGACGGTCACACGCCTCTTGTGGGTCGGGAAGCGACAACGCCTCCTGCAGCGTGTCGTTGCTGCTGACCGGGCCGGTCAGGCCGTCGGAGCACAGCATCCAGCGGTCACCCAACCGTGTCTCGCGCACCGACAGGTCGGGCTCGAGGTCGTCGTGGCCGTCGAGGACCTTGGTGATCACCGATCGCTGCGGGTGGGTGCTCGCCTCCTCCTCGCTGATGCGGCCGCTGTCGACGAGCGACTGCACGAACGTGTGGTCGTGAGTGACCAGGGTCAGCTCGCCGCCGCGCAGCAGGTAGACCCGCGAGTCGCCGATGTGCAGGAGTCCGAGTCGGTTTCCGTTGAACAGCAGCACGTCGAGGGTCGTGCCCATCCCCGCGAGGTCGGGGTCGCCGGCCACCATGTCGCGCAGGTGCGCGTTGGCGGTCCGCGCACACTCGCGCAAGACGCCGGTGAGGTCCGAGCCGGGGACGTCCGCGTCGAGCGGGGCCACCGTCGCGATGGCGACCGCGCTGGCCACCTCGCCCGCTGCGTGCCCGCCCATGCCGTCGGCGACCGCGAGCAGCCGCGGCCCGGCGTACACGCTGTCCTCGTTCGAGGTGCGGAGCAGGCCGGGGTGCGAGCGCATGCCGTACCGCAGCCTCATGTCCGAAGCTCCATGGACGTCTTCCCGATGCGGATGGGCGTGCCGAGCGGGACGGGCATGGGGCGCGTGACCTTGGCGCGGCCGAGGTAGGTGCCGTTGGTGGAGCCCAGGTCCTCCACGAGCCAGCCCCCCTCACCGGGGACGAGCCGCGCGTGATGGGTGCTGGCGTAGTCGTCGGCGAGGACCAGCGTGCAGTCGTTGCCCCGGCCCAGGGTCACCGGGGTCTCGCCGAGCGTGATCGTCGTGCCCTGCAACGGCCCCTCCGTGACGACGAGCTGTCGCGGGCTGCCGCGTCGTCGCTTCGGCTTCGCCTCCGGGGTGGCGCGTGCCGGCGGCGGTGCTACCGGGACGGTGCGTCCCCACAGGTCCTCGCGCACCGCACGCACCACGAGCAGGACGAACACCCACAGCAGGGCGAGGAGGCCGTACTTCACCAGGGCGACGACCAGGGCGCTGCCCATCAGCCGGCCGTCCGCAGGACCAGCTCGGTGGTGCCCACCCTGACGCGGTCGCCGTCCCGCAGGCTGGCCGTCTTCACCCGCTGACCGTTGACGTAGGTGCCGTTGGTGGAGCCGAGGTCGTGCACCTCCACGGCGTCGTCGACCAGGCGGAGCTCCGCGTGCTTGCGGGAGACACCGGTGTCGGTGAGCTGCACGTCGGCCTCCGCGCCGCGACCGATCACGGTCGTGCCGGTCAGCGCGTGGGTCGTCGTACCGATCTCCAGTCGTGGGCCCGGAGCGGCGTCGGGTGCGGGCTGCTCGCCGCCGGCCACGACGCTGCTGCGGATGCGGAACGCACCGGTGTCGAGGTCCTCTACTTCACGCAGCTGCACCTCGACGGGTCCGACGAACGACCAGCCGTGCTCCTGCGCGGACTCGCGGACCATCGCGGCGAGCTCGGTGCGCAGCGGCTCGTCGTACTCGCGCAGCCGGTCTGTGTCGGCCTGGCTGAGCTCGACGACGAAGGCGTTGGGGACGAGCACCCGTCCCGCCGCGACGATCGTCTTGCGGTCCTCCGCCTCGCGCGTGAGGGCTGCCGCGACCTCGACGGGCTCGACCCAGCCGCCGAACGCCTTGGTGAAGGCACCCTGCACGAGCCCCTCGAGACGCCGCTCGAAGCGCTGCAGGACCCCCACGGTGATACCCCTTCCCTCGACGGGGTGATCGTATCCGGGGGGCTGCTACCGTGGTCCGTCGCAACTCGGGCGAGTGGCGGAATGGCAGACGCGCACGGTTCAGGTCCGTGTGTCCGAAAGGACGTGGGGGTTCAACTCCCCCCTCGCCCACATCGTTTTCTCTCACGAGATCCGGGCTGGTCGCGTTGCGTCGCCGTGAGAGCTCGTGCCAGAGCCAGGGTCGGCGGAGGGCTGATCACCCCCTGGAAGGACGCCTTCACGCTGCGTCGAAAGGTCGTGATCCCTCTCGTATGCGGGCGTAGCGTCCCCCCGTCCGACGATGTGGAGGGGGATCCCATGGACATCAGAAGCATGCACAGGCTCGGCCTCGTTGCCGCTGTCGCGGTAGCGGGTTCGCTCGCGATCGGGGGGATCGCGGCCGGAACGTCCGGGTCAGGCACTAGCGGCCAGCTCTTGGCCCGCGGTACAGCCGACGACAAGATCAAGACGAGAGGCAACCAGCCGTTC
>DATLCV010000039.1:0-28365 GCA_035526225.1 Mycobacteriales bacterium
CGCTTGCCGAGGTGCAGGTCCTGGTGGAGCCGCTCGCACACCGGCAGCAGCTCGGCAAGCACGGTGTGACCGTGATCGGCGTGCTTCTTCACGTGGTGGGCAACCAGGGGGATCAGCGGGTCCGGCTCGCCCGGGCAGCAGTCGGCGCCGGCACACCGGCCGTCGTACTTCACGAGCAGCGCGGTGAACTCGGTCCCCGTCGGCATCCGACCGCAGTGCGCCGCTCCGAGCGGCTGCCAGGTGCGGTCGAGCAGAAGCCCGGTGATGGTGGCGTCCTCCCACAGGACCCGCAGCAGCGATCGCGCTAGCGGTCGACCGGATCCGCCCCGGCCAGGGAGCGCGCCGGGCCGTCCTTCCAGCAGCGCCGCGGGGATCGTGATCATCGCCTGCACGGGCACCTTCGCCCGCGCGCCACCGAGCCCTGCACCCAGGTAGCGGGTCAGCAGCCGGTCGAGCGCGTCGTGCAACCGTCGGGAGCGGCTCCTCGGGACGAGCAGCACTCCCTCGGGGGTGTCCGCGTACCGCGCCGCGACTGCAGCGGCAGGTGCCACGGCGGCGTCGAGGAGGTCGACCAGCTCCTGCTGCGCGGCTGACTGCTCCGGTCCCTCGAACTGCAACGAAGCCAGGGCTTCTCGCTCCCACGGGGGCAGCGGCTCGGGTCCGTCGGCGCCGAGCTGCTGATCGCTCATCAGGAACGGGTCCAGTCCCGCCTCGACGAGCGCGGCCTCGCGAGCGTGCTGGCGCGCCAGGGTGTCCACGGGGTTGGCCGGGTCGCGCCGGGCCTCCGCCGCCAGGGCAGCGAAGAGCCGCTCACCGCACTCCGGGGTGAGCCGGCCCTCCAGCTCCCAGGACCCGTCGGCGTTCCTCCTCAGCGCGGCCCCGCGGCGTTCCTCAGCCGACCGCTGCTGCTGCTCCAGAAGGTTCGGGAGGATCGCGAAGACCTGCTCCTCCAACGCCGCCTTCAACGCCGGTACGGCGGGCAAATGCTCCGCGAGCACGACGAAGCCGCCCTCGACCCGGCTCCGCTGCGAGCAGGACGCCTCCCGCACCTGGGCGAGGTCCTCGTCCAGGGACTCGACCAGTGCTTCATCCGCACCACCGAGCGACCGGCAGACCAGGTCGACGGTGTTGTCGAGGACGGCCTCGACGACCTCCTCGGCCGATTGACCCTCGACGAGCCCATCCGGCCGGTCGAGGTGCTTGCCCACCTGCTGCACGGACTTCGCGACCTGGTGCGCGGCGCTGAGGGAGACGCGGCTGCCGGTGACCGCGTCCTCCAGGAGCGGCATCTCGGTGAGTCGCCGCGCAAGGGTGCGGTCGGCAGCGACTGCGTCGGGCGCCACCGCGTGCTGCCACCCGCGCACGCTGTGGAACCCGGCCAGCTCGAACAGACGGCGCCCATGCAGGTCCGCGAGCCGCGGGAGGAGCAGCACCCGCAGTCGCTGCACCAGCCGTTCCAGCGCCTCCGCCTCGGCCAGCGCGAGCGGTCCCGGCAGTGCTGTCGGGTCAATGCCCCCGAGGGCTGCGACCGCGTCCTGCAGCTGCCTCACGCGCACCCCGACCTCGGGCGCCGCCGACCCGGCCGGCTGGTCGTCCCAGACGCCGGGGACTGCCCAGCGCACCGGAGTCTCGACCGCGGGCGAAGCAGGCGGCCTGTCCGCACCGGACTCCGTGCAGCACGCGGGCTCCTCGTCGAGGTGGGGTGCTTCGAGCAACCACTCCGGGAGGGTGTCCGGCACGGTCATTGGACCTGCGGCGTCCTCCTCGGCGTACTGGAAGGCGAGCCAGGACGGCATCTCCCGCGCCTCCGTCATGCCCTCACCCCCCGAACGTTTGATCGAAGAGTACCCGAAAACGAGCAGATACGCCGTACAGATGTGGAGGAAAGTGCCTGCAAACAAAGGACTTTCACTCTCGACGCAGGCCGCTGCGCCACGTGCTGGTACGACGGTCTTCAGCCGGTTCAGTACCGTCGGCGGGTGCCGCTACCCGAAGACCGCCCGGACGGGCTCGACTCGCCCGTCACCGCCAAGATCATCAAAGCGATGGCCCGAGCCCAGGTGGTGGCGTTCCGCCTCACCAACGGCCGGGTCGGCAGCTCGTGGCGGATCGGCGCCGGCTTCCGCAAGCCGGTCCCCACCCTGCTGCTCGACCATGTGGGCAGGAAGTCCGGCAAGGTCTTCACCACCCCGCTGCTCTACCTCGAGGACGGGGAGCGGCTCGTCGTGGTGGCCTCGCAGGGCGGCCTGCCGAAGAACCCGCAGTGGTACCTCAACCTGCTCGCCCAGCCCGAGACCACAGTGCGCGTACGGCGGGTCGGCAGGCGCGCCGTGCGGGCGCGGGAGGCCACGGGTGCAGAGCGCGCGGAGCTGTGGCCTCGGCTCGTCGACCTCTACGCCGACTTCGCCAAGTACGCGCGGTGGACCGAGCGCGAGATCCCGGTGATCGTCCTGGAGCCGATCAGCTGAAGAACGTGCCCCCGCCGTCGACCATCAGCGTGCACCCGGTGATGAAGCCGGAGTCCG
The DNA here is from genome assembly GCA_035526225.1 of Mycobacteriales bacterium. Classification (GTDB taxonomy): domain Bacteria; phylum Actinomycetota; class Actinomycetes; order Mycobacteriales; family SCTD01; genus RYN-111. The sequence goes on from DATLCV010000039.1 coordinate 2,526, forward strand.
GGCCGGCGAGGTAGACGGCGGCGCGCCCGACGTCTCGCACCGCGTCACCGCTGCGCGGGAGCGACAGCCGCTCGTAGACGTCCTCGAGCTGGCCGGGCACCTTGGCGAACTCCGCCTGCGCGGCCTCGCTGAGCACGAACGGGCACAGCGCGTTGACCGTGATCCCCTGTCGGCCCCACTCGCGCGCCGCCACCCGGGTGATCCCGCCGATCGCCGCCTTGGCCGCGACGTACGTGCCGTAGCCGACCATCCCCTGGTCCTCAGACCCGGAGCGCAGGTTGATGACCCGGCCGCCGCCGACGAGGTGCGGGTGGCAGGCCCGCATGAAGTACAGCGTCGCCGCCGGGCCGGTCATCAGCGCCAGCTCGATCGACGCGTCGTCCAGGTCCTCGACCCGCACCCCGATGCGCGCCGCCATGGCGTTGTTGACCAGCACGTCGACGGTCCCGAACCGCTCGACGGTCGCGGCGACGAACGCGTCCACCTGCGCGGAGTCGCGCACGTCGCACCGGGCCCCCCACGCGCGGTCGCCGATCTCGGCGACGACGGCGTCGACGGGGCGCAGATCGGGGATCGCGACGGAGGCGCCCTCCTCGGCGAGCGCCAGGGCGATCCCGCGGCCCACCCCACGGGAGGCGCCGGTGACGATCGCGACCTTGCCCGCCAGGACGCCCATCAGAGCTTCGCGGCCAGGCTAGGGGACCAGATCACCTTGCCGAGCCACGCGTCCGCGTCCGGGGACGACGCGAGCCAGGCGATCACCCTGCCCGCAGCGTCGGCCGGCGCTGTGGGGAACCCGGCGGCCTCGATCTCCTCCGCGCCTCCGCGCACGCGCATCGCCTCCGTGACGACGAAGCCGGGATCGACGTTGAAGGCCCGGATGCCCCGACCTCCGAACTCGGCGTTGATGCCACCCGCGAGCCGGCCGAGCGCGGCTTTGGACGCGGAGTAGGAGATGCTCCAGCCGCCCTCGTCGGGCGGCCCGGGTGGGTCCGCGGTGGCAGAGCCCGACGCCATGTTCACGATGGTGCCCCCACCCTGCTCGACCATCGCCGGCAGGACCGCCTGCACGAGCGCGAGCTGGTGCAGGTAGTTGGCCGTCATGGTCGCCGCGACGTCGTCGAGGTCGGCCTCGAGCAGTCGTGGGTGGCCCAGGTGGGCGATGGCGTTGTTGACCAGCAGGTCCACCCGCCCCCATCGCTGGAGCACGATGGCTGCCGCGGCGCGCACGGACCCGAGGTCGAGCAGGTCCATCGGCACCGTCAGCGCGCGTGCTCCTGCTTGCTCCACCAGGGCAGCGGTCGTGGCCAGGCTGCCCTCGACAGGGAGCGAGGCGCCGGTGCGAGACGGGACGGCCCCGTCCCCCTCGGCGAGCGTGCGGGCGGTGAAGGCCACGTCCCAGCCGGCGCGGGCAAGCGCAAGTGCCGTCTGCCGGCCGATGCCGCGGCTCGCTCCGGTGACCAGCGCGACGCGTCGAGACAGCTCAGCCATGGGCGGAAGATAGCCTCGCCCGGTGAAGTACGACGTGATCCTCCCCGCCTCCGCCGGGACCACCGCCGACCCGCAGTGGGTGGCCGGCTTCGCGACGCACGTGGAGGCCTGTGGCTTCGACGGCCTCGTCGTCGTCGAGCACAGCGTCGTGGTCCGCGACTACGACAGCGCCTACCCCTACAGCGCGAGCGGGCGGATGGAGCTCGAGCCCGGCTGCGACGTGCCGGACCCCCTCGACCTGCTGGCCTACCTGGCCGGCCTGACGGACCGGATCGCCCTGGCCACAGGCGTTCTCGTCCTCCCCAACCACCACCCGGTGGTCCTCGCCAAGCGCGCGGCGACCGTCGACGCCCTCTCCGCGGGCCGGCTCCGGCTGTGCGTCGGGATGGGGTGGATGCGCGAGGAGATCGAGGCGTGCGGCGTCGCGTTCGAGACGCGCGGACGGCGGGCCGACGAGCAGCTCGCGGTGCTGCGCCTGCTGTGGGAGGGCGACGACACGGGCGTCGACCACGACGGCGAGTTCTTCCAGCTCAGGCGAGCCGTGAGCTTCCCCAAGCCCGCTCACCGCATCGGCGTCCACGTCGGCGGGCACAGCCTCGCGGCCGCTCGTCGTGCCGGTCGGTACGGCGACGGGCTGCAGCCGCTCGGCGTGAAGGGCGAGGAGCTGCACGCCCTCGTCAGCGTGATGCGCGAGGAGGCCGCTGCCTGCGGGCGTGACCCGGAGGCGCTCGAGCTGACGCTGGGCCATCTCGTCCCGGCGGTCACCCTCGACAAGGCCGAGCGGCTCGCCGCTCTCGGCGCGGACCGCCTGGTGCTGGCCGCGTCGCCTCTGCCGGACCTGGACGCCGCACGGGATGAGCTGTCCGCCTGCGCCGAGCGCCTCGGCCTGTCATGAGGGACCTCGCGCACCGGTACGCCGCGGCCGTCGACGACCGGGACTTCGCCGCGGTGGCGGCGCTTTTCACCCCTGACGGCGTCCTCGCCGTACCGCGACCGCCTCGTCACCTCGACCCCGTCGCCGAGCACGTCGGGCCGGAAGGCGTTCTCGAGGCCATGGCTCCGCTGGCGTCCGTCCCACGCACCTTCCACGAGGTCGTCGGCCAGGTGTACGACGGGACGCGCGGGCGCATCGCCTGCGTGGCGCACCACGTGCTGCCGGGCGACCCGATCACCGACCTGGTCTGGCACCTGCGCTACCTGGACGACTACGTGCAGCGCTCGGGGGTGTGGCTGTTCGCCCGCCGCGAGGTGCACGTCGACCTCGTCGAGCGACGCCCTCTCGAGACGGCCCGCCTCCCCTGAGAGCCCCGCGCGGACGGGGCCGCCTCGCCTGAGGGAGATGACCCCGTCCCGCGGTCAGGCCGTAGCGGTGCTGCTGGTCGACGGCGCCGGACCACCTCCGCCGGGACCGCCGTGACCAGTCGGCATCCCGACCCTGTCGACCATGTCGGTGATGCGGGTCTTGAGCTCCGCGGCGCGTGCGTCCGCCTGCGCCTGGGTCAGGCGACCGGCCTTCACGTCGGTTGCGAGGTGAGCCTTCGCCGCGGCGACCAGCTTGCTGATGAGGGTCGCCTTGCTGATGCCCTTGGCCTTGGCGACGTCGGCCAGGGACGTGTCGGTGCCCAGGGCGGTGCGCAGCTCGTCCACGGTCATGCCGAGGACGGTGGCGGCCTCGTCGAGACCGCGCCCGCCGTGGTGACCGCCGGGCCCGCCGGGGCCGCCCTGGGGCAGCGCCGCGTCGAGCGTCGTCGCCACCTTGTCGGCCTGGGCCTGCGTGAGGGTGCCGTCGCTGACGAGCCCCTTGAGGGCGCTCTTCAGCTCGGTCAGCCGCTGCGAGGCCGTGGTGGCCGTCTCGGCGGCGAAGCTCGGTGTCAGCCCGAGGCTGGCGACGCCTCCGAGGCCCATCCCCGTGACCAGCACGATGCTGGCTACCCGCTTCTTCATGGTTCTTCCTTCCGGTACGAGGGCTGGTTGCCCTCCTCACCGACCACGCTCGGTGCCGAGCCGGGCAGCCCGCTGCGACGTCCCTGAGGGCCTGCTGTGAGCCGAGCGGCCCGTCGCTCGCCGCTTGAGCGCCTTCCTCCCCTGCGCGAGCGCCCAGCCGATGGCGTCCTCGAGGTCGAGGACGGGGTAGCGGACGGCTCGCACCACCCGTTCCGCGTCGACGACCAGGACCAGCCGGCGCAAGCGGGTCTGGTCGGCGACGCGCAGCGTTGGCAACCGGAGCGCGGTCGCGAGCTCCATCCCCATGTCGGACAGCAGCGGGAAGGGGATGCGCTCCGCGTCGGCAAACGCCCGCTGCTCCTCCGCGCGCTGCGTCGACACGCCCTGCACCGCGAGACCAGCTGCCTGGAACTCGGCGTACCTGTCTCGGAAGAGGCGGTTCTCCAAGGTGCAGCCGGCGGCTCCGGGGATGTCTGACCACCCGGCGGGCAGTGGGGTCGGCCGGCCCGTGGCGGGATAGGCGAACAGGACCGTCGGCCCGTCGGCCACCGCCCCGTCCCCCGATGTCGCGGGCAGGACCATCTCGGGTACCCGCCCCCCGACGAGCGCACGCACCCGTCGCTCATCGGCGCCTGCGGTGGAGGTCGCCGTGACCTCACCCGCACCGAGCACCCACCGGTCGCCCCAGTCCTGCAGCCCCACGAGCACCGGGAGCAGTGCCTTGCCCTGCTCGGTGAGGACGTAGTCGTGGCGCGTCGGGTTGTCCTGGTACGGCGAGCGCCGCAGCACGTCGCGGGCCACCAGGTGCTCGAGCCGGTCGGCGAGCACCTTGCGCGAGATGCCCAGCTCGGCGACGAGGTCATCGAAGCGGTGGTGGCCGCGGGCCACGTCCAGGACGACCCGCCAGCACCACCCGTCCGCCAGCACCTGCGTCGCAGCCGAGACCGCGCAGTGCGGGTCGAGGTGCAGGGGGGTGCGCGGCACGCACCCACTCTAGTAAGTTCCCCGAAGAAACTCACTGAGGAGGCAAGGTGCTTCGCACAGCGCCGGCGTGGCTCAAGGCCCTGCTCGTGGGGCAGCTCATCAGCGCCGCCGGCTCGCTGGCCTGGCTCTACCTCACGCTGTGGCTGGTCACCGACCGCGGACTGGCGACCGGCGCGGCCGGACTCGTCACCGCCGCGTACGGTGCCGGCGCGATCGCCGGCAACCTGCTCGGAGGCTCCCTAGGAGACCGCGTCGGTCTGCGCACCGCTCTCGCGGCCACCAAGGGCATCGCGCTGCTCAGCTGCGTCGCCTTCCCTCTCTGCCCGACCCGCGCGCTGCTGCCGCTCGCGCTCCTCGCGGGTCTCGCCGGCGGCATGGGCCGTCCGCTGATGAGCGCTGTGGTGGCGAGCGGTCTGCCCACCGAGTTGCGCCGTGAGGCGATCGCCTGGTCGCGCGCGGCCTCCAACGCCGGCTTCGTCATCGGCCCGCCCCTTGGCGGGTTGCTTGCCGCGCATCACTTCGGCTGGGTCTTCGTCATCGACGGGGTCACCAGCGCGGTGCTCCTGGTCGTCGTGCTGCGATTCGTGCCGAGCACCGGCCGAGTGCGGGTGGCCGTGCCGCACGGCTTGCTCGGTGCGCTGCGCACGGACCGCTCCATGCGGGCCGTCGTCGTCAGCGTCCTGTGCGTCGACACGACGTACCGGCTGCTCTACACCGCGCTTCCGCTCTTCCTCGTCGACCATGACGCACCGGCCTGGCTGTACGGCGCCACCGTGTCCCTCAACGGCCTTGTCATCGTGCTGCTCGAGCCGCGCGTGGCCCGCCGGCTCGCCGGCCTCCCGGCGCACCGCGTGATCCGCGTCGGCTACGTCCTCGTGGGTGCTGGCTGGCTCCTGCTCGCGCTCGTGCCGACGGTCGCCGGTGCGCTGCTCACCGTCCTGGTCATCACCGCGGGCGAGATGCTCTACAAGCCGACGGCCACAGCGCACGCCGCGGACCTGGCGCCTCCCGGCATGGAGGGCCGTTACCAGAGCCTGTACGCCGCGGCGTCCATCGGCGGCATGCTCCTGTCGCCGTTGCTCGGCACCTCGCTGTACGGCGTGCACCCCGCGCTCGTCTGGCCTGCTGCGGCGGCGCTCTCCCTGGCGGGGGCACACCACCTCGGCCGCGTGCCCGACCGTGCCGTGGCCGCCGCCTAGTCCTCCTCGAACCCAGCCGGCAGCGGCACGGTCGGCAGCCGACGCGCCTCCTGCGTGATGAGCCGCAGCACGCGGTCCTCGAGCAGCATGGGATCGACCGGCTTGGTCAGGAAGTCGTCAGCGCCTGCTTGCAGCGCGTCCTGCTCGACGCTGGGGTTGAGGGCGCCGGTGAACAGGAGCAGGGGCAGCGTCAGCGTTCGCGGGTCGTTGCGGATGATCCGGATCAGCTCGACACCGGTCACGTCCGGCAGCAGCTGGTCGACGATCGCCCCGTCGAAGCTCTCGTCGCCCAGGAGATCCAGGGCTTGGTTGCCGGTGGAGGCGGCCACCACCTCGGCCGCCCCCGTGAGCGCCGCTGCGACGTAGCTGCACACGCTCTCGTCGTCGTCGATGACGAGCAGCCGCGGGAGGCCGCTGCGCTCCACAGGTGCGGTGATCTCGACGTGACCGGCGACCGCGGTGCGGCACCAGGGGCACACCGACCACTCGGCGTCGAGCGACCGGTCGCACGAGGTGCACCTGTCCCGGCCGACGAGGGCGCCGTCCCAGGGGCAGCAGACCATGTCGTCGGCCAGCGCGCGGGCGCAGGTGGGGCAACGCGGGGCGGCACCGCTGTCGCTGTGCGTGACCCGCAGCACCTCCTCGTACGTCGTCTCGCCCCGACCTGCCGCAGCGAGGGCGGCGGCGCGCAGGGTCACCATCCCGTGCTCGCGAGCAGCTGCTCCGATCGCTCCTGGCGTCGGGGTCGCCAGCAGCACCCGGCGGATCGCGGCCGTGATCGGCAGCACCTCGAACACGCCGGTGCGGCCGCGGTAACCCGTGCCACCGCAGTCGCTGCAGCCGGCCCCGCGCAGCGGCGTGGCTTCAGAGAGGTCTGCTTGCGTGACCCCGACCAGAGCGAGCGTGCGACTCGACGGCACGTAGGGCGCCGCGCAGGACGCGCACGGCTTGCGGAGCAGGCGCTGCGCCACCACGAGGCTGAGGGAGGAGGCGACGAGGAAGGGGTCGACGCCCATGTCCACGAGACGGGCGACCGCGCTGACGGCGTCGTTCGTGTGCAGCGTGGTCAGCACCAGGTGCCCGGTCAGCGCTCCCTGCAGGGCGAGCTCCGCGGTCTCCAGGTCGCGGCACTCGCCGACCAGGATGACGTCGGGGTCCTGGCGCAGGATGCTCCGGAGCCCTCGTGCGAAGGTCATCCCGGTGCGCTCGTTGACCTGCACCTGCGTGATCCCGGGCACGTGCACCTCGACGGGGTCCTCGAGGGTGACGATGTTGCGGTCGGGCGTGCGCAGCTGCTGGATGGAGGCGTAGAGCGTGCTCGTCTTGCCGGACCCTGTAGGCCCGGTGATCAGGACGAGCCCCTGCGGCTGGGTGAGCGCCGTCCCGACGCCCTCCAGCTGCTGGGGGAGCAACCCGGTCTTCGCCAGGACCGGCACGTTCTCCGCCCGCGGCAGCAGGCGGATGACGACCTTCTCCCCGTGCAGCGTCGGGATCGAGGCGATGCGAGCCTCGACGACGGCGTCGTCCACCGTCAGCTTCGCCCGCCCGTCCTGGGGCCGCCGCCGCTCGGCGATGTCCAGTCCTGACACGATCTTGATCCGGCTCACGGTCGCGGCGCGGGCACTCGGCGGCACGGTCATCGCGTCGCGCAGCGCCCCGTCGACGCGGTAGCGGATCCGCAGCCCGCCTGCCTGCGGCTCGACATGGACGTCGCTCGCTCCGGCCCGCACTGCCTCGCTGAGGATGATGTCGACGAGCCGCACGATGGGCGTCGCCTGCACCGCAGCCTCGGCGAGCTCGTCGGTGTCGCGGTCCGGGTCGGTGTCGGCGCCCTGGAACAGCGAGTCGACGCTGTCGCTGTCCTCGGCCAGTGACCAGGCGCGGGCGATCTGCGCCTTGACCTGGGTCGGGGTCGCCACCATGACCTTCACGTGGCGCGCACCGGCGTAGAGCTTGGCGTCGTCGAGAGCGACGACATTGGTCGGGTCTGCGGTGGCGACCGTGAGCTGCTGGCCGTCGAAGTCGATGACGACCATGCCGTGGCGCTCAGCGACCGCGCGCGGCAGCAGCCGCACCTGGTCGGGCATGACGAGGACGCGCTGCAGGTCGACGCGCTCGAGCGACAGGGCGCGGGCGAGGGCCTCCGCGACCTGGTGCTCGCTCGCCATGCCCAGCTCGATGATCACGGTGCCGATGCGCTTGCGCGGCTTGCCGACCGGCACGTCGCGCTGCACGTTGAGGGCGTGCACGAGCTGTTCCGGCGTGAGCAGTCCCTGGCCGACGAGCACCTCGCCGATACGCCGTCGCCCGCTCGGAACTGTTGTCTCAGCAGCGCCCTCGGCGTCAGACGGCTCGGTCACATCGCCTCCCAGTGGGTCGGGGTCCGAGCGTAACGCGGGTGATCTTGCCGCTGCGGTCTCAGGTCTCGCCCGTCGTGCTGGTCTGGGTCAGGCCGCGCACCTGGCGCAGCGCGACGGAGAGGGTCGCGACGTCGTACACCTCACCGGCCACGATGTCCGCGAGCACCTGGGCCGCGCGTCCGACCGCCGCGCTGTGCAGCTCGACCCACGCGGCGATCCGCTTGTCGGGCTCACCCGACTCGGTGGTGGCGAGGACGTGCGCGGTGAGCGCGGCCTGGGCGGCGTTGAGGTCGTCCCGCAGCGCAGCCCTGGCCAGCGTCTGCCAGCGGTCGTTGCGCGGGAGCGCCACCACCCGCTCACGCAGCTTGCCCAGCTCGAGCAGGCCGTCGAGCGCGAAGTAGAGCGCGGCCACCTCCTCGACGGGGTGGTCAGCGGCGCCGGCGACCTCGACGACGTCCAGGGCGCTGTACGCCGCAGGGAACCCTGCGACCTGGAGCGCCAGCTCCTCGGGCACCCCGTCGGCGGCGTATCTGGCCGCGACCTCCTGGAGCTCAGCTGCTCTGCGCTCGCCCAGCAGGCCGGGCAGCTTCGCGGTCACCAGTGCCGCGCCGGGTGCGAACGCCTGGACCGTCGCGGCGATGTCGATCGGGTGGCGCCGGGTGGTCAGCAGCCACCGCGTGGCGCGCTCGACCAGCTGCCTCCCCTTGAGCAGCACCGCCGTCTGGACGTCGGTGGGCACGACGTTGTCGAGCGCTTCGACCTCGCGCCAGAAGCCCGGCATCGAGAACACCTGCGTCGCGACGGTGTGGGCGCGGACGATGTCCGGTGCCGGGGCCGCCACCTCCTCGGCCATGCGGTGGGCGAACGTGATGCCGGCGTGGTTCACCATCTTGTTCACCACGACCGTCGCGATGATCTCCCGGCGCAGCCGGTGGTTCTCCATCTCGGCCCGGAAGCGCTCCCGGAGCGGCTCGGGGAAGTAGCGCTCGAGCTCGTGACCCAGGTAGGGGTCCTCGGGCACGTCGGAGGCGAGGATCTCCTCGGTCAGACCGATCTTGGTCCACGCCAGGAGCACGGCGAACTCAGGGCTGGTCAACCCGCCCCCCGCCCCCGCGCGCGTCTCGAGCTCGGCCTCGTCGGGCAGCGACTCGACCGCGCGGTCGAACAGGCCCGCCTTCTCCAGGTGGGCCAGGTGCCGGCGGTGCACCGGCAGCATCTCCGGTGCCTGCGCGCGCGCGTTGCCGAGCGCGATGTTCTGCTCGTAGTTGTCGCGCAGGACGAGCGCCGCGACCTCGGCTGTCATGGCCGACAGCAGCTCGTTGCGCTGCTCGGACGTCATGTCGCCGTTCGCGACGACCTGGCCCAGCAGGATCTTGATGTTGACCTCGTGGTCGGAGCAGTCGACGCCGGCGGAGTTGTCGATGGCGTCGGTGTTCACCCGCCCGCCCGCGAGGGCGTACTCGATGCGGCCCTCCTGCGTCAGGCCCAGGTTGCCGCCCTCGCCCACCACCCGGCACTGCAGGTCGACACCGTTCACGCGGATCGCGTCGTTGGCCTTGTCACCCACCTCGCCGTGCGACTCGTGAGAGGCCTTGACGTAGGTACCGATCCCGCCGTTCCACAGCAGGTCGACGGGGGCGAGCAGCACGGCCCGCATGAGCTCGGCCGGGGTCAGGGCGTCGGCGCTCACCCCGAGGGCGGCCTGCACCTGCGGGCTGAGCGGCACAGACTTGGCGCTGCGTGGGAACACCCCGCCCCCGGGGGAGAGCAGCTCCGGGTCGTAGTCCGCCCAGGAGGAACGGGGGAGCGCGAACAGCCGCTCCCGCTCCGCGAAGGAGCGCTCCGGGTCGGGGTCGGGGTCGAGGAACACGTGCCGGTGGTCGAAGGCCGCCACGAGCCGGATCTGCCGGGACAGCAGCATGCCGTTGCCGAACACGTCTCCCGACATGTCACCCACCCCGACGACGGTGAACGGCTCGGTCTGGGTGTCGCGACCGAGCTCGCGGAAGTGCCGCTTGACCGACTCCCACGCGCCCCTGGCCGTGATGCCCATGTCCTTGTGGTCGTAGCCGGCGGAACCTCCGGACGCGAAGGCGTCCCCGAGCCAGAAGCCGTGCTCGATGGCGACCTCGTTGGCGAGGTCGGAGAAGGTCGCCGTGCCCTTGTCGGCCGCGACCACGAGGTAGGGGTCGTCACCGTCGTGCCGCACCACGTCCGCCGGCGGCACGACCTGCCCGTCGACGATGTTGTCGGTGACGTCGAGCAGCGCGTGGATGAAGGTGCGGTAGCAGGCGATGCCCTCGGCCAGCCACGCGTCGCGGTCAGCTGGGTCGGCCGGGCGCTTGAGGACGAACCCGCCCTTGGACCCCACGGGCACGATGACGGCGTTCTTCACCATCTGCGCCTTCACCAGACCGAGCACCTCGGTGCGGAAGTCCTCCCGCCGGTCGGACCAGCGCAGCCCGCCGCGGGCCACCGCGCCGAAGCGCAGGTGCACGCCCTCGACCCGCGGCGAGTAGACGAAGATCTCGAAGCGCGGACGGGGGCGCGGGAGGTCGGGGACCTGTGCCGGGTCCAGCTTGACGCTGACGTACGGCTTCGCGGCCCCGTCGGCCTCGCGCTGGTAGAAGCTGGTGCGCGTCGTCGCGCCGACCAGCGCCAGGAACGAGCGCAGGATGCGGTCCTCGTCCAGGCTCGCGACCTCGTCGAGCGACGCTCGCGCCGCGGCGACCAGGGCCTCCTGGTCCTCGCCCTGCCGGCTCGGGTCGAAGCGCGCTCCGAACAGGTCGACGACCTGGCGCGCCACGTGCGGGTTCCTGACGAGCGTCTGCGCGAGGTAGGCCTCGCTGAACGTCGTCCCGACCTGGCGCAAGTACTTCGCGTAGCAGCGCAGCACTACCACCTCGCGCCACGACATCCCCTCCGTGACCACCAGCGCGTTGAGGGCGTCGCTCTCGGCGCGACCGTGCCAGACCGCTGCGAAGGCGTCCTCGAAGGCCTGCCACTGCTTCTCGTCGAGCACGGCCTCCGCGGGCGACCGCAGGCCGAAGTCGTAGACCCACGCGAGGGGCACGCCCGGCCGCTCGACCGAGTACGGCCGCTCGTCGGAGACCTCGACACCCATGTCCTGCAGCAGCGGCATCACTGCTGACAGCGACAGGGGCGGTCCGACCCGGAAGACCTTGAAGCGGTACTCGCCTGCCTTCGCGCCGGTGGGCCGGTAGAGCTGCAGGTCGATCCCCGGGGTGTCCCCGAGCCCCTCCAGGCGCTGCAGGTCCGGCACCGCGGCAGAGGCGGGGAAATCCTCCTTGTACGCCTCGGGGAAGGCGTCGCCGTACCTCGCCTGGAGCTGTGCGGCCTCGACCTCGCCGAAGGTGTCGCGCAGGGCGTCGACCAGGGCGTCGTTCCAGGAGCGCGTCGCCGCCTCGAGGCGGTCCTCCACAGCGGCGACGTCGAGGCCGCCGGTCACGGGTTCGGCGGTGCGGATGACGATGTGCAGCCGTGCGAGCACGGACTCCGAGACCCGTACGGCGTGGTCGAGGCCGACGCCGCCGAAGGCCTCCATGAGCACCTGCTGGACCTTCAAGCGGTTCGCCGTCGTGTACCGCTCGCGAGGGAGGAAGACGAAGCAGGACACGAAGCGGCCGTAGTCGTCGTGACGGACGAACAGCCGGACCTGGCGGCGCTCCTGCAGGTGCAGGATGCCGAGCGAGATCGTGAGCAGGTCGTCCTCGGAGATCTGGAACAGCTCGTCGCGGGGGTAGTCCTCCAGCACGGCGAGCAGCGCGCGGTAGTCGTGGCTGCCGGGGTTGAAGCCCGACCGCTCCATGACGGTCTGCAGCTTGCGCCGCACCACGGGCACGACGGTGACGGAGTCGGAGTAGGCCGAGTGGCTGAACAGGCCGAGGAAGCGGCGCTCGCCGACCGGTAGCCCGTCGGGCCCGAGGCGCTTGATCCCGACGTAGTCGAGGTACGCCGGGCGGTGGACCGTGGCGCGCGAGTTGGCCTTGGTGACGGTGAGCAGGCTCGGGTCGAGCGCCCGCCGGCGCACCTCGGGGGGGAGCGCCGCGAAGGAACGGGAGACCGGCTGCAGCCCCGCGTCGCGAAGGATGCCCAGGCCGGTGCCCGGCACCGACTCGAGCACCCGGTCGTCACCGGTCCCTACCAGCGCGTACTCGCGGTAGCCGAGGAAGGTGAACGCGTCGTCGTCCATCCACCCGGCGAGGGCCACGATCTCCTCGGACTCGTCGCCGCCCGGGGGGAGCTCCGCCACCGCCTCGTCCAACCGGGTGCGCATGCGGTCCCAGTCCTCGACCGCGGCACGCACGTCCTCCAGGACCCGGCGCAGGTCGTTGCGGAGGCGCTCCCCGGCCGCGGGGCCGGCGAGGCGGTCGACCTCGACGTGCATGAACGACTCGCGCACGGAGTCCTGGTCCCCAGCAGGGTCCACCTCCAGCAGCCGTCCCACCGCGTCGCGCCGCACCGGGACCACCGGGTGGATGACGAGCTGGATGCCGAGGTCGTGCCGGTTGAGCTCTGCCGAGACGGTGTCGACCAGGAACGGCATGTCATCGGTGACGACCTCCACCACCGTGTGCGCTGACGACCACCCGTGCGACTCGAGCGTGGGGGTCAGCACCCGCACCAGCGCGGTACCCGGGGTGCGCTGCTCGGCGAGCTCGAGGTGCGCCAGGGCCGCGCCGTAGACGTCGCGGGGCTCTCGACCGAGCAGGTCCTCCGGGGCGACGAAGCGGTAGTACTGCCGCAAGAAGGGCGCGAGCAGCGCCAGCCGATCCGGGTCCAGCTGCCCGTGATCGCCTGCCTCGTGCAGGGCGGCTTCGAGCAGGTCGTCCAGCGCCGGTGAGCCGCTGCCTGCCTGCCGGTCCGCCGCCGTCACGCCTACTCCCTCGGGTGGAGGGGACGACGCCGTTGTCGCCCGCTCGCGCTGTGGACCCTAGTCACTACTCCCCGGTAGGCGGCGTCAAGCGCCGTGCTCGACTGCCACCGTGCCCTGCAGCTGCCACTCGCGTCGCCCGTCGAGCAGGACCGTCGCGTCCGCGACCGAGCAGTTGCGCACCACCCGCCCCTGACCGCGCGGGCTCGCGTAGTCCCAGGTGACGTGGTGCGCCGCCGCCACGTCGACCGTCACGCGTCCGCCCCGTAGCGGCACCTCGACGACGGTCCGGTCACCCCGGTGGCGCACGTGGACCCGTCCAGGTCGGGTACGGCGGAGCGTGCCGTCGACGTGCACCCCCCCGCCGGCGATCCACGGGGTGAGCAGCGGGCCCACCCGCACCCGGACCAGCACGAGGTCGAGCCATCCCTCCGGCAGCGCGGTGTGCAGCCAGCACCACTGGTCGGCGTGCTCGCGGCCCCAGTTGTGCCCGACCACGCCGTGCCAGCCGTCGAGGGAGGTCTCGCCGTACCGGCCGTTCACGGTGGCGTGCGGGATCACGGCGGCTCCGTTGGAGCGGGGGAGCACGCGGTCGTAGAGCCACGTCGCCGGCAGGTACGGCAGGTCCGGTGCGTGCGGTTCCCAGGTGAGGTCCCAGTCGGTGCCTCCGAGCGAGCCCAGGGCGCTGGTGGCGGTGAGCGAACCGAGGCTGCAGGTCGGCCAGTCGCTGGTGCTCAACGGCTCGTCGAGCTCGATGCGCTGGGCGTGCGGCTCGGGGTCGAACCAGGTCGCCCAGACCGACGGCTTGCCGTTCAGCGAGGTGTGGCGCAGCCACAGCGCCCGGCCGCCGGCGGGGTCGGTGGCGGTGAGGTAGTGCGACTCGTACAGCCCTCCTTCGAAGGGCGCCCGAGCCCGAGCGAGGTCGACCACCTAGGGCGCGACGCTCAGGTAGTCGGCGAAGCCGGTCGGCTCGTGCCGGCCGATCGAGCCGTGCTCGAACAGGCCCCAGCCCTCCTCGCCGTCGAGCAGCCCGCGGCCGACGTGCTCCACGACGCCCCACGGCACGCGGCCGGCGATCTCGGGGTCGCCGTAGTCGTAGCTCGCGGTGCTGGCCCAGTTCGCACCCTTCCACTGGCCGTGCGACCAGTCGGGGTCGCCGCCGTACCCGCAGCCGATGTGCAGCGCCAGCGGCATCTTGGTCTCGACCTCGAGCACGAGGGGCTCGCCGTTCGGGCGGGTGAGGTGGATGCGGGCGTGCTCCGGGTGCCGCGTGCCGGAGCGGTAGTCGATCTCGATGCGGGGCCAGCCGAGCTGCTCGACGCGGCCGTCGGCGAAGGTGCGCGAGGCGTGCGACAGGGTGCGGTGGCCATCCGGCTCCTCCTGCACGATGAGCACGAGCTGGAACGTCTCGAAGCGCAGTGGCACGTACAGCCACCAGAAGCCCTCGAGGGGGTGCTCGGCCTGCCGTCCGGCCGGGTCCGGGTCGCCTACCGGCCGGATGCCCCACGAGCGGTCGCGGGTGCCGACCCAGACCGACGGGTCGACGTCGGTCTTCGTGCCACCGACGGTCAGCGAGCCCTGCCAGCTGCCTGTCTGCGCGAACCTGCTGGCGTCCAGGGTGGGCCGCAGCGGTGACATCAGCAGGTGCGCGTCCTCCAGCACTGCGGGGAACGAGCCCTCCCAGGTGAGGTCGCAGCTCAGGGCGTCGGACTCGCAGACGACCCGCAGCCGCTGCAGCGGCTCGAGCACCTCGATGGTCATGCCGCCGACGCTGGTGCGCAGCGACCGGCCCTCCAGGGCGTCGGAGAAGCGCGCCACCGTCTGGGTGTCGCCCTCGCGAACGGTCACGAAGCCGTCGACGACGCCGAGGTTCGGGTAGACCCCGAAGCCCGCCACCAGGAAGCGCTCGCCGGTGCGGTCGTGGCCGTTGAAGTAGTAGCGGTCGTAGAAGTTCCGGTCGCTCGTGCCGACCCTGGCGAGGGACAGCGGGGTCTGGTGGACGGGGTACTCGTCGAGCTCGACCGGCTTCACGTGACCTCCGCTACTAGAACAGGTTCTAGGTGAAACGTAGGCCGCCACAGAGTCCGCCCGCAACACCTACCCTTGGCCGATGCGTCGCCCAGCCCTGGCCCTGCTGCTCCTGCCCCTGCTCGCGCTCGCCGTCCCGGGGCACGCCGCGGGCGGTCCGGGGCGCCTGACCGTTGCGAAGGCCTTCGTCTTCGCCGGGGCCGGCGGCGAGCCCAACGTCACCGTCGCCCCGCACGGCAGGACGGTGCTCGTCGACGGCCTTGGCGGCGGCAGCGACCCTGCCAACCTGTTCCGCTCCACCGACTTCGGCCGCTCCTTCACCCAGGTGAAGGGCTACGCCAGCGATGTCGGCGGCAGCGACTGGGACATGCACTTCCTCTCAGACAAGGTCGTCGTCGCGGTCGACCTCGCCATCAACTACGTGCTCGTCGACGTCAGCGAGGACGCCGGGAAGACGTGGCGGCAGACGAAGATCTCCGGCGACCCCGCGCTCGACCGGCCGTGGGTGACAGGCAGCGGCAAGGACGTCTACGTGACGATGAAGGGCTTCGACGGCGTCCCTTACCTCTACGCCTCGCACGACCTCGGCCGCACCTTCACCGCGACCCCGGTCCTCCTCTACGGCGCCTCGACGAACCCGGCCAACCCCACGCCGCTCGACGCCTTCGTCACCAACCAGAACGCCTACGTCGACTCGATGGGCATCGACCCCCGCACCGGCACCGTCTACGTGCTCTACGGCATCGACGGGCCGACGACCATCCCCTCGCACCCGCCGCTGGGTGCGCCGAACAAGCTGTACGTCGCGAGGTACGACCGGGAGACCGTCGGCCCGGTGCTGGAGTCGAGCGCGGTCTACCTGGGGGCGACCGACGACGCCTTCTACGGCGGCTTCAACTGGCTCACGGTCGACGCGGCAGGCACCGTGTACGTCGTCGGCAACGGCCTGCACGCGGGGCACCAGAGCGCGTGGCTGTCCTACTCCAAGGACCACGGTCGCACCTGGTCCGGCCTCGTCGACGTCGGCACCCCCAAGGTCTCCTCCGTGTACGCCGCGATCGCACCCCTTCGCAACGGCACCCTCGCGATGGCCTACTACGAGGGCACCAAGACCGACGCCAACCAGGTGCAGGACTGGTACGCCACCCTGGCCGTCGTCGACGGGGCGGCCACCACCCACCCGCGCGTCACCCGGCGGCAGCACGTGCTCGCCAAGCCCGTGCACACCAAGGACATCTGCCTCGACGGCATCCTGTGCGGCGTGCCCGGGTTCGGCGACGACCGCAGCCTTCTCGACTACGTCGACGTCGCTGTCGGGCCCGACGGCAGCCTGTGGGGCGCCTTCGCCTCGGACGGCCCGGCCACCGGCGGTGGCCGCGTCGCGACAGTCCTCGTCCGCGCGACCGCTCCTCGCCGGTAGGTGTTGCCCTGACCGGCCTCGAGGGCCACGATCGGTCGGGGGCGGACCAGGAGGTGCTCATGCGCGCTGTCGCCGGAGACGTGATCGCGATCCCGGGTGCCCGGGTCGGTGACCCCGGCAAGATCGGCGTCGTGCTCGAGACGCGCGGACCCGACGGCAGCCCGCCGTACCGGGTCCGCTGGGAGGACGGCCACGAAGCCGTCTGCTACCCGGGTCCGGAGACCCGGGTGCAGCACGACGGGCAGCTCGGGAGCTAGCTGAAGCGGACGACCCCGCGGATGTTCTTGCCGTCCCGCATGTCGGCGTAGCCCTGGTTGATCTGGTCCAGGGAGTACTCGGTCGTCACCATGTCGTCGAGCCTGAGCTTGCCGTCCATGTAGAGGTTGAGCAGGCGCGGGATGTCGTAGCGCGGGTTGGCGTTGCCGAAGATGCAGCCCACGAGGGTCTTGCGCTGCATGGCGAACTCCATGAGGTTGATCTGCGCGTCCATCGCCATCATGTTGGCGACAGCCGTCACGACCGCCTTGCCGCTCTTCTTCACCAGGCTCAGCAGCGGGGCGAGGTGCTCGCCCTTGGCGAGGTCGAGGGCGAGGATCGCGGAGTCCGCCATCACGCCGTACGTGATGTCGTTGATGAGCGGCTGGGCGTCGAGCATGCTCGCGGCGGCGTGGGTCGCGCCGAGGGTGAGCGCCTTCTCCCGCTTCCACTCGACCGGGTCGATGGCGATGACGAAGCGCGCCCCCGCCATCGCCGCTCCCTGCACGGCCGACATGCCGATGCCGCCGAGACCGACGACCGCGACCGTGTCACCCGCGCGGGTGTCGGCGGCGTAGACCGCGGAGCCCCAGCCGGTCGTGACGCCGCAGCCCACGAGCGCTGCTCGCTCGAGCGGGATGTGCTTCTCGATCTTGATGGCGGAGTCGACGGAGACGACGGTGTGCTCCGCGAAGGTCCCGAGCGCGACCATCGTGCCGAGGTCCTTGCCGTCCTTGCTGTGGTGCCGGCTCGTGAAGTCGGTGAGCTGCTTGCCGCCGAGGAGGAAGGCGCCGAGGTCGCACAGCTGCTGGTAGCCGGTGCTGCAGCTCGGGCACTTCCCGCAGCTGGGGATGAAGCTGAACACGACGTGGTCGCCGACCTCGAAGCCCTGGGTCTCCGGGCCGACCTCGAGCACCACGCCGGCGCCCTCGTGGCCGCCGATGATCGGGAACTGCTTGAGCCCGAAGGCGTCAGCGATCTCGGGGTCGAGGACCATGTCGCCGGTGACGAGGTGCTCGTCGGAGTGGCACAGCCCGCTCGCGGCGAGCTTGACCAGGAGCTCCCCCTTCTTCGGTGGGTCGAGCTCGATGTCCTCGACGCTCCAGTCGGTGTGCGGCTCCCACAAGATGGCGGCGCGGGTCTGCATCGGGCTCTCCTCGAAGTAGAACGTGTTCTTGTCCCGCAACGTATCCGCAAGGCTCGCCCCTGTCAGCACCCCGTCGGGGCTCGCCCGCCGTGCGGCTGCCCTGATCGGCCCAGGAGGTGGCATGATGGGGAGGCGAACCACACCCGTGTAGTTCGCGCGCATCAGCCACTCGCAGGAGGACACATGGACAGCGTCGCGACCCTCACCGTCGTCCCCGACGCCGTCGCCGAGCTGTCCGGGACGGAGCGCGAGATCCTCGCGTTCGAGCGCCAGTGGTGGAAGTACGCCGGTGCGAAGGAGCAGGCCATCAAGGACCTGTTCGACCTGAGCGCCACGCGCTACTACCAGGTCCTGAACGCGCTCATCGACCGCCCCGAGGCCCTCGTGCACGACCCGATGCTCGTCAAGCGGCTGCGCCGCCTGCGTACGACGAGGCAGCGCACGCGGTCGGCACGCCGCCTCGGCATGGACGCGTGAGCGCACCTCCTGCTGCAGCGCCGCGGCGATGAGCGGTCCCGACGAGCCTGACTGGGGCTTCCCCGAGGTCGATCCCGCCTCCACTGAGCTCCCGGTCGACGACGACGTCCTCCAGGCCCTCGACGCGCTGTCCTCGCGCGCCACGCCGGAGGGGCCGTTCGACACCGGCTCCGACGCCTGGTGGCGCGCCCAGGCCACGGGGCAGCGCGAAGCGGCCTCCCAGGAGCCGCCGGTGCCTCCCTCGCCGCCGCCCGCGCCCGTCGTCGACACCCCGCCGCCCCTGGTCCAGCCGCAGGTGCTCCTTCCCCAGCCGCCCCGGGTCGCGCCCGAGCCTCCTGCTCCTGCGAACCCAGAACCTCCCAGCGCAGAACCGCCCAGCGCAGAACCGCCCAGCGCAGAGCCACCCATGCCCCTCGACGCGCAGTGGCTGCCCGCCGACCTGAGCGACGTCCCCAGCGGTCCGCCCCTCGAGGCTCCGCCTCCCGCAGCGCCGCCGACTCCGACACCGGTGCCGCCGACCCCGACGCCGGTGCCGCCGACCCCGACGACCCCGACCCCTCCGACACCGGTGCCGCCGACCCCGGCACCCGTGCCGGTGCGCCCCGCGCCACCTGCCCCTGCACCCCCGGCGCCGTCGTCGTCGGCTCCGCCCGCCCGCGACGTGCTGCCGACCGGCCCTGTCCCGTCCCCGGGGACCCCCGTCCCACCTCCCCCCGCGCCGCCCGAGGCGTGGGCGCAGCACGAGACGGCCCCGATCCCGCCGTACCGGCAGGAGGCGACGCGCGAGCCCGACTTCTACGAGGGCCTGCGGGCGCAGCCGGAGCCCCCCCCGGTCGGCCGGCGGCAGGCCCTCCTGGGTGCGGTGCTCGCCGTCGCCGGTGTGCTCATCGGGATCGTGCTGCTGTACGCCTTCCGGCACGACAGCGACTCAGGGCAGGGACCGACGGTCGCGCTCCCCACCCCGACACGCTCCGCCACCCCGCAGCCCAGTGCTGCGCCCACGGCGACGACGCGCCCGACAACGCGTCCGACAACGCGTCCGAGCGCGAGCCCCCCCGCGGCTACCACGGCGCCGCCGGTGGCTGCCCCGGTCCGCCCGGTGACGGTGCTGAACAACAGCCGCATCAAGGGCCTCGCGGAGCGCAGCGCAGACAGGTTCCGCGCCGGCGGCTGGCCGATCGCGGGCGAGCCCGGCAACTACCGGGGCGGGGTGATCTCGCAGACGACGATCTACTACGCCTCCGGCCAGCTCGGGTCCGCGCAGCGGTTCGCGAAGCAGTTCGACATCCCGCGGGTGCTGCCGCGCTTTCGCGGCCTGCCGGGCAGCGGGCTCACCGTCGTCCTCACGCGCGACTACAGGTGAGTGAGGCGATCGAACCTGTTGACGAGCGCAGCGAGGATCACAGGTGAGCGCGGGCGGCCGCGAACGCCGCGAGTGACGCGACCTGCGCCGGGTCGAGCGAGGGCCGTACGGCGGTCAGCGCCGTCTCGACGTGCGCGGCCGTGACGGTGGTCGCCTCCATCGACTCGCGCATCGCGGTGAGCGCCGCCTCTCGCACCAGGGCTGCGCAGTCGGCCGCCGAGAACCCCTCGGTGCGGGCGCCGAGGGCGTCGAGGTCCACCGACTCGTCGAGCGGCACGTCCTTCACGGCGGCGCGCAGGATCGCCGCGCGGGCCACCGCGTCCGGCGGCGCGACGTAGACGAGCTTTTCCAGCCGGCCGGGCCGCAGCAGCGCAGGGTCGACGAGGTCCGGACGGTTCGTGGCACCGATGACGACGACGTCCCGCAGCTCCTCGACGCCGTCGAGCTCGGTGAGCAGCGCCGCGACGACGCGGTCGGTCGTCCCCCCGTCGGTCGACTGCCCGCGGACGGGGGCCAGCGCGTCGACCTCGTCGAGGAAGACCAGCGTCGGCGCGGCCTCCCGGGCCCGCCTGAACAGCTCGCGCACCGCCTTCTCCGACTCGCCGACCCACTTCGACAGCAGCTCGGCGCCCTTTACGGACAGCACGTTGGCCTCGCCCGACCCGGCGATGGCCTTGACGAGGTAGGTCTTCCCACACCCGGGCGGCCCGTACAGCAGCAGGCCGTGCGGCGGCGCGACGCCCAGGCGGTCGAACGTGTCGGGGTACTGCAGCGGCCACAGCACCGTCTCGGTCACAGCCTGCTTGACCTCGGCCATGTCACCGACGTCGTCGAGCGAGACCTGGGCGACATCGAGCCGTGCGCCACCCAGCGCCGTGGGCCGGACGACCTCGAGGGCCGCCGTGAGGTCCGCGGCGGACACCGACGGCGCGTCGCCGCCGCTGTGCCGGGCAGCGCCGCGCAGACCGGCCTCGCGCACAAGGGCGAGCAGGTCCGCGGCGACGAAGCCTGGCGTCCGTCCGGCGACGTCCTCGAGCGCGACGTCGGCGGCGAGGGGCACGTGCTGCACCGCGCGCTGCAGCAACCGCAGCCGCGTGGCGCGGTCCGGCATGGGCACCACCAGCTCGTGGTCGAGCGTGCCCGGCGTACGCAGCTCCGGCGTGACGGCCTCCGGCCGCGCCGTCGTGCAGATCACCGCGAGCCGCCCCGCCGCCACCGCCTCCCGTACGGCGGTCAGCACCCAGGTCGCCAGCGCCCCGCCTCCCTCGCGTGGGGTGAGGGCCTCGACGTCCTCGACCAGCAGCACCGCCGGCGAGGCCTTGGTGCCCTCGGCGATGAGCGTCGCGAGCTGCTGGGTCGCCGCGTTCGCCTCCAGGCCGGCGATCGTCGGGGCCCAGACCCGTCGCAGCCGCAGGCCCAGGGATGCGCAGACCGCCTCGACCACCGCGCCCTTGCCCGACCCAGCCGGCCCGGTCACGAGCACACCGAGCTGCGGGCGGCTGCCGAGCCGCGCCAGCAGGTCCGCCCGGTGGAAGCCGAGGTCGAGCCACTCGGTGAGGACCGCCACCTGCCTCTCCAGCCCCGGCAGGTCGGGCACGCTCGCCTCCCGCGCGGCCGGCACCACGATCGGGGTCGCGCTCCCGGTCGTGGTCGTGCCGCCCTGCCAGCCGACGACCGTGCCCATCGTCACGACGGCAGGGCCGTCGGGCGCGCAAGCGGTGATCTCCAGCAGCACCGTGGACCAGGCCGGCCCGAGCCGGTTCGCGAGGGTGCGACGGGTCCCGACGACGTCGACCGCCGAGATCGGAGCGAGGTCCTGCGGCAGCAGTGACACCTGGTCGCCTGCGGTGAGGGCCTTGCCGAGCAACGCGGTGCGCAGCATCGCCGGGTCGACTGCCCCGATCACCTCGGGCCCGCCGCGCACGGTGACGTGCGCGGCCTCCCGGTCCGCCCCGCGCTCGACCTGCACGACGCTGCCGCTGGGCACACCCATGTTGCCCAGCACCAGCTCGTCGCACAGCAGCTCGTGCTGGCCCGTGCCCGGTGGGGCGATGGCGACGAGCCCACCGGTCGTACGGCGTCCGTGCAGCACGATGACGTCCCAGGGCGCGAGGCCGAGCGCTGCGAGCGCGTCAGGGTGCAGCCGGACGATGCCGCGGCGCTGGTCGAGCGCCGAGGGGTGCAGGCGGGCAGTGAGGTCGAGCACCGGCAGAAAGTACGCCGTTGACGCTCCGGTACGCTGGAGGCCACAACTGAAGATTCCTTCATCCAGAGGGGCACCAGGGACACGGCCCGATGACGCCCCGGCAACCAGCCTTTACCGGCCAGGTGCCAACTCCGTCCCGCGCGTCGCGGGAAAGATGAGGAGAGCGTTTCCCTTGACTGCTGTTGCCCCCGCCGCCTTTGCGGCCTCGCCCGCCATCGGGCTGCTCTGCCGCGAGTGCGGCAAGCACAGCCCCCTGGCTCCCGTGCACGTGTGCGACAACTGCTTCGCGCCTCTCGAGGTCGAGTACGACGAGGACCGCTTGCGGACCGTCACACGGGCCTCGATCGAGGCCGGCCCGCAGAGCATCTGGCGCTACGCCGGCCTGCTGCCCGCCGGTCAGGACCTCGAGACCCGCGTCGACCTCGGTGCCGGCATGACCCGGTTGCGCCCCGCGCCGAACCTCGCAAAGGCGCTGGGGATGAGGAACCTGCTTGTCAAGGACGACAGCGGGAACCCGACGCACTCCTTCAAGGACCGCGTCGTGAGCGTCGCCCTCTCGGCCGCCCGCGCGTTCGGGTACACGACGGTCTCCTGCGCCTCGACCGGCAACCTCGCCAACTCCGTCGCGGCGCACGCCACCCACGTCGGCCTGCGGGCCGTCGTGTTCATCCCCAGCGACCTCGAGCAGGGCAAGGTCGTGCAGACCGCGGTCTACGGCCAGACCCTGGTGGCGGTCGACGGCACGTACGACGACGTGAACCGGCTCTGCTCGGAGATCGCGGAGAACGAGGACTGGGCGTTCGTCAACGTCAACGTCCGCCCCTACTACGCCGAGGGGTCCAAGACCCTGGGGTACGAGGTGGCCGAGCAGCTCGGCTGGCGACTGCCGGAGCAGGTCGTGATCCCGATGGCGTCGGGGTCGCTGCTCACCAAGGTGGACAAGGCCTTCGGCGAGCTCGGCAAGCTCGGTCTCGTCGAGCCCACGCCGTACAAGGTGTTCGGGGCGCAGGCGACCGGCTGCTCGCCGATCGCGACGGCGTACGAGAACGGCTGGGACGTCGTGAGGCCGGTGAAGCCCGACACGATCGCCAAGTCGCTCGCGATCGGCAACCCCGCTGACGGCCCCTACGCGCTGGACGTCGTACGGCGGACCGGCGGGGCCATGGCGCACGTCAGTGACGCCGAGGTGATCGAGGGGATACAGCTCCTCGCCTCGACGGAGGGCGTGTTCGCCGAGACCGCCGGCGGCGTGACCGTGGCGGTGCTGCGCAAGCTGCTGCAGGAGGGGGCTATCGACCCCGACCTCGAGACCGTGGTCTTCAACACCGGCGACGGGCTGAAGACCATCGAGGCGACCGCGCTGACCTCGGTGCCCACCGTGACGATCGCCCCGTCGTACGGTGCCTTCGCGAAGTCCGGTGTCGCGTGAGGGAGAGAACGTGAGCGACGAGGTCCTGGTCGAGCGGCGCGGGGCCGTGCAGGTCATCACGATCAACCGGCCCGAGGCGCGCAACGCGCTCAACGCCGCCGTCGCCCAGGGCGTCGCCGCGGCCGTCGACGAGCTCGACGAGGACGACACCCTGCGTGCCGCCGTGCTCACCGGCGCGGGCGGCACGTTCTCCAGCGGCATGGACCTCAAGGCGTTCATGCGCGGCGAGACGCCGGGCATCGAGGGCCGCGGGCTGTGCGGCATCACCACCACCCCGCCGCGCAAGCCGCTGGTCGCCGCAGTGGAGGGCTACGCCCTCGCGGGCGGGTTCGAGCTGCTGCTGGCGTGCGACCTGGTGGTGGCAGGTGACACGGCGAGCTTCGGCGTCCCGGAGGTCAAGCGGGCGCTCGTGGCGGCCGGTGGGGCGGCGTTCCTGCTGGCGCAGCGAGTGCCGCAGGCCCTGGCGCTGGAGCTGCTGCTCACCGGTGAGCCGGTGACCGCTGCCCGCGCGGCGCAGATGGGCCTGGTGAACCGCGTCGTGCCGGCAGGTGACGCGCTCGAGGCCGCGGTCGAGCTCGCGACGACCATCGCCGCGAACGGGCCGCTCGCCGTCGCGGTCACCAAGCAGCTCGCGCGGTCCTCCGGTGACTGGACCCAGGCCGAGGGGTGGAAGCAGAACGAGGCGCTGGCGCTGCCGGTCTTCGTCTCGGAGGACGCGATGGAGGGCGCCACCGCCTTCGCCGAGAAGCGCCCGCCGGTCTGGAAGGGGCGCTAGCCCGGCTTGCACTCTCCCGGGGTGAGTGCCAACATGGGCGTTGGCACTCGGGTACCCTGAGTGCCAGATCTCCCGGCGAGACCGGCCATCCGGTCGTCCGTCGCGGGCGCCGTGCGGAGATCGCTGAAGCACCACCCCTACCGGGAGGAACCACAGCATGGCCAAGTTGATCGCCTTCGACGAAGAGGCCCGTCGCGGCCTCGAGCGCGGCATGAACCAGCTCGCTGACGCCGTCAAGGTCACCCTGGGCCCGAAGGGCCGCAACGTCGTCCTGGAGAAGAAGTGGGGCGCCCCCACGATCACGAACGACGGTGTCTCCATCGCGAAGGAGATCGAGCTCGAGGACCCGTACGAGAAGATCGGTGCGGAGCTCGTCAAGGAGGTCGCCAAGAAGACCGACGACGTCGCGGGTGACGGCACCACCACCGCCACCGTGCTCGCTCAGGCGCTCGTCCGCGAGGGCCTGCGCAACGTCGCTGCCGGCGCGAACCCCATGAGCCTGAAGAAGGGCATCGAGGCCGCCGTCGAGCGCGTCGTCGAGGCCATCGGCCAGGCGGCCAAGGACGTGGAGACCAAGGAGCAGATCGCGGCGACCGCGAGCATCTCCGCTGCGGACCCCGTGGTCGGCGACATCATCGCCGAGGCCATGGACAAGGTCGGCAAGGAGGGCGTGATCACGGTCGAGGAGAGCAACACCTTCGGCCTGGAGCTCGAGCTCACCGAGGGCATGCGCTTCGACAAGGGCTACATCTCGCCCTACTTCGTCACCGACCCGGAGCGCATGGAGACGGTCCTCGAGGACCCCTACGTCCTCATCGCCAACTCCAAGATCGGCTCCGTCAAGGACCTGCTCCCGCTGCTGGAGAAGGTCATGCAGAGCGGCAAGCCGCTCGCGATCATCGCCGAGGACGTCGAGGGCGAGGCCCTGGCGACCCTGGTCGTGAACAAGATCCGTGGCACCTTCAAGTCGGCCGCGGTCAAGGCGCCCGGCTTCGGCGACCGCCGCAAGGCGATGCTGCAGGACATCGCGATCCTCACCGGCGCGCAGGTCATCTCCGAGGAGGTCGGCCTCAAGCTCGACAGCGCCGGCACCGAGCTGCTCGGCAAGGCGCGCAAGATCGTCATCACCAAGGACGAGACGACGATCGTCGAGGGCGCGGGCGACGCGGAGCAGATCGCGGGTCGCGTGAACCAGATCCGCGCGGAGATCGAGAAGTCCGACTCCGACTACGACCGCGAGAAGCTCCAGGAGCGCCTCGCCAAGCTGGCCGGCGGCGTGGCCGTCATCAAGGTCGGCGCGGCCACCGAGGTCGAGCTCAAGGAGCGCAAGCACCGCATCGAGGACGCCGTGCGCAACGCGAAGGCGGCCGTCGAGGAGGGCATCGTCGCCGGCGGTGGCGTGGCCCTGCTGCAGGCCAGCAAGACCGCGTTCGACAAGCTCGACCTGACGGGCGACGAGGCGACCGGGGCCAACATCGTGCGCCTGGCGCTCGAGGCCCCGATCAAGCAGATCGCGGTCAACGCCGGCCTCGAGGGCGGCGTCGTCGTGGAGAAGGTCCGCAACCTGGAGATCGGCCAGGGCCTCAACGCGGCCACCGGCGAGTACGTCGACATGATCGCCACCGGCATCATCGACCCCGCCAAGGTCACGCGCTCCGCCCTGCAGAACGCCGCCTCCATCGCGGCGCTGTTCCTCACCACCGAGGCGGTCATCGCCGACAAGCCGGAGAAGACCCCGGCCGGCGGCGGCATGCCGGGTGGCGACGGCGGCATGGGCGGCATGGACTTCTAGTCCGCAGCACGTCCCGACGGGGCGGTCCTCCTGCTGGAGGGCCGCCCCGTCGGCGTTCCCGGGCCCGGATCGCCGG
>DATLCV010000090.1:0-24040 GCA_035526225.1 Mycobacteriales bacterium
CTCGAGGCGCCGTTCGCGGTGGTCGACCTGCAGGCCTTCGAGGCCAACGCGGCAGACCTGGTGCGGCGCGCGCAGGGGATGCCGATCCGCGTCGCCAGCAAGTCCGTGCGCTGCCGCGCGCTGATCGACGCGGCGCTGAAGGTCGACGGCTTCGCCGGGATCATGGCTTTCACGCTGCCCGAGGCGCTGTGGCTCGCCTCGCTGGGCTACGAGGACCTGCTCGTGGCCTACCCGACGACGGACCGCACAGCCCTGCGCGCCCTCGCGTCGTCTGATGCCGCCGAGCACGTCACGGTGATGGTCGACGCTGTCGAGCAGCTGGACCTGATCGCCTCCTGCGCCGGTGCGGGTGCCGCGCCGGTGCGGGTCTGCATCGACCTCGATGCCTCGTGGAAGCTCGGCCGGGCGCACATCGGGGTGCGCCGCTCACCGGTGCACTCCGCGGGACAGGCCGAGGCATTGGCGCGCGAGGTCGTGAAGCGGCCTGCGCTGCGACTCGTCGGCGTGATGTCCTACGAGGCGCAGATCGCCGGCCTGGGCAACAAGTCTCCCGCCGTGGCGGCGATGCAGAAGCGGTCAGCGGCCGAGCTGCTGTCACGCCGGACGGCCGCGGTCGCTGCGGTCCAGGCGGTCGCACCGCTCGAGCTCGTCAACGGCGGCGGGACGGGGAGCATCGAGACCTCGCGCGTCGAGACCGCGCTGACCGAGGTCACGGCGGGGTCCGGTCTCTACGGGCCGACCCTGTTCGACGCCTACCGCGCCTTCCAGCCCTCGCACGCCATGGTCTTCGCGCTGCCCGTGGTGCGCCGGCCGGCCCCTGGGCTGGTGACCGTGCTCGGGGGTGGCTATCCCGCGTCAGGGCCGGCGAAGGACGACCGGCTGGTCTCGCCGTACCTGCCCTCGGGGCTGTCCCTGCTGGGGACCGAGGGTGCCGGCGAGGTGCAGACGCCGCTGAAGGGCAAGGCCGCGGACGGGCTGCGGCTCGGGGATCGCGTGTGGTTCCGGCACGCCAAGGCGGGGGAGCTGTGCGAGCGGTTCCCGGTGCTGCACCTGGTCGACGGCGACCGGGTCGTGGACACGGTGCCGACCTACCGCGGTGAGGGCCAGACCTTCCTCTAGGGACGCTTCACCAGCCTTCGCTCACGGCTGAACGCCATGGACGAGATCGCCTGTGAACAAAAGGTTTCTGTCGCACCTGAGGCATAGGCTTCTCCCATGCACGCCGATCCGATCGTCGCTGTCGAGGCCTTCCTGGCCGTCGACGTGGCGGTGCTGGACGAGGACAGGCTGCAGGAGGTGGCGCTGGTCGCGCGGCGGTTGGCCGGGCGGCTCGTCGGCCTGGCGGACAAGGCCTTGGGGCAGCTCGAAGCCCGGGGTCCTGTGCTGGCGAACCGGGGGAGCGAGGGACCGCCGTCGTACCGGCCGGTCCAGGGGTGGTGGCGAGACGCGGCCGGGCTCACAGGGCAGCAAGCGGGCCGAGACCTGCGGCGTGCGGCTGTGCTCCGGGACCTGCCGGTGATCGGTGCAGCCGTCGTCGACGGTGTGCTGGCGCCGGAGCAGGCCGCGGTGCTGACCAGGCTGCACGGGCGGATCAGCGGTGAGGGGCTGCAGCAGTCCCAGCGTCATCTCGTCGAGGTGAGCCGACCGATGGACACCGAGGCGCTGGGTCGCCTCGTCTCGCACCTCGTCGCCACGCACTGCGAGCCCGCGCTCGAGTCGGACGACCGCAGCGCTCACCACAAGCGGTACCTGCAGCTGCGCGCAGACGCGGACGGCACGGTGCGCGGCCGCTTCGTGCTGACCGCGGAGGATGCCGAGGCGGTCCAGACGGTGCTTGAGCCGCTCGCGCGGCAGCTGGGCTCGGAGGACTCGCGCAGTGCCGGGCAGCGCAGGGCGGACGCGCTCGTCGAGGTCTGCGCCGGAGCCGCTGCCTGGATGGACCTGCCGGATGCGGGTGGTCAGCGACCGAGCCTGAGCTACGTCGTGACGGGGGAGTGGTGCGCGGGGGAGCAGCCGTCCTCCCTGCCGGAGCGGCTGGTCGCAGCGGCGGATGGCGGGCTGCACGCCCTTGCGCTGTCCCGGTTCGCCCCCGAGGGTGCTTGGACCGGGCCGCAGACGCGGGCGCGCATCGAGTCGGTGCTCTGCGATGCGCGGATCAGCCGGCTCCTGGTGGACAGCAAGGGGGAGGTCCTCAGTCTCCAGAGCCTCACCGGGCACATCACGCGAGCTCAGCGTCGCGCCGTCAGTGCCCGTGACCACCACTGCATCGCCAAGGGCTGCACCCGCCCCCCGGCGTTCTGCGACGTGCATCACCTCGTGCATCTCGAGCACGGCGGAAGCACGTCCGTCGACAACCTGGTCCTGCTCTGCCGCAGGCACCACGTCCTGTGGCACAAGGGACTCCTGAAGCGCCACGACCTCCACCTGCCCTGGCTCACCGCCGAGGACGACGACGAGACCCTGGCCCACGACCCCTGGCGCACCCACTCCCCACCCCTGGTGGCGTGACGCGGCTGCTGTCAGGTCCCTGACGAAGGGCTCGCCGGCTGTCTGAATCCCCTCGACCCTCAGGGCCAGACCCGAACACACTCGGGCAAACCGGCCCAAGGGGGAAGCATGCCCAGTCGAGGAGCGAGGAAGCCGGTCGGGACGCGGAGGCCACCGTCGTACGCGCTCGTGCTCGGACTTGCGGCTGCCGCGCTGGCGCTGCAGAGCGCGCCGGCGGAAGGCACCGGTGGGGATGGCCGTGAGCAGCGGGCGAAGGCCAGAACGGTCGCGGTGCACAGCCACTTCGCCGAACCGTCGCTGAGCCCTGATGGCCTCGACTGTCGTCCGAGCTCGGCTGAAAAGAGTGTCGAGGAGGTCTGCAAGCTGCACCTCATCGGGCCTTCCACCTTCACCGGAACCATTCATGCGAAGGCGGCGCTGGACTACCTGGCCTGGCCGAGCGGCACCAAGCTGAAGTACACCGGCACCGTCCTGGTGAGGGGTTCGGTCGCCGGCTGTGGCGTGGGCAGCTTCGTGATGGACTACCCGTCCGGGATCGTGGACCAAGACGAGTTCGATCCTGCGACACAGAGCTATCCAGGCAGGAACCCGTGGGTGTTCCGCAAGGGGAGCGGGACCGGCCAGCTGGCGCGGCTCGTCTCGGGGAGTGGCATGTTCACGTTCAGGGTCTACCCGCTGCGGGGCCACGACGAAAGCGACACCTTCGCGGAAGGCGATATCACGGGCACGCTCACCTGCTTGGCCCCGCACGAGCCGCGCGCGCGATCGCACTGACGCCGGGGGGAGTTCAGTCGGGCAGGTGCCGGGCGAGGTAGTCGCGGATGACCGACTTGGCCTCGGCGATGACACGGGCCTCCTGCGGCGGGCCCATCCGGAACGCGAGCTTGAACAGCGCATCGGCGATCTCGACCACGATGCCGAGGGCGAGCTCGAGCTCGGGGCCGCCCCGCAGCGCGAACCTGTCGACGAGCAGCTCCCCGAGGCGCTCGGCGATGAAGCCGTTGTTGTCCTGCTGCGGGTCGAGCAGGTGCACGTCGATGACGTCGCCGAAGTGCAGTGCCCGGAAGCCGCTGTCGCTGTGGTGCAGCTCGACGTAGGTGTCCATCGCGGTGTCGACCGCGTCCCACCAGTGCGGGAACTCGCCTTCGGCGAGCCGCCCGGCGAGCGAGGACAGGAACCGCTCGAGGTTGCGGTCGACGAGGGCGCGGGCGACGGCGGGCTTGTCGGGGAAGAACTGGTACAGCGAGCCGATGGCGACCTCAGCCCGCTGTGCGATGAGCGTCGTGGTCAGCTCGTCGTACGGCATCTCGGAGAGCAGCTCGGCGCACGCGTCGAGCATCCGCTGCACGCGCTGCGCGCTGCGGGCCTGCACGGGGACCCGCCGCAGCGGCGCCCCCGAGGCGTCAACTGACACGGGCGACGGCGATGGCGAGCACCGTGAGCAGCACGACGTTGACCACGGTGGCGATGACGACGATCGGCATCAGCAGGTCGCGCTGCACAGGTGCCGACCCGTGCTCGCCACCTGGGGCGCTGTCGCAGACCGGGCAGGTGCCGGCGGTCAGTGCGGGCCGGTAGGTCACGCCGCAGCGCGGGCAGTGCACCGGAGTGGCAGGAGCGCGGGTCAGCAGCTTCACGCCTCCACCTCCAGGGCCGCGCGACGGCGCCGGTCGGCGAGTGCGTACAGCGTCATCATGGCCATCGAGATGAGCTGCCACGCGGCGAAGCCGGCGAACGCTGCGAGGGCCGACAAGCGGTGCCCGGCGATCGTGTAGGCCCGCGGCTGCAGGACCTGTGGCCCCGGTCCGCCCGACGCACCGGGCAGGCCGCCGAGGCCGCCGTCGACGACGGTCGTCGTGGTGGTGGTGGGTGGCACCGGCGCGACGAAGCCGGGGTCCACGAAGGGCGGCAGGTCGATCGGGGCGAACGGCGCCTGCGTGGTGCTGGTGGCCGTGACCTTGCCGATCGTCATCGTCACGTCGTTGCCGGGCAGGCCGGCCGGGTCGACTCCGGGCGTCACGAGGTGGATCACGACACCACCGGAGTCGGCGTAGCCGGACCGGCCGGTGACCGTCTTGGTCACCGCGATCGCGTGCACGTCCATCCCGGCCGCCGCGAGCGCGGCGTTGACCTGCTCCTGCGCGTCCTGCAGCGGCCCGATCCCCGTGCCCTGCCCGGCCGCGTGCACACCGTCGGCGTCGATGGTCACCGGCACCCCGCCGACGCTCGCGCCACCGATGGTCAGCGTCGCCGCCGACGTGGTGCGGGCACCGACGGCGGCCACCGTTGCGTGCGCGACGACGTCGGTCAGCACCAGCACCCCGGCGACGTCGAGCCGCCCGACGTGCGAGGTGCCGGTGGACGACGCGGTGCCGGCGGTGTCGGTGCCGGCGACGGACGACGCGGACGAGATGCGCGAGCCGGCCATGACGCCTGCGATCGCGAGCCCGGACCCGGTGGCGGAGCCGTTGGCCAGGTGCGGCCCGGCGGAGGACGAGGCCGCGCCCGGCACCACGGTCACGGGCCCGGCAGGCGGGACCGGTGCGTAGGTCATCGTCGCCTGCTTCGTGCCTGGGTATGCCGACTCGGCCTCCGGCACGGCCAGCACCGCCTCGCCGGCTTCGGTGTTGACGGTCCCGACGACGCTGCGCAGCACGGGCCCCGGCTCGACAGGGGTCGCGAGCGCGTACGACGAGGGAGCGGCGTCGAGCCGGGCCGTCGTGAACCCGGTGCCGGTGCCGAGGGTGACGAGGCCGCCCGAGACGCCGACGTCGCCCACCGTGCGGACCGCGGCGGAGGTGACGGTCAGCCCGAAGCTGCCGAACGGCGATGGGGTCCCGGTGGTCTCGGCCGCGACCGGGCGCAGGGCGGTGAGCGCCGTGAGGGCAGGCGTCAGGGCGACGACGCCGACGAGCAGCGTGCGGACGGCTCTCATGACGCACCCTCCAGTCCGGCACCGGCGAGGGCGGCCACGACCTCGTCGACCGTGACACCCCGCGCGGCGGCGAGCCGCTCGAGCGCCCGCACCTGTGCCCCTTGCAACGACACAGCCACCCTTTCGGTCGCGAAGGCGGGAGGGACGCTGTCGACCTCGGGCAGGTGGCCACCCAGGTAGGACGCGGCGATGGTGTCCGCGCCGAGCTCAGCGGGGGTCCCGGCGTGGGCGACCTCGCCCTGCTCGAGCACCACGACGGTGTCGGCGACGGCGAGGGCCTGGGTGACGAACTGCTCGACCATGACGATGGCGATGCCGCGGTCCTTCAGGCCCGCGACGATGCCGAACAGGTCCTGCACGACCTTCGGGGCCAGGCCCATCGACATCTCGTCGACCAGCAGCACCCGGGGCTGCTGCAGCAGCGCGCGGGCGATGGCGAGCTGCTGCTGCTGACCACCGGACAGCGTCCCGGCGGTGGTCGAGCGCTTCTCCGCCAGCACGGGGAAGGTGGTGTACGCCTCGTCGAGGGCGGTGCCGTCGACGGCCAGCCCCGCGCCGTACCGGGCCATGACGAGGTTCTCCTCGACGGTGAGCGAGCCGAAGACCCCGCGGCCGGCGGGCACGTGCGCGATGCCCAGCCGTGCGATCCGCTCGGCGGACCAGCCGGTGACGTCCGAGCCGTCGACGGTGACGGTGCCGGCCCGCGGCTTCACCAGGCCGCTGACGGCCCGGAGCGTCGTGGTCTTGCCCGCCCCGTTGGCGCCGAGCATCGCGAGGACCTGGCCCGGCTCCACCGCGAAGGAGACGTCGCGGACGGCCACCAGCCCGCCGTACGCGACCTGCAGACCGGAGACCTCGAGCAGGCTCACTCGGCCACCGCCCCGAGGTAGGCCTCGAGCACGTCGGCGTCGTCGCGGATCTCGGCGGGGCTCCCCGCGCCGAGGACCTGGCCGAAGTTCATGACGACCACGTGGTCGCACAGCGGCATGACGACCCCCATGTCGTGCTCCACCAGCAGCATCGCGCACCCGAGGTCGGCACGGATGCGACCGAGCAGCGTGACGAGCTCGCCGGTCTCGCCCGGGTCGAGACCGCTGGCGGGCTCGTCGAGCAGCAGCACGCGCGGCTTGAGGCACAGCGCGCGGGCCAGCTCCACGAGGCGGGCCTGCCCCACGGGCAGCGAACCGGCGTCGACGTCGACGAGGTGGGCGAGCCCGACGTAGGACAGGCAGCCGAGGGCGCGCTCGCGGGCCTCGCGCAGCGCGCGGCCGCGGGAGGGGAGCCACAGCGAGTCCGAGAGGGTGCCGGAGCGGGTGAAGCGGTGCCCGGCGACCATGACGTTCTCGAGCACGGTCATGCCCGCGAACAGCTGCACGACCTGGAACGTGCGGGCCAGCCCGAGGCGGGTGCGCGAGGCGGTCGGGACGCCGGTGACGTCACGGCCGTCGAGCAGCACGGTGCCGCGGGTCGGCTTCTGCAGCCCGCTGACGACGTTGAAGGTCACCGTCTTCCCGGCGCCGTTCGGGCCGATGAGCCCGACGACCTCCCCGGCGTGCACCGACAGCGAGACGCCGTCGACCGCGTCGAAGGAGCCGAACCGGACGCCGATGTCGCGCAGCTCCAGGACAGCCGCCATCAGGACACCTCCGCCAGGGCAGGGGTGGCGGCGCGTGCCGGTCGCCAGCGGATCGCGCGCCCGCTGACGCCCGCCAGGCCGTCAGGGGCGAACCGCAGCACGGCGATCAGCACCATGCCGGTGACCGTGGAGATGGCGCTGGCGCTGAACCCGCTGGCGACCTCGGAGGAGTCCCCGAAGGACAGCGTCGACAGGGTGACGATGACGCCACCCAGGACGGCGCCGGGGATCGACCCGACACCCGCGACCACGGCGTAGGCGAGCAGCGAGATGGACCGCGTGGTGTCGAAGGCGTTGCCGGTGGCGATCTGGTTGAGCCCGGCGTAGCAGGCCCCCGCGAGACCGGCGAGGAACCCGGCCATCGCGAAGCCGCGCAGCTTGGCCGACACGACCGAGAAGCCCATCGCAGCGGTGGCGGACTCCGACGAGCGCAGCGCGGTGAGGGCGGCACCCGTGCGGCCGCGGCGCAGGCTCGCCACCGCGATGCAGGCGAGGACGAGCAGCACGAGCACGAGCCAGAAGTACGCGCGCTGCCCGGCCGGCTGGTGGGTGCCGTCGATGCCGGCGAAGGCGGGGCGCTCGATCTGCCTGCCCCGGGAGTCGGAGACCAGCGGGGTCCACTTGTAGAGGAACGTGTCGGCGGCGAAGGCGAGGGAGAGCGTCGCGATCGCCAGCTCGAGCGGCTCCAGGCGCAGCGCGGGGAGCCCGACGAGGGCAGCCGCCGCCGCGGCGAGCGCGCCGCCGAGCAGCAGCGCGAGCAGGAACGGCACGCCGTGGTCGACGGCGATCGCGGCGCCGAAGCCGCCGACCCCCATGAACACGCCCTGGCACACAGACACCTGCCCGACGACGCCGGTGAGCAGCACGATCGAGAGCACCGCGAGCGACCAGATGGCCACCAGTGCGAGGTCGATGTGGAACGTCGTGCTGCCCACGAGCCCCAGGACGAGACCGAGGACGAGGACCGTGCCGAGCCCCGCGGCGAGCAGGTGCGGTGCCGGTGTGGGGACCCCGGTCGCGGGGACGAGACCCCCCGAGCCGGTGTCGCTGCGGCCGGTGCGCCGGCGGGCGACGAGCGCGATGAGCACCACGACGAGAGCGACGAGCTCGTTGGTGCCGGACAGCGACCACGGGTCGAGCGCGTGGCGGACCACCGGCTGCACCATGCCCAGGCCTAGCCCGCCCACGACGGTGAGCGGCAGGGACCTCAGCCGCCCGATGAGCGCGGCCGCCAGGGCCTGGATGGTGAAGACGACGAGGGTGAGCGTGTCCAGGCTCGACAGCAGCGGGGTGACCAGCACGCCGGACAGGGCCGACAGCCCGCAGCCGAGGCCCCATGCGGTGAGGGTCACCCGCCGCACCGGCATGCCGAGCAGCCCGGCGGCCTCGGGGTCGTCGGCGACGGCGCGCATCGCGGTGCCGAGGGAGCTGTAGCGGAAGAAGCCGGCGAGCCCGAGGGTGAGCCCGACGGCGAGGACCAGCACGAGCGCCTGGTCCACGCCGTACGCCAGGTGCAGGGAGTCGACGGTGAACAGGGTGTCGCTGGAGAACACCTTCGCGGCGGGTCGACCGGTCGTGTTGCCGAACAGCATCCCCACCAGGCCCTGCAGCGCGATGAGCCAGCCGAGGGTGACGACCGTGCGGTTCACCGAGCCGCGCACCGGCCGGATCGTGAGGGACTCCATGACGATCCCGACGCCGACACCGGTCAGCGTCGCGGCGAGCACGGCGATGACGATCGGCACGTGCTGGGTGATCGACAACCAGGACGCGACGTAGGCGGCGAGCATCCCCACCGCGCCGGTGGCGAACGTGAACACCCGCGAGGTCTTGTAGATGACCACGATGCCGAGGGCCTGCAGGGCGTACATCGCCCCGAGCGGCAGCCCGCCCAGCGCGAGGGCGACGTAGAGGCGCATCAGAAGGGCTGTCCGTCGCAGAGCCAGCCCGTGGTCGGGACGACCTTCCCGCCGGTGACCTTGCCCATCTTCAGGCAGCGGTTGAGGTCGCGGACGCCCGGTCCGAACTGCATCGGCGAGGTGAGCCCGAAGCCCGTCGGCTTCATCGTGTCGATCGCGGTGATCAGGCCCTCGCGGGTGATGTCGTTGCCGAGCTTCTCCAGCGCGGCGACGAGGATCTTCGCGTCGAGCCAGCCGACCTGGCCCACCCAGTTCACGGGGGCGTCGGCGCCGTACTTGGCCCGGACCGTGTCGACGTAGTCCTTGGTCTCGGGGGTCTCCGACTCGAGGAACTCCACGTCGGTGGCGACGATCGTTCCCTCGTTGGTGCTGGTCTTCTTCACCGCCGGGTCGGCGAACAGCGGGTCGGCGACGTGCTTGGGCCGGAACCCGTGCCGGTCGGAGGCCTGCTGCAGCCGGTTGTAGGCGGTCTGGTCGAGGATCGTGACGAGCCCGTCGACGCCGTTGACCTGCATCGAGGTGACGGCGTCGTCGTACACGCCCTGTGTCGGCTCCTCGCGGTGCACCTCGAAGGTCCCCGTGCCGCCGGCGGACTTCCAGCCCGCCGCCGCCGCCGCCTCGAGCCCGTCGTTGGCGTGCTGCTCGCCGTTGTCGATGTAGACCAGCGCCGGCTTGGTCGCGCCCATCTGCTTGAGGTAGCGCGCCATCTCGTACCCGTAGTGGCCGTAACTGGCGGTGAAGGCGTACGCGTACTTCGAGTGGTACTCGGGGTACTCACCGAACGAGCCGATGAGCGGGATCTTGTTGCGCTCGAGGAACGGCACGATCTGGTTCTCGGTGTTCGGGGCGTTCCAGGCCGCGAACGCGAGCACCCCGTCGGCGAGCATCCGCTGCGCCGCCTGCTGACCGCGGGCCTGGTCGAGCTGGTCGTCCATGATCGTCAGCTCGATCTTGTGACCGTTGACACCACCGCGGGCGTTGATGCGGTCGACGTAGGCCTTGGTGCCCTGCGCGCTCGGGGCGAAGTTGATGGCGCCGGTCTGGGTGACGAGCACGCCGATCTTGATCGGTGCCCCGGGCGGGACCGGCTTGCTCCCGGTGCCCCCGCCGCCGCCGGTGGTGCTCCCCGCGCTGCCCCCGGTCACGGAGGTGACCGTCCGGCTCGTCGGGGTGCTGCCGGGCGCAGGCGTCACACCACCGCTCGGTACGGCGGTCGGCACCGCACCGGGCCCGGCGCCGTCCTGCGTCACCACGGTGGTGGTCGGCGCGTCGCCGAGCTTGTTCACGAGCACGGCGCCGAAGACGCCGGCTGCGAGCAGCTGGATGCCGAACAGCAGCGCGAGCAGCCGGTCGCGGGGGCTGAGCATCTACGACTCCTCGACGGACGCGGGAACGGGACGACGGCGCGTGGGGGCGGCGCTCTCGCGGGCCGCCGCTGCGGCGCGGAGCCGCGGCACATAGGCAAGCACGTATGCCGCGGCGGCGGCAGCGATCACCGCGATGATCAGCAGCGGACGCAGGTCGACCTCGTCGTCGACGCTGACCGAGGCGATGAGCGCGAGCAGGCCGAACAGCACCGCGCCGAACAGGCCGAGCGGTCCGGCGTACCGCATCCGGAACGGGCGGTCGACGTGCGGCTGCCGGCGGCGCAGCGACCACACGCAGTAGCCGGCCACGGCGAAGATCATCGACTCGAGGGCGGCACCGACGGACAGCAGCACGAGCCACGCGCCGGTCAGTGCGACGACGACGCTCACGACCAGTGAAGCCACCGCCAGACCGACGACCGGGACCCACGGGACGAAGTTGTCGTTGAGCTTCGCTGCCGCACGGGGCAGCGCGCCCTCGCGGGCCGTCGCGTAGATGAACCGGGAGGCCGTGATGAAGCCGCCGTTGAAGGTGTTCAGCGCGGTGAGGACCGTGACGCCGAACATCACCCAGTAGCCGGCGTTCCCGCCGACGTGCCGGCCGAGCGCGAGCTGGGGGAAGGCGCTGCTGATCTCGCCGTCGCCCAGCAGCCGGCCCATGCCGTAGGCGAGCAGCGCGCAGGTGGTGGCGAGGATCGCCAGGCTCACGAGCATGCCGCGCGGGATGTGGTGCTGGTGCGTGACCTCCTCGGCGTTGGTCGTCACCCACTCGAAGGCGGAGAACAGCAGCACACCGAGGGCGACCGCCTGGATGAAGCCGCCGATCCCGGTCTCGCGGGTGGCGTCGAGGGCCTGCGCCGCCGGGGTCGGGTCGTGCGTCACGGCCAGCACCCCGATGCCGACGGACAGCAGCACGATCAGCGTGGTGGCGACGTCCTGGACGGCGGCGGCGACGGTGAGGCCGCGCAGGTTGGTCCACGTCGCGACGGCGAGCAGCAGCGCGATCCACAGCGTGACCAGCCACCGCGGCTCGTTGAGCGCGTCCGCGATCGCGCTGCCCACGATGTAGGCGTCCGCTGCGATGACGAGCACGATTGTCGTCATGTAGGTGAACGTGATGGTCAGCGCGACCCGGTCGTCCATCGACGACTGCATGTACCGGCGGATCGCGGCGGCGGTCGGGAAGATGCCGCACAGCTCGGAGAAGTAGGCCCAGGCCAGCAGCACGAGCCCGCCGGAGGCGAGCACGGCGAGCCACGCGAGGTCGCCGGCGACGACCGTGAGCAGCCCCGCGACGGCGAGGTACTCGATGGCGGCGAACGCCAGGCCGGTGGAGGTGCTGACGACCGACCGGAAGGGCATGGCCCGGGCGAGCTCCGTCATCGACATGGTCCACTCCGGCGCTCGCCGGGGCTCGCTTCTGCGCTCACGCGTCCACCCAGATGAGCGAGGCCATCGCGTCGACGCGCATGACGTCGTCGGCAGCGCCCTTCACGGCGATGTCGCCGGTGAGGTACTTCGCCGCCGGGTTGAGGTCGCCCCAGAACATGTCGGTGAGGTCCTCGCTGGTGGCGGAGATGACGAGCTCGGGAATGCCCGCAGCGCCCTGCTGCACGTCGGTGATCTCGCCCTTGTCGATCGTGACGGTGAAGGCGTCACCGGTGTCGGTGGCGACGAAGTGCACCAGCCGCGACCAGGAGCGCAGCATCTTGCGCAGCCGCGCGTTGTCGTTGCACCGCTGCCGGTAGTCGTCCAGGCCTGCGCGGATCTCGGCTGCGGTCGCCACGTCAGCCCTCCCCGTCCTCGCTGATGACGGACTTCGGCAGGGGGGCGGGCCAGTCCTGCTCGGGGACCCCGAGACGCGCCAGCACCTCGCGCGCGGCACGCTCGCCGGACTCGATCGCGCCGT
Source organism: Mycobacteriales bacterium (assembly GCA_035526225.1). Classification (GTDB taxonomy): domain Bacteria; phylum Actinomycetota; class Actinomycetes; order Mycobacteriales; family SCTD01; genus RYN-111. The sequence continues at coordinate 12,275 of DATLCV010000090.1, forward strand.
CGATGTAGCCGTTCCACGCCGTCGCCGTCTCGGTGCCCGCCCAGTGCAGCCGGCCGACCGGGGTGCGCAGCGCCTCGCCGTACGCGGTCCAGCCGCCAGGGGGCATGAGGCCGGCGTAACCGCCACGGGCCCACTCGTCATCGGCCCAGACCTTGTCGACGTAGGCGATCGGCTCGGCGGCGGCAGGCCCGAAGGTGCGGGTCATCAGGTCGAGGAACTCGCGACGCCGCTCGTCCTGCGACCGCGCGCCCCAGATCCGGCCCTGCTCGCCCTCGACGAAGCCCATGAGGACGCCGCGGGAGCCGTCGGCGGGGGAGTTGTCGAACACGACCCGGACCGCGCCGGTGTCGGCGGTGACCTGGCCGCTGAAGCCGTCCGCACGCCAGAAGGGCGTCTCGTAGACGGCGTGCGCCTTGATGACCGTGCCCATCGGCATCCGCTGGGTGAGCTGGTCGCGCAGCCCGGGCAGGGCAGGGGAGTACGAGAGCCGACCGGCCAGGGCAGGGGGGAGGGCGACGACGGCGTAGGCCGCCGAGGCCGAGCCCCCGTCGTACCGGACCTCGACGCCGTCAGGGGTCTGCAGCACGCTGCGGACGGGGGAGCTGAGCAGCACCCGGTCGCCGAGCACCGCCGCGAGGCGCTTCGCCGTCTCCTGCGCGCCTAGGACGAAGCGGCGGTCCTGGGCACAGCCCGTCACACCGAGCAGCGGCGTGAGGCCGCCGGCCGCGTGCACGTAGAACAGCAGGTGCAGCAGCGACAGGTCGGCCGGCTGGGCGGAGAAGACGGCCTCGACGGCGAGGGTGAGGTTGCGCCGCGCCCCCTCGTCCTCGACCTCGGCGTCCAGCCAGGACTGCACGGTCATGCCGTCCCACTCGACGGCCTGCGGGGCCTTCCACGGCGCGTCCACCGGGACCTCGAGGGCCATCAGGTTGAGGTCGAGCATCGCGGTGATCGACTCGGCCATCGCCTCGGGATCGCTGCTCGGGATGAGGCCGGTGTAGCGGTGCGGGGCGCCGTCGCGCCACTCGACGTTCTCGCCGGTGTCGTGCGTCGGGAACGTCTCGACGCCCTCGCGCGCGGCCAGGGCGAGCAAGCGGCGTTGCGTCGGGCCGGCCCACTGGCCGCCGTGGTCGACGAGGGTGCCGTCGGGCAGCCGTTCGCTCAGCGTCCGTCCCCCGACCCGGTCGCGGGCCTCCACGAGGAGCACGTCGGCGCCCGCGTCCGCGAGGGTCACCGCAGCGGTGACCCCGGCGTAGCCGGCGCCGATCACGATCACGTCATGGGGCACGGGGACTCCTGGCGGGCGCAGAGGTGCAGTGGAGGCGTGGCCGCACGCTGGAGACGTGAGGACTCTTCACATTTGAGCCTAGGGACGCCAAGATGAGCCGGTCAAGCACCCATCTGAGCGGAGGCCTCGCGCTGTGACGTGGCAGAACTGGGCGGGCAACCAGCAGGCCGACCCGGTCGTGGTGCGACCGCGCGACGTTGCCGAGGTCGTGGACGCGGTGAAGTCGGCGCCCGGTCGGGTCAAGGCAATCGGCAGCGGTCACTCGTTCACCGCGATCGGTGTGCCCGAGGGCACGCAGCTGGTGATGGACCGGCTCTGCGAGCCCCTGTCGGCCGACCCCTCGACCGGGCTCGTCACCGTGCAGGCCGGCATGCCCCTGCACGCGCTCAACCGCTGGCTCGAGCAGCAGGGGCTGGCGATGACGAACCTGGGCGACATCGAGGTGCAGACGATCTCGGGCGCGCTCTCGACCGGCACGCACGGCACCGGCCAGGGGTACGGCGGGATCGCCACCCAGGTCCGCGGCCTGGAGCTGGTCCTCGCCGACGGCTCCGTCGTCACCTGCTCCGCGACCGAGCGCCCGGAGCTGTTCGCCGCCGCCCGCATCAGCCTCGGTGCCCTCGGCGTCGTCACGTCGGTGACGCTGCAGACGGTCCCGCTGTTCGCGCTGCGCGCGGACGAGCGGCCGATGCCGATGCCCGAGGTCCTCGACCGCTTCGACGAGCTCGCCGCCGGCAGCGACCACTTCGAGCTCTACTGGTTTCCGCACACCCAGGGCGCGCTGACCAAGCACAACACCCGCATCCCGCTGGAGGAGGCGACGACCCCGCTGAGCCCGTGGCGCAAGCGGCTCGACGACGACTTCCTGTCCAACACCGTCTTCGGGTGGGGTCAGGCCCTCGCCCGGGTCGCGCCAGGCACGATCCGCCCCGTCAACCGGCTGTCGACCAAGGCGCTCAGCCCGCGGGTCTACACCGACACCTCCTACAAGGTGTTCACCTCCGAGCGCCGGGTGCGCTTCTGCGAGATGGAGTACGCCATCCCGCGGGCCGCCGTCGTCGATGTGCTGCGCGAGCTCGACGCGACCATCGAGCGGTCGGGGATGCGCATCTCCTTCCCGGTCGAGGTGCGGGTCGCCGCCGCCGACGACATCACGCTGTCGACCGCGTCCGGCCGGGAGTCGGCCTACATCGCCGTGCACATGGACCACAAGACCCCGCACGAGGACTACTTCCGGCTCGTCGAGTCCGTCATGAGCGGCGTCGAGGGCCGGCCCCACTGGGGCAAGCTGCACTACCTGGACGCCTCGGTGCTGCGCACCCGCTACCCGCGGTTCGCGGAGTTCGTCGCGCTCCGCGACGAGCTCGACCCCACCGGCCGCTTCAGCAACGCCTACCTCGACCGGGTGCTCGGCCCCGCCCCCGCGTGACGCGGCTGCAGACGCGCTTCGCGCACGTACCCCTCACGGGTGGTCCCTCACCGGTGCGCCGCCTCGACCTGCCCGGTGAGGTCTGGGTCAAGGACGACGGGGGCATCGGCACCGTCTACGGCGGCAACAAGGTGCGCAAGCTCGAGTGGACGCTCGCCGACGCGAAGGCCAAGGGCGCCACCTGCGTGCTCACCGGAGGCGCGCTGGCCACCAACCACGGCCTGGCCACCGCCCTGTACGCGCGGGAGCTGGGCCTGCGCACCACGCTGCTGCTCGTCGACCAGCCGATGGACGACCATGTCGCGGCCGCCTTCGCGCGGCTGCAGGCCACCGGGGCGCGGATCCACCGGGCGCGCACCCCCCGTCGCGCGTACGCGCTCGCGCCCTGGGTCTACCTGCGCAGCACCGGACGGCGGCGGCCGTACTGGTTGCCGGTGGGCGGGTCGAGCCCGCTCGGCGTGCTCGGGTTCGTCGAGGCGGGTCTGGAGCTCGCGGAGCAGGTCGAGGCAGGTGAGCTGCCGCTGCCCGCGCGGGTCGTCCTCGCCGTCGGGTCGGGTGGGTGCGCAGCCGGGCTGCTGGTGGGGCTGCAGCTCGCCGGGCTGACCACGCAGGTGCACGGGGTGCTGGTGAACGACGCGACCCCGGTGACTCACGAGTCGGTGCTGCAGATGGCGGTCGGAGCTGCTCGCCTGGTCGGCGTGCCCGCTCCGCGCGACGGCCTCGTGCTCGACACCCGCTGGCTCGGACCCGGGTACGGCCACCCGACTGCGGAGGCGACCGCGGCCGCGGCGGTGCTGGCGGAGCAGGGGGTCTCGACCGAGCCGGTGTACACCGCCAAGGCTGCCGCGGCCCTGCTCGACCTGCCGCCCGGCGAGCCGGTGCTGTTCTGGCAGACGCACAACACCCGACCGCTCGACTGAGAGGCACCTGACGTGGACTTCCCGCGCCGACGGCTCGTCATCGGCCTGCTGCTCTTTGCCGCTGCGTTCGACGTCGCCTACTGGGTGGTGTGGTTCACCCACAGGTCGCTGCTCGCGTCGAGCACCGACAAGGCGTACGAGTCCTTCGAGAACGCCTTCCCCCTGGCCGACGGCTGGCTGGCGATCTGCTGCCTGCTCGCCGCCCGCGCGCTGCACCGCCGTACCTCCTCGGCCCTGCTGTGGCTGCTGTGCGCCGGCAGCGCCGGGATGTACCTCGCGTGCATGGACGTGCTCTACGACCTGGAGAACGACATCTGGTGGGAGGGCGGCGGCGGTGGGCTCGTCGAGCTCGGCATCAACGTCCTCACCGTCGCCGGGAGCGTGCTCGCGCTCGTGCTGGGCTGGCGGCACCGCGCGGAGCTGCTCGACTGAGCCGTTCGGCTCAAGTCGGGTACGCCGAGTGGCCGACAACTGAGGGGTCGCGGGTCGCGCGCGGGGTCTGAGGAGTCGATCGTGTCGTTCGAGGTCCAGCTGGTGCTCGGCGTGCTGTTCGGCCTGGCGGGGTGGCAGTACGCGCTGCACCTCGAGGGCAAGTACGGCGTCTCCGCGTGGGGCCTGCCGTCGTGGGCGTGGGGGCTGATCACCGGGCTCTCGCTGCTCATCGGCGTGGTCCTGATGGCGATCGCGGAGCGTGCGCTGGCCAAGGACCCCGAGGACGCCCCGCTGGGCCTTGCTGCGTACGCCGAGCAGCACGCCGCCCTTGCCGAGCAGCACGCCGCCGCCGAGGCGGAGCGGGCCGCGGTCGCGCCCGCGTCCGCGCACGGCTTCCCGGACGTGCCCGCGCAGACCGTGCGTGAGCCCAGTCCCGCGCCGGTCCCCGCCCTTGTCCCCGTCCCCGTCGCTCCCGCTCCGGTGCCGGTTCCCGCACCTGTCCCCGCGGCGGCTCCGGCGGCCGGCTGGCACCCCGACCCGAGCGGCCGGTTCCACCACCGCTGGTGGGACGGCGAGCGCTGGACCGCCGACGTCAGCACCGACGGCGTGGCAGCGAAGGACCGCTGACGCATCGGGTTGACTGCGGGCATGACCTTTCCCGACGCGCGCTGGGGCTCGGAGCGGTCGTGGTTGCGCCGGCCCCTGGTGGCCTTCGCCTCGACGCACCTCGGCTCGTGGCTGATCCGGACCCTCACGCCGCTCGACCGCAGGCTCCTCGTCCGCTCGCGCGGCCGCTACACGGTGCTCGGCCCGACCGGCTCCCCGGTGCTCCTGCTCACCACCACCGGGGCGACGTCCGGGCTGCCGCGCACCACCCCGCTGGCGTTCGCCCGTGACGGGGACCGCGTGATCGTCGTCGGCAGCAACTTCGGGCAGGACCACCACCCGGCCTGGACCGGCAACCTGATCAAGACCCCGAGCGCCGTCGTCACCATCGGCGGCAAGGACATCCCGGTCACCGCCGAGCTGCTCGAGGGCCCTGCTGCCGAGGAGGGCTACCGGCGGATGGTGGAGATGGCCCGCACGTACGGCGCGTACCGGGGCCGCACCGACCGCGCCATCCGCGTCTTCCGCCTGTCGGGGACGACTTAGCCCCCTCCTCAGCAGGATCCGGGCGCTCGGTGGCGAAGCCAGCCGTGTCCGCACCCCTACGTGCGTCGTTGGTCCACGCAGTGCCCCGCACCACCCCCAACCCCCCGGAGCCCTTTCGTGCAGCACGCCCGCCTCCGCGCCGTCCTCGCCCTGGCCCTCGTCGTACCGGCGGTGGCTGTGAGCGTCGCGCAGGCCGCCGCGCCGCGACAGGTGAACAGCTCGGTCGTGCTGCGGACCACCGACGACGCGGGGACCTGCGCGGCAGCGCCCACCGCCGCGAAGGTCGGTGGCAAGACCTGCCCCACGTTCCGCCTCCACTACTCCGCGCCGGCGAAGAGGCCGACGGCGCTCGTCGTCGTCTTCCACGGCCACGGCCACAACGGCCAGCAGTACGTCGGCCAGCTCGCCGGCCTCGCCAAGCGGTACGGCGTGCTGGCGGTCGCCATGCAGACCGCGCAGCTCAAGGCCGGGATGCCGTCGTACCGGGGCCCGTTCGACTCCGTCGACGAGGAGGCGCGCGACGCGGCCGCCGCGATCGCCTGGGCACGGGCGAAGTACCGCACGGGCAACCGCACCTACCTGCTCGGCGTCTCGATGGGCGGCTCGGGCCTGGCCTACTTCCTCGACGCCGCGACCCGCGACACCGCCGGTGACGCCGACGCCACCTGGGTGCAGCGCGTGCGGCCGCTGCCGCTGGCCGGGATGGTCGACGCCGAGGGCATCGGCAACCTGTCCGAGACCTGGCTCGAGGCGACGTACGCCGACGCGGCGAGCGCCGCCGAGATCGAGCTGGAGACGGGGGGGACCCCGGTCACCGCGCCGGACGCCTACCGCGCCCGCAGCCTCGCGCTGCTGAGCCCCACGCAGTACAGGGCGACGGGACTGCCGGTCGTCGCCGTGGTGCACGACCTCGACGACGGCCTCGTGCCGTACAACCAGACGTGGGAGGCGCGTGCCGCCTTCCTCGCCGGCGGCATCACCACCCGCATGTACGACGTCGTGTTCAAGGACTCCTGCGCGCAGGGCGACCAGAAAACGCTGACGTCATACGCGCCGGTGCCCGGTGCGGAGGACCAGCTCTGCCTGGCCGGGCACGCGAACGAGAACAACTCGAGCACGCCGGTGATGCGCACCGCCTTCGCGGCCCTGGGCGAGATCCTCGGCGGCGCGACCGAGACCAACGTGATCGTCGTGAACCCCACCCGCCCCTGACGGGTCTCGGCGTCAGCGCAGTCGGCCAGACGAAGCGCAGGCTCCGGCGTACCCTCGGTTCGCTGCGCTTCGCGGTGGTCGACGGCCAGGTGCGAGGCGCACGCCCGGCCGCGCACCCGAAGGAGACCTGATGTCCGTACGCGTCGAAGACCTGCCCGTCGAGGTGCAGCAAGGCGACCTCGTCACCCGATACGCCGAGCTCGGCGACATGGCGATCCGGCACGCCACCCTCCCGGCCGGCACGGACATGGGCCCGGTGCTGAAGGGGCTGCCGGGGGATCGTTGCCCGAGCCCGCACTGGGGCATCGTGCTCAGCGGCTCCATCGACCTCACGCACGCTGACGGGTCGCAGGAGACGGCCCGCGCCGGCGAGGTCTACCACTGGCCGGCGGGTCACACCGGTCAGACCGCCGAGGGCGTCACCTTCATCGAGATCGGGCCGGTCGCGGAGATGCGGGCCTTCAGCGAGCACGCGAAGAAGCTGTTCAGCTGATCGGCCTCGGCTGATCACCCGCACGCCCCGGGAGGTCAGGTCACGAGCCGACGCGTCCCAACCGCTCCATCAGCGCGGAGGTAGCAGTCTCGTCCACGTCGCAGCGGTAGGGCCGTGCCCTCTCGGCCAGGACGTCGGGCGCGGGGAACTCCTCGAGCTCGCCCAACCACCGGAAGAACTGCTCCAGCCCCGCGGGCGAGATGAGCTCCAGGACGGTGGCAGGCTCGTCTCCGGCGTTCCAGAACGTGTGCCACTGGTCGCGCGGCTTGAACAGCAGGTCGCCCGGTCGCGCCAGCACCTCCTCCTCGCCGAGGACGGCGCCGATGGTCCCGGTGAGGACGTAGGTGAACTCGTCCTCGAGGTGGTGCCGGTGCACCGGGGCGGCCAGCGCGCGTGGGGCGAACACGTGCTGCACGAGCGCGAACCGCTGGTCGGTGTCTGAACCGTCGATCATGAAGCGGTCGGTGACCTGGCCGGCACCGGGGGGCACGAGGCCGTCGGCGGGACCGAGCAGGCGGATGGTGGTCGGGTTGGCAGTGCTCGCGTGGGCGGTGGTCATGCACCCAGGCTGACGACCTGTGAGGCGTTGCACGACCCCAGTTCTCTGGGGTCCGTGGCCCAGGGGAGCCCTCGTACAGTCCAGGTGTGGACGCACAGCGGGCGCTGGAGCGGCTGGCGGAGCTGGCCGGGCGGCAACACGACCTGGCGACCTTCTGGCGCCACGCGGCGGAGGTGCTCACCAGGGCCGTGCCTCACCACATGTCGCCGTGCTGGTACTCCCTCGACCCGGCGTCCCTGCTGCTCACGAGCCACTTCCACGAGGAGATGGCGGAGTTCCCGCAGGAGTGGCTGGAGCAGGAGTACGTCGAGGACGACCTGCACCAGATCGCTGACGTGGTGCGCACTCCGGAGGGGATCTCGACCCTGCACGACCTCACCGGCGGCGACCCGTCCGGTTCGTCCCGATGGCAGGCGAACATGGAGATGGGTGGCGACCAGGAGCTCCTGCTGCGCCTCCGCGCCCGCTCCGGCGACACGTGGGGGGCGCTCGGGCTCTACCGCGCGCCCGGGGTGCCGCTGTTCAGCGACGGCGAGAAGGCGTTCCTCAAGGCCGCGGCCGTGCCGCTCGCGGAAGGCGTTCGGCGATCGCTGCTGTTCGGGGAGGCCCAGGAACCCGAGTGGCCGGACGGCCCGGGGCTCGTGGTGGTGACCGCCGCGGGGGAGCTCGACTCCGCCACCCACACCGCCCGCTCGTGGCTCGCGCTGTTCCCCGCTGGGGACGGCGCGGCGCTGCCGCTGGCCGTGCGGGCGGTGGCCGCGGAGCCGCCCGCGGAGTCGCGAGTGCGGGCGACGAACGGGCACTGGCTGACGCTGCGGGCAGCGCGGTTCGCGGGGGAGGACCGGGTGGCGGTGATCGTCGAGCCGACTGCTCCGGCGCGGATCTTCGACCTCGTCACCGTCGCCCACGGGCTCACCCCGCGCGAGCGCGAGGTGGTCCAGCTCGTCCTCGCGGGCCAGTCGACGACACAGATCGCGACCGGCCTGTACCTCTCGCCGTACACGGTGCAGGAGCACCTCACGGCGATCTTCGACAAGATGGGCGTCCGGACGCGACGCGAGCTGGTGGCGCAGGCGTTCTTCACGCACTACGCACCGCGGTTCCGTGACAACGAGCGGCGTGTGGAGAGCTGTCGTCCGGTTCGCGGGAACCCTGCCCTGCCCGCCTGAGCCCGAGCCGTCAGGCAGCATGGAGCCGGATGACCACCGCCCTCGCCTACTCCCGTGACGACGCCCAGGCGTTCCTCGCCCGCCTCGCCGGCCCCGGGGCCACCCTCAGGGACGACCAGTGGGAGGCACTCGACGCGCTGGTCAACGCGCGCCGCAGCGCGCTGCTCGTGCAGGCCACCGGCTGGGGCAAGTCCGCGGTGTACTTCGCCGCGACCGCTGCGCTACGCGAGCGGGGGCTCGGCACGACGGTGCTCGTCAGCCCGCTGCTGGCCCTGATGCGCAACCAGGTCGCTGCCGCCCAGCGGGCAGGGGTGCGCGCCGTGACGGTGAACTCCACCAATGCCGATGACCACGACGCGCTGCTCGGCAGCGTGGCCGCGGACGGCGTGGACGTGCTGCTCGTCAGCCCGGAGCGGCTGGCCAACCCGCGCTTCGCCGCCGACACCCTGCCGGCGCTGCTCAGCCGCACGGGCCTGCTCGTCGTCGACGAGGCGCACTGCCTGTCGGACTGGGGGCACGACTTCCGCCCCGACTACCTGCGTCTCGCCGGGGTGCTGCGCGAGCTCCAGCCGGGCACGCCGGTGCTGGCCTGCACCGCCACCGCGAACGCCCGTGTCACCGACGACGTCGCGGCGCACCTGCTCGCCGGTCGCACCGATGCGCCGCTGGTGCTGCGCGGCGCGATGTCACGACCGTCGCTGCGCCTGGCGGCCCGGCCGCAGCGGGACCCGGTCACCCAGATCGCGTGGCTGACAGGCGTCCTGCCGCAGCTGCCCGGCAGCGGGATCATCTACACGCTCACCGTCGCGCAGGCCCACGACGTCGCGGCACACCTGCGCAGCACGACCGGCCTGCCGGTGTCGTCGTACACGGGACAGACGGCCGACTCCGACCGCGTCGCCATGGAGGAGGCGCTGCTGCGCAACGAGGTCAAGGCCCTGGTCGCGACCTCGGCGCTCGGCATGGGCTTCGACAAGCCGGACCTCGGTTTCGTCGTGCACCTGGGGCTGCCGAGCAGCCCGGTGGCGTACTACCAGCAGGTCGGTCGCGCGGGCCGCGCCGTCGACGACGCCGTCGTGGTGGCAGCACCGACGACCGCGGACGCGGCGATCTGGGACTACTTCGACTCGGTGTCCTTCCCCGACGAGGGCACGGTGCGACTGCTCCTCAACGCGCTGTCGGAGGAGGTGCCGCAGACCGTGCCCGCGCTGGAGAAGGCCGTCGACCTCCGGCGCACGCGGCTGGAGATGGTGCTGAAGGTGCTCGCGGTCGACGGGGCGGTGCAGCGGGTGCAGAGCGGCTGGGTGCGCACCGGCAAGGAGTGGGCCTACGACGAGCCCCGCTACTCCGGCGTACGGCGGGCTCGTGCCGCCGAGCGCCAGCAGATGCTGACCTACCCGACCGCCGGGGTCGACTGCCGGATGCGCTTCCTCACCGCATCACTCGACGACCCGGCTGCCACGGTCTGCGGGCGCTGCGACCGGTGCGACCCCGCGTCCTTCACCGGGCTGCTGGTCGAGCCCGAGGGGGAGCGCACCCAAGCCGTGCGCTCCGCGCTGTCGGCAGCAGGCATCGAGCTCGCCCCGAAGAAGACCTGGCCGGTCGGTGGGCGCATCTCGGCCGAGCAACGGGCAGAGCCAGGCCGGGCGGTCGGCCGGCTGACCGACCCGGTCCACGGGGCGCTGCTGCGGCAGCTGCTCGAGGGTGACCTCGACGGCGAGCTGCCGCCCGCTGTCGAGCGGTTGCTGGTGGAGACGCTCAAGGCGTGGGACTGGGCGGAGCGTCCCGTGGCCGTGGTCGGCGTCGGGAGCCGTCGTCACCCCCGGCTGGTGCACGCGCTCGCGACGCGCATCGGCGCGCTGGGCCGGCTGCCTGTGCTCGGGGCCCTCACGCGCACAGACACCCCGCCGGTCGACACCGCCGGCAACAGCACGCACCGCTGGCAGGCCGCCCAGCGGGCCCTGGTGCTCGACCCGGCGCTCGGTGCTGCGGTGGCAGTGCTGGACGGGCCGGTGCTCCTGGTCGACGACCTCACCGACACGGGTTGGACGATGACCGTCGCCACGGCGCTGCTGCGGGACTCCGGTGCTCCCGCCGTCCTCCCGCTCGCCCTCGCCAGCCGCACCTGACCCCGGGGGCTCGCTGAATGTGGCGTCACATCGCCTTGTGAGGACCGTCGAAGCGGAATGTGACCGCACATTCAGGGTCGTCCGGTCGGCGTTCTAGGCTCGGCGCATGCCGACGCCGACCGAAGAGGAGCTCGTCGAGCTCGCCGCCCGCCGGGACCGCTGGCGCGCCGAGCACCTGCGCCCCGCGGCCGAGCGCCCCGCGACCAACGGCGGGGGCATCCACCACGCCGCGCTGATCTGCGAGGACGTCGAGCGCACCATCGGCTTCTACCAGGGGCTGCTCGGCTTCCCGCTCGTGGAGCTGGTCGAGAACCGCGACTACCCGGGCAGCTCGCACCTGTTCTTCGACGTCGGCAACCGCACCCTGCTCGGCTTCTTCGACTTCCCGGGCCTCGGCCTCGAACCAGGGGTGGAGGCGGTCGGCGGCGTGCAGCACGTCGCGATCCACGTCGAGCGGTCCCGTTGGGAGCAGCTGCGCACGCGCCTGGACGAGGCCGGGGTGCCGTACGTCGGTCCTGATCGAGGCATCGAGGAGTCGATGTACCTGCGGGACCCCGACGGCATCGGGATCGAGCTGCTCAGCGACCCCCTCATGCTCTTCGGTGGCACCCAGCTCGACGCCTGACAGGAAAGCCGGGCGCGACGTCGAAGCAACACGCCATGCGCCCCCGCCATGCCGTCCTGTCCGCGTGCGCCGTCGTCGTCGCGGCCACCACCGTCGCGTCCGCTCTCGGGACCGGCCCGCTGCCCGCCGTGCAGGTCTACGACCTGCTGCACGGCGGTCTCGGAGCGGATCGGGTCACGGCCACGGCCGGTGCTCTTCCGAGCACCCCGCGGGCGCGCTGCGCCCGGGGGAGCCGGCCTGAGACGGGTCGCCAGGGCCGCGTGGCGCTCAGCGACTACCCGACCCGCGCCGCCCGCGGGTACACCTGCAACGTCACCGACATCGGTCACGAGGGAGACAGCGGCGGCTTCCAGGTGCA
>DATLCV010000023.1:0-6946 GCA_035526225.1 Mycobacteriales bacterium
CGCGCCGAGCCCGTCGACCTGGCCGGCAGGACGGTGCTCGTCACCGGGGCGACGCCGGGATCGCTGGGCTTCGCGACCGCCCACGCGCTCCGGGCCTGGGGCGCCCAGGTCGTGGTGAGCACGCGGACGCGCACCTCGGTAGCGGCTGCCGTGCTGGGACCTGATGTGCTCGCCTACCCGCTCGACCTCGCCGACGCCCTGTCCGTCGAGGCGTTCGTCCGGTGGTACGAGCAGGAGGTGGGCCGGCTCGACGTGCTCGTCAACAACGCCGGGATCCACCTGGACCTGCGCTCCCGCTGGAAGCAGCCGCGGCTCACGGCGGACGGCTTCGAGCTGCACTGGCGCACGAACTACCTCGGCGCCGCGCACCTCACGCATGCCCTGCTCCCCCTGCTGCTGAAGGCTGACGCACCGCGCGTCGTCAACGTCGTCTCGAAGCTGCACGCGCGCGGCAGCAACGACGCTCTCGACGCGCCCCTCGACCCCTACGACTCGTGGGGCGCCTACGGCACCTCCAAGCTCGCGCTCGTGCACCTCACGACCGAGCTCGCCCGACGGCACCCCTCCGTGGGCACGGCAGCGCTGCACCCGGGCTCGGTCTACACCCGCATCGCCGACCGCGGCCTGGAGGAGCAGCGCCTGCTGAGCCGGGTACGGCGGGTGCTGGCGCCGTTGGAGCGCCGTGCCCTGCTCACGCCCGAGCAGGGGGCGCAGACCAGCTTGCACTGCGCCACCGCGGCGCTGCCGGTGAGCGGCGGGTACTACGAGCAGTGCGCGGTGCGGGAACCCAGCGCGGACGCCCGGGACAGCGCTGCCGCCGCGAGGCTGTGGGAGCAGACGGCGTCCTGGCTCGCGACGCTGCGACCTCAGGCCAGGTAGGCGTCCAGGGCGTCGCTCACGAGCAGGCTCGGTGACGTGCCGCGCTCACGAGCAGCGTCGACGAGCCGTTGCTGGACCTCTGCCGAGAGGCCCACGGACGAGTCCGGCCGTCGTCGGAACGCCGCGACGGCCGTCAGCACCACCGTGCCGAGGGCGTCGAGGATGGCGACGACCCCGAGCAGCCGCCAGTAGCCGTCGCCGACGTCGCCGTCGCCCACGACCGGGATGGTGATCATGAGTGCGACCACCGCGATGGCGGCAAGGGTGCCGAGCAGCGGTGTGCTGACGCGCTGCCGCCCGGCCAGGGCCAGCAGCAACGATGCCTGCGCCAGCGAGGCGGCGATCGTCAGGGCGACGAGGAAGACCTCGAGCACCGTCTGGTCGTCACCGCCCCACGTCCCCCAGAGCGCCAGCGAGAAGGCCACCAGCGACACGGCCGCACCGACCACCCCGACCACCGCGAACCGGTGCCCGTTCAGTGCGAGATAGCACAGGAGCGCCACCGACTCGGTGCCCACGACGACCGTGGTGAGCAGGATGCGGCCCTCGGTCTCGCCGAAGTCCCCGCCGCTCAGCAGCGCGAGGATCCCGATCAGGGCGGCCAGCGAGAACGAGCCGATCACCACAGTGCTGACGACGCGGCGCAGGTCCTTCATGGCCGGAGGATGCCACCCACGACTTGGTGTCGGGGCTTTCGGTCACCGCACCGGCGCGTCGTCTCCGGCGACGGCCAGCGAGCGGAAGGCCTGGTCCAGCAGCGTGGCGAGATCACTGTCGCTGTGGGCAAGCCACTGCTCGTACGCCGCGACAGCCGACGCGAGGGCCTGGTGGGCCAGCAGCTGCGGCAGGAAGTCCTGCGGTCGCAAGCCGAGCCGCTGCGCGGCGTGCTCGGCGACGACGCCGCGCCACCCGGCGTACCGAAGGGTGGAGTGGGCCTGCAACGCGGGTGTGTGCAGGACGAGCGCCATCCGCACCCTGTGCTGCGGCTCGGCCTCGGGCGGCAGCTCGTTGAAGGCGAGCACGGCCTCCCGCAGCCCCTCGAGCAGGGGGACGTCGGGTGGCGTGGCCCGCAGCCGGGCGCGGAGCTCGGAGAGCGCGGCGTCGAAGTCGCCGTACACGACGTCGTTCTTGCTGGGGAAGTAGCGGAAGAAGGTCCGCCGCCCGATCCCGGCGGCCTCGGCGAGGTCCTCCACGGTCGTCCGCTCGAAGCCGTGTTCGGCGAACAGCTCCAGCGCGAGCAGCTCCAGCTCGCCCTTGCTGGTGACTGCTGGCCGCCCCTGTCCCACTGTCCGGCACCTCCAGCCCTTGTTTGTTGCACCGAGTGCCGTTTATGGTGCCACGAGTGTGTGACCCACGTCACGGAAGGATCAACCATGAGTGACTCCCCAGAATCCGCAGCAGTCGAGGTCGTCGAGGAACCTGAGGTCGTCGAGGAGGACCTGCTGGTCGAGGACGTGTCCATCGACGGCATGTGCGGCGTGTACTGACCCATGCTCGCCCTGCACCCGCAGGTGTCCGTGCGGCCTGAGCCGTTCGGCGCCCTGCTCTACCACTTCGGCACCCGCCGGCTGTCCTTCCTGAAGGACCGCCGGCTGCTCGACGTGGTGCAGCGGCTCGACGGCAGCACCTCGGTCGAGGACGCGCTGACCGGCGTACCCGAGGGGGAGCGAGCGGCGTTCCGCAAGGCGCTCGCGACGCTCGAGCAGACCGGGATGCTGGCATGAGGCTCGTCGAGCACTTCAAGGCCGGGTTGGACGCCCCCATCTGCCTCACGTGGGAGCTGACCTACGCGTGCAACCTCGCGTGCCTGCACTGCCTGTCCTCGTCAGGGCGCCGCGACCCGCGCGAGCTGTCGACCGAGGAGTGCAAGGCGGTCATCGACGAGCTGCAGCGGATGCAGGTGTTCTACGTGAACATCGGCGGCGGTGAGCCCACGGTGCGGTCCGACTTCTGGGAGCTCGTCGACTACGCGACCGATCACCAGGTGGGCGTGAAGTTCTCCACCAACGGCGTGCGCATCGACGCCGCGGTTGCCGAGCGCCTGGCCGCCTCTTCCTACGTCGACGTCCAGGTCTCGCTGGACGGCGCGACCGCCGAGGTCAACGACGCGGTGCGCGGCGCCGGCTCCTACGACATGGCGTTGCGCGCCCTGGGGCACCTGCGTGACGCCGGGTTCCGGGACGCCAAGGTCTCGGTCGTCTGCACGCGGCAGAACCTCGGCCAGCTCGACGCGTTCAAGGAGCTTGCCGACTCCTTCGGTGCCACGCTGCGGCTGACGCGGCTGCGGCCCAGCGGCCGGGGCGCGGACGTGTGGGACGACCTCCACCCCCTGCCGCACCAGCAGAAGGAGCTCTATGACTGGCTCCTCGCGCACGGCGAGGACGTGCTGACGGGCGACTCGTTCTTCCACCTGTCCGCGTTCGGGTCCGCGCTGCCCGGCCTCAACCTGTGCGGTGCCGGTCGGGTGGTCTGCCTCATCGACCCCGTCGGGGACGTCTACGCCTGTCCTTTCGCGATCCACGAGGAGTTCCTCGCCGGCAACGTGCGGTCTCCCGGTGGGTTCGCCTCGGTGTGGCGCGACTCCGGGTTGTTCGCGTCGCTGCGCGAGCCCCAGTCAGGCGGCGCCTGCGCGTCCTGCTCGTTCTACGACAGCTGCCAGGGCGGCTGCATGGCCGCCAAGTTCTTCACCGGGCTGCCGCTCGACGGTCCCGACCCCGAGTGCGTGCAGGGTTACGGCGAGCTCGCCCTCGCGGGCGTCGGTGCCGTGCCCAAGCCGACGGGTGACCACTCGCACCGCGGCGGCGTGCGGGGCGGGCCGGTGCCCGTGTCGATCGGCGCGCGGCCGTGCAACGAGTCCCCGGTCTGATGCTCCTCACCTCACCCCTCGCCCTCGGGGGGCTCACGGTCCCTTCCCGGGTGGTCTTCGGGCCGCACGAGACGAACCTCGGGCGGGAAAGAGCGCTCTCGGACCGGCACCTCGCCTACTACGCCGGCCGTGCCGCGGGCGGGGCTGGGGTGATCGTCACCGAGACGGCCTCGGTGCACCCGTCGGACTGGCCCTACGAGAGGGCGCCGCTGGCGTCGGAGTGCGGGTCCGGGTGGCGTGCTATCACCGGGGCTTGCCCCGACACCCCCGTGCTGGCCTCGCTGGGGCACACCGGCAACCAGGGGTCGTCGGCGTACTCCCAGGCCCCGCTGTGGGGTGCCTCCGCCGTGGCGGATGCCGTCAACCGCGAGCAGCCGCAGGTGATGGAGGAAGCCGAGATCGCCTCTGTCGTCTCGGGTTTCGCCTCAGCCGCGGCTCTTGCTGTGGGCGCCGGCTGTGCCGGCGTCGAGGTCGACGCCGGTGACCGCTCACTGCTGCGCCAGTTCCTCTCGGGCGTCACGAACCAGCGCTCGGATGCGTACGGCTCCGACCGCGCCCTGCTGCTCGTCGAGGTCCTCCATGCGGTGCGGGCCGCAATGCCGGGCGCGCTGCTGTCGCTGCGGTTGTCGTGCGACGAGCTCGCGCCCTGGGCCGGCGTCACCCCCGAGAACGTGCTGCCCGTCCTCGCAAGGGTCGCGCCGCTCGTGGACCTGCTCGTCGTCGTACGCGCAGGGCCGTTCGCGGGGTCGGCCTACCGCCCCGACGCGCACGCGCCAGAGGGCTTCAACCGCGACCTCTGCGCCGCCGTGAGGTCGGTGGTCGAGGTCCCGGTGGTGCTGCAGGGGTCCGTGGTGAGCGGCGCGTTCGCGGAGTCCGCCCTGCAGGACGGGGTCGCGGACCTGGTGGAGATGACGCGCGCCCAGATCGCGGACCCTGACCTTGTGGCGCACCTGCGGGCGGGGACGGAGCCCCGGCCGTGCGTGCTGTGCAACCAGACCTGCCGTGTGCGCGACCCGCGCAACCCGCTGGTGTCGTGTGTCGGTGAGCCGCGGTCGGGACACGAGACGCGCGAGCCAGCCGTCGCCGCGCAACCGCCGCAGGACACGCGGCCGGTGCTCGTCGTGGGTGGCGGACCGGCGGGGCTGGAGTGCGCCAGAGTTGCTGCGCAGCGTGGGCGCTCGGTGCTGCTCCGCGAGGCAGGTCCGGTCCTGGGTGGTGCGGTGAACGACGCGTCGCTCGGTGCTGGTCGCGACCGGCTGCGCCGACTGACGGACTGGCTCGCCGGTGAGTGCGACCGGCTCGGCGTCGAGCTGCGCCTGGACAGCCCGGTCTCCGACGACGAGATCACCTCGTTCGCAGGGGACGTCGTCATCGCCACCGGGTCACGACGGCGGGAGGTGCTGCCCTTCGAGGTGCCCGTGTTCGACAGCCGACAGGCGTTGCGCGCCCAGCTGCCCGAGGGCCCCGTCGTGGTCCTCGACCCTGTGGGCGGCCCGGTGGGCGTCAGCATCGCGGAGAGACTGGCCGGCAGCGGGCGGGACGTGCGGATCGTGACCCAGGACCCGGTCGTGGGCACGATGCTCGCGCTCAGCGGCGACCTCGCCGACTGCAACACCCGGCTCCAGCGTGCGGGGGTGCCTCGTGACCTGAAGTCCCTGCTGCGCAAGGCCTCCGGGGGCACCGCGACCCTTGAGGACGTGTGGACGGGCATGCAGCGCGAGGTGCCCTGCGCCGTCGTCGTCGACTGCGGGCACCGGCTGCCGGACGAGACCCCGGGCGCGGTGCGGGCGGGCGACTGCGTGGCCCCGCGCACGATCCTCGAAGCGGTCCTCGAGGGCCGGCGGGCGGCGCTGGCGCTGTGAGCCGCTACCAGCACCTGCTCAGCCCGCTGCGGATCGGTCCGCTCACGGTGCAGAACCGCGTCGTGTTCTCGGCCCACCTCACCAACTACGCGCATGACGGCCTGCCGACCGAGCAGCACGCGGCCTACTACGCCGCACGTGCTGCGGGGGGCGCCGGCCTGATCATCACCGAGGAGCACTCCACCCACGCCACGGACTGGCCGTACGAGAAGCTCATCCACGGCTTCGACCCCCGGGTGATCCCGGGCTACCGGCGCATCACCGATGCCGTCCACGCGCACGGCGTACCGATCCTCGCCCAGCTCAACCACAACGGTGGGCAGGCCTCGTCGATGTACTCGCGCCTGCCCGTCTGGGCGCCCAGCCCCATCCCGGACCCGCTGTTCCGGGAGGTGCCCAAAGCCCTTGACCTGCAGGAGATCCGTTCCGTCGTCGACGGGTACGCACTCGTCGCCGAGCACTGCGTCGCCGGCGGTTTCGACGGGGTCGAGCTGCAGTGCTCGCACTCGAGCATCGTCCGCGGCTTCCTGTCCCCCGCGACCAACGCCAGGACAGACGCGTACGGCGGAGCGCTGGCGAACCGTGCCCGGTTGCTGCTCGAGGTCGTGGCCGCGGTGCGTGCGGTGCTCGGCCCCTCGAAGGCGCTCGGCGTGCGGCTGTGCGGTGACGAGCTCATCGAGGGCGGGACGACGATCGACGAGGCCGTCGAGGTGGCCCGGCTGGTCGAGGCGACCGGTCAGGTCGATTACATCAACACCTCGATCGGGGTGGCGACCGCGACCCTCTACATGATCGAGGCGTCGATGCAGGTGCCGCCGGGATACGCGATGTTCATCCCCTCCGCCATCCGCGAGGCGGTGTCGCTCCCGGTCGTCGGGGTCGGCCGGTTCAAAGACCCGCTCCAGGCCGACCGGGCGCTGGCGGCCGGCCAGTGCGACCTCGTCGGTGTCGTGCGCGGCCAGATCGCCGACGCTGACTTCGTCCGCAAGGCCCGCGCCGGGGCCGCGGCAGAGATCCGCACCTGCCTGTCGTGCAACCAGGAGTGCGTCGGGCGGATGGGCCTGAACCGCTGGCTCGGCTGCATCGAGAGCCCACGCACCGGCCGCGAGTCGGTGCCGTTGCCGATGCCCACGCGACGGTCACAGCGCGTCGTTGTCGTCGGGGGTGGGCCGGGAGGTCTGCAGGCGGCCGTCACCGCCGCGGAGCAGGGCCACCACGTGACACTCCTCGAGCGGGCCGACCGGCTCGGCGGGCAGGTGCCGGTCGCCGCGAGCGTCCCGAGCCGCGCGGAGCTCCTGGACCTCACCCGCAACCTCGTCGGCGCCGTGCAGCGTGCCGG
>DATLCV010000004.1:0-43047 GCA_035526225.1 Mycobacteriales bacterium
AGAAGGGCGCCGACCTGTTCCCCGTCCTTGTGGCCCTGCAGCAGTGGGGCGACCGCTACGCGAGCGAGAAGCCTCCGGTCGTCCTACGCCACCGCACCTGCGGCAAGCTCACCAAGCCGCACCTCGTGTGCTCCGCCTGCAGCGAGCGCATAATGGCCGAAGAGGTCATCGCGTTGCCAGGACCGGGCGGCTCCGACCCCAACATGCTGCCCCTCGTCACAGGCTGAGAGGCGCTCAAGGCCACCCCGCCACGCGCTGCCGAACCACAATGCTTGTTCAGCGCCTAGCCTCGCCACCGTGGATGCGGTGACGGCGCGCGGTCTGCGCAAGGAGTACGACGGCACGGCCGCCCTCGACGGCGTCGACCTCACCGTTGCGCGCGGCCGGGTGCACGGCCTCCTCGGCCCCAACGGCGCGGGCAAGACGACCTTGCTGCGGGTGCTCCTCGGCCTGGTTCGTCCCGACGACGGATCCGTGCAGCTCACCGGCACGATCGGGGGCTTCGTCGAGACCCCGGGGGCCTACCCCTACCTCACCGGCAGGCAGAACCTGGCACACCTCGCCGCCCTCGACGACGAGCCGGGCGACGTGCAGGAGGTGCTCGAGCGCGTCGGGCTGGCCGAGCACGCAGACACCCGGGTCCGCGGGTGGTCGCTCGGCATGCGCCAGCGGCTGGGGATCGCCGGCGGCCTGCTCCGGCGGCCGGACGTGCTGGTGCTCGACGAGCCCGCCAACGGGTTGGACCCGGTGGGGGCGCTCGCCCTGCGCGGCCTCGTGCGCGACCTCGCGCAGGACGGGCTCACGGTGCTTCTCTGCAGCCACGACCTGCACGAGGTCGATGCGCTCGCCGACGACGTGACCGTCCTCGTCAACGGCAGGGTCGTGTGGGACGGCACCACGCAGGAGCTGCGCCGCCGGCCAGGAGCAAGTCTGCTCGGCACCTCGGACGACGCGGCCGCGATCGGTCTCGCGGGCGAGCTGGAGGTCCGGAGTCACCCGAGCGGGGCCCTGCTCGTGCTCGCGACGACGGAGCAGCTCGACCGGTACGTCCTCGACCTCGCCGCGCGCGGGATCGCCGTGCGCGAGCTGCTCCGCGAGGGCCTGCCGCTCGAGCAGGCGTTCTTGGAGCTGGCGACGTGAAGACCCTGCCGTGGGAGCTGCGCAAGCTGCTGGCCCAAGGCCGGGTGAGGCTGGCGTTCTTCGTGTGCCTGCTCGGCCCCCCGCTGGTGGCGCTCGTGCTCAGCGCGCAGAGCGGCCTGCCGAAGGACACGCTCTTCGGCCGACACGTGCTGAGCTCGGGCTTCGCCCTCCCCCTCGTCGTCCTGGGGTTCTGCAGCCTGTGGGCCTTCCCCGTGCTCGCCAGCCTCGTCGCCGGCGAGGTGTTCGCCGGCGAGGACGCGCACGGCACCTGGTCGTCCCTGCTCACCCGTGGGCGGTCGCGCGGCGAGGTGTTCAGCGGCAAGCTCCTCGCCTGCTGCCTGGTTCCGACCGCGCTGCTCGCCACCGCCGCCGTGAGCAGCCTCGCCGCGGGGGTCGCTCTCGCCGGCCGTGAGCCCCTCGTCAGCCTGTCCGGTTCGACTCTGTCGCCCGGTCGCGCCACGGTCCTGGTGCTCGCCAGCTGGGCTACCGCCGTACCTCCGCTGCTGGCGTGCACGGCGCTCGCGGTGCTGCTCTCGGTCGTGAGCCGTAGCACCCTCGTGGGTGTGGGCGCGCCCGTTCTCCTCGCCCTCCTCATGCAGCTGCTCTCGCTGCTCGGCGCACTCGGGACGAGCACCAACGCGCTGCTCACCACGCCCTTCCTTGCCTGGCGCGGCCTGGTGCGAGAAGACGCCTACTACGGACCGCTGTGGCAGGGGGCGCTGGTGAGCCTCGCCTGGACCGTGGCCTGCCTGGTGCCTGCCCGGGTCGTGCTCATGCGCCGGGACATCCGGTGAGGCGGCTCCTCGCCGGTACGGCGCTGCTTGCCGCTGCTGCCTGCGCCACCCCGTTGACCTCAGCGCGCGTGGAAGAGTCCTTCTCCCGGGTCTTCGGAGGCCTCTACGCGCTGCAGCAGGAACAGGACGGGCGAGCGCGCCTTGACGCGGACCTGCTCCACGTCCGGGCAGCCTGCAAGCGCACCGGGCCCGACCCCAGCGGTCCCGGGGAGGACTGGAGCTGCACGGTCGACTACGTCGACAGCCGCACGCCCTTCACTCAGGTCTTTGAGCTGCTCGTGAAGCCGGACGGGTGCTGGCGGGCCGAGGCGCCGCCGGTGGCGCAACCGGCGCTGCGCACCGACCCGCTCACCGGGGCGACCCGGCCCAACCCGCTCGCCGAGTTCGACGGCTGCTTCGACACCAGCTGGCGCTGACAGCCCTACACGCGGGCGTGGTTGTTGTTGCCCACGCGGCGCCACACGAGCAGCGCGATGATCGCGCCGAGCACGGCGCCGATGAGACCGGACGGCTGCAGCGCGCCCTCGTCGCCGTCCTTGCCGAACAGCACCCAGCCCAGGAAGCCGCCGACGAAGCTGCCGATGATCCCGAGCACGATCGTGGCGCCGATGCCCATGGCGTCACGGCCGGGGACGATGGCGCGAGCGAGGAAACCGGCAACCAGGCCGATGATGAGCATGGTGATGATGAAACCGAGCACGGTGACCTCCAGGATTGGGTTGCTGCCGTAGAGGTACCCACCCCGGCAGGAGTTCAACGCTTGGTGGCGAACCGTGCGCAATGCGCTCCCGTCGTCCCGCCCTGATCCTGCTCGCCCTGCTCGGGGGTGTCGTGGTCGCGACGGCTGCCCAGCCGTCACAGGCCGCCTCGCGCACTGCCGAAGCGCACCGTGCCGGTGGCAAGAAGGTCGCCACAGGCAACCTGCCTCGCCCCCAGCTGTTCGACATCCACCACGCCGCGGGCGAGCCGACCCTCGGCATCACGCGCGAGGGCTACATCGCCATCACGGCCGGCGCCGGCTGCGTGACCTCCTGCGCCGAGGTGGGCGAGCCCACCTTCTTCCAGACCTTCCTCCCGGGCGGCCGGGCGGTGTACATCTCCAAGAACCGCGGCCGCACGTGGGACAACATCAGCCCCGGCGTGGGCGACGTGAGCCCGCACGTCACGTCCTTGGACCCGTACATCTTCGTGGACCGCGGTGGCGAGACGGCGCGCATCTTCGACATCGACCTCAACGCCGCCTGCAACGAGATGTCCTTCAGCGACGACTTCGGCGCCACCTGGATCACCAACCCGCTCTCCTGCGGCGAGCCGGTGAACGACCACCAGACCCTGTTCTCCGGCAAGCCGATAAGCAGCCCCACCATCGGCTACCCGAAGATCGTCTACTACTGCTTCAACAAGCTCGCCTACACGACGTGCACCAAGTCCCTGGACGGGGGCATCACGTTCCTCCCGACCGCGGGTGCCAACCAGATCGAGTGCTCGGGGTTGAACGGGCACGGCGTCACGAACAGCAAGGGCTGGGTGTTCCTGCCGTACACCGGCTGCGGCAGCGCGCCGCAGGTCGCCATCAGCAAGGACGAGGGCAACAGCTGGACCAGCGTGCGGCTGCCGAGCAAGGTCCGGGGCGGCGACCCGAGCATCGCGGTCGACTCCAAGGACAACCTCTACTACCTGTGGAACGACAACGAGCGCCGCGTGCGGCTCTCGGTCTCGCGCGACGGCGGCGCCCACTGGAGCAAGGCCCTCGACGTCACCGCTCCAGGCGTGAAGCGCACCAACCTGGCGACGCTCGCGGTCGGTGCCCCCGGCAACGTCGCCATCGCGTACTACGGCACCTCGAGCGACACCGACCGCAACGCCTTCTGGCACGGGTACCTCGCCTCGGGGACCGGCCTGCTCGGAGCGAACCCGCTGTTCTACAGCGCGACGGTCAACGACCCCAAGCGCGCCATGAAGAGCGGCGCGTGCGGCCCCGGCCGCTGCGGCCGGGTGCTGGACTTCATCGACGTCGAGATCGCGCCGGACGGCACCGCGTGGGCGGCCTACGTCGACGCGTGCGGGGCCACCTGCGAGAAGACCCACGTCGAGACCGACGAGGACAGCGCAGGCGTCGTCGGCGCGCTCTTCGGCGGGCCTAACCTGCGCCGCTAGCGGAGCTCGTCCGCGGGGCTACGCGCACCGGCCCGTTCCGGTGCAGGATGCGCGTCATGACCTACTTCGTCACGGGTGCGACCGGCTTCATCGGCAAGCGGCTCATGGAGCGCCTGCTGGCGCGTGAGGGCACGGTGCACGTCCTCGTGCGCGAGGCGTCCCGGGACAAGCTCGCGGCACTGTGGTCCGACGAGCGCGTCGTGCCCGTGGTCGGCGACCTGGGCGCCCCGCTGCTCGGTGTCGACCCGAAGGCCCTGACCGGGGTGCAGCACGTGTTCCACCTCGCGGCGCTGTACGACATGACGGCGTCGGCCGAGGAGAACGAACGCGCGAACGTCGTCGGCACCCGCAACACGGTCGCGCTGGCGAACGCGCTCGGGGCGACGCTGCACCACGTCTCCTCCGTCGCGGTCGCCGGCGAGCACCGCGGGCTGTTCCGCGAGGACCACTTCGCCGAGGGTCAGAAGCTGCCCAGCGCCTACCACCGGACGAAGTACGACGCCGAGGCCCTCGTCCGAGCCGAGACGACGGTCCCGTTCCGCGTGTACCGGCCCGCGGTCGTGGTCGGTGACAGCCGCACAGGCGAGATGGACAAGGTCGACGGGCCCTACTACTTCTTCACGGCCATCAAGAAGGTCCGGCACCTGCTCCCCGAGTGGGTGCCCCTGCTGGGCCCCGAGCTCGGCTGGACCAACATCGTCCCCGTCGACTTCGTCGCCGCGGCGCTCGACCACATCGCGCACCAGCCCGGGCTCGACGGCCAGGCGTTCCACCTCACCGACCCCCGCGGCATCCGCGTGGGTGAGGCGCTCAACGCCTTCGCGGCCGCAGCGAACGCCCCCCGGCTGGCCCTGCGCGTCGACAGCGCCCTGCTCAACGCGCTGCCGAAGGGGACGCTGAGCATGCTGATGAAGCTGCCGCAGCTCAAGGAGATCCGGCGCTCGTTCCTCGCCGACCTCGGCATCCCCGACGAGGTCGTGGGGCACATGGCCCTGGTGCCGCAGTTCGACACCCGTGACACCGAGCGGGCGCTCGCGGGCAGCGGCATCGCCGTACCTCCGCTGGACTCCTACGCCGAAAAGCTCTGGGACCACTGGGCTCGGCACCTCGACCCGGACCTGTTCAAGGACCGCTCGCTGCGCAACGCGGTGGAGGGCAAGCGCATCCTGATCACCGGGGGGTCCTCCGGCATCGGGGCGGCAGCGGCCAAGCAGCTCGCCGCGGCCGGGGGCATCCCCATCCTCGTCGCCCGCAGCCTGGACAAGCTCGAGGAGGTCAAGGCCGAGATCGAGGCCGCCGGCGGCGTCGCGCACGTCTACTCCTGCGACCTGTCCGAGCTGTCCGCCATCGACGAGCTGGTCAAGTCGGTGCTCGCCGACCACGGTGGCGTCGACGTGCTCGTGAACAACGCCGGGCGCTCGATCCGCCGCAGCATCAAGCTGTCCTACGACCGCTTCCACGACCTCGAGCGCACGATGCAGCTCAACTACTTCGGCGCGGTCCGGCTCATCACCGGGCTGCTGCCGGCGATGTCGGAGCAGCGTCGCGGTCACGTCGTCAACGTCTCGTCGATCGGGGTGCAGACCGGGGCGCCGAGGTTCAGCGCCTACGTCGCGTCCAAGGCCGCCCTCGACGCGTACTCGCGCATCGCCGCCGCCGAGACGGTCGGCTACGGCATCACGTTCACGACGATCCACATGCCGCTGGTCCGCACGCCCATGATCGCCCCCACCAAGATGTACGACGCCTTCCCCGCGATCTCCCCCGACGAGGCCGGCGCGATGGTGTGCGAGGCCATCCGATCACGACCCAAGTCGATCAACACCAGACTCGGTACGACCGCCGAGGTGCTCTACGCGGTGGCCCCGAAGCTGGTCGACCAGGTGCTGCACCTGGCCTACAAGGCCTTCCCCGACTCCGCCGCGGCCAAGGGCACGGATGCGATGGGCGCGGAGGCCGCCCCGTCCGAGACCGAGGACCCGCGGCTGTCCGGAGAGCAGCTCGCCCTCGCCCACGTCCTCAAGGGCGTCCACTGGTGAGACGATGTGGGGGGCTTGGTGCCGTCCGCGCCGTTCGTCCGATTACGGATGGGTTTGCTCACCCCTGGCCAGGGAACCACAACGCTGCGTGATTCCTTTGCTACCAAGGGTTCTCAAGGTGTCGGCAGGATGACGCGCCGGACAGGTTGTCGTGGCCTGGCCGCAGGGTAACCATCGGTCAGCAGGACGTCACCGGCGCGGCCGGCAGGCACTGCACTACTCAGGAAAGAGGGGGTCGTCATGACCGCCAGGCACCTCGCCGCCAGTTCGGGAAGCTCCGCCCGTGCCTTCGCCCTCGGCTCCGCGGTCGCGCTGACCGTGCTGTCCGTCCCCGGCGTCGCGTTCGCGGTCGCGACCGACAACAACGGCAACAAGAACACCCGGCAGACCATCTGCCACGCCACGAACTCCGACACGAACCCCTACGTCGTGATCACGCCCAACAAGAACGGCGACCTCTCCGGCCACCTGCACCACCCCGGGCCGATCTGGGCTCCCGGACTCAAGGCGCAGCACATCTCGTGGGGCGACATCATCCCGCCCTTCGACTACAACGACCACGGCTCGCCTGCCCACTTCGCCGGCCAGAACTGGACCGCTGAGGGCCAGGCCTTCTTCGCCAACGGCTGCGAGGCGCCGACAGGCGGCGGTGGCGGTTCCACCGGCACGACCGGCACGACCGGCACCACCGGCACGACCGGCACCACCGGCACGACCGGCACGACCGGCACCACTGGCACGACCGGCACCACCGGCACCACTGGCACCACTGGCACCACTGGCACGACCGGCACGACCGGCACCACCACCGGCATCAGCACGGGCGGTTCCACCGGGGGTCGCGGCGGCACCGGCGGGTCGTTCACCGGCGGCGGCGGCGGGTCGTTCACCGGCGGCGGCGGCGGGTCCTTCACCGGCGGCGGCGGCGGTGGCACCACCGTCACCCCGCCGGCTGCCCTGCCGCGGACCGGCCTCGAGCTGACCGACCAGGCGGCCGGAGGCGCAGCGCTCGTTCTCGCGGGTCTCGGCGCGATGCTGCTGGCGCCGCGCCGGCGCTCGGCGATCGTCCGCTGATCGACGCGCCGGTGGGTCAGCGGCGGCTGCGCCCGAGCAGCTTGGCAACGCCGTCGCTGCCCACCAGCGCCCGGAACTCGGCCACGTCGTAGCTCCGGACCCGGCTCTTCTTCCGCGCCCGCGCAGTCGCCGAGCGGGGGAATCCGAGCAGTGGCGCAAGCTCCCCGAAGTACTCACCGCGAGTAGCGACGTGGAGCGCCTCCTCGTTGCCGTCGGCCTTCACGCGGACCAGCTCGATCTCGCCGGCCTCCACGACGTACACGCGGTCTCCCCGCTCGCCCTGCCGGAACAGCTCCTGGCCCGACTTGAGCTGCAGCACCGGGTCGAGCGAGGTGGCGCCCGCCCGGTCAGTGAGGTCCACCACGCGATCAGCGAGGGGCAGCATCCGGTCGTCGTGAGTCGCCACGACCACGACCCGGCCCCGGCAGGCCAGCGAGCGCAGCAGGGCCAGGACCCCCTCGACCTGCAGGTAGTCCAGGTGAGCGGTCGGCTCGTCCGCCAGCAGCAGCGGGGGGTCGTGCGCGAGCGCGCGAGCGATCGCGACGCGCTGCTGCTGCCCCCCGGAGAGATCCCCCGGGCGGTGTCCGGCGCGGTCGCCCATCGAGACCTTGTCCAGAAGGGCGGCTGCGCGGTCGAGGGCCTCGCTCCGTCGTACCCCGGCGCCCCACAGAGGAGCCGCGACGTTCTCGAGGGCGGTGAGGGACGGGACGAGGTTGAAGGCCTGGAAGACAACGCCGACGGTCTTGCGGCGGTAGGCCGTGAGCTGGGCGGGCTCCAGGAGCGTGACCTCTGTGCCGGCCGCGCGGATCGAGCCGGCTTCCGGGTGCAGGATGCCCGAGAGGCAGGAGAGCAGGGTCGTCTTGCCGCACCCGGAAGGGCCGAGCAGCAGCACGAGCTCGCCGTCCTGAGCCTGCATCGAGAACCCGTCGAGCGGGCGCACCTCGTAGTCGCCGCTCCGGTAGGAGACGGTCAGCCGGTCCACCACCAGCGCGGGCATCACGGGCCCCCGAACGCCATGGCCGGCTCGACGCCGACCGCCTTGCGCAGCCCGGCCGCGCTGGACACCAGCCCGACGACGAGGCCGACCACCGGCAGCAGCGCACGCGCGGCGGGTGGCACGTCGAAGTTCATGGGGAACAGCGGCAGCAGCAGCTGTGCCACCACGACACCGACCAGTGCCGCGACGGTGGCGAGCAGGGCCGCCTGCAGGGCGAGGCCCACAGCCAGCGAGCGCGTGGACCAGCCGGTGGCCTTGTAGACGGCGAAGTCGCGGCGCCGTTCCAGCGCCGACAGGTAGACGACCGAGCCGATGACCAGGGCCGCGACGAGCCAGAGCAGCACGAGCATCGCCTTCAGCGAGGAGATCGCACCCACCAGGGGCCGCAGCAGGTCTTGTCGGGTCTGCTCCTTGCTGCGCGTCGCGAGACCATCGGGCAGCCCCGTCGGCACCCCCCGGGTGACCAACGCACTGGCGACGCGGGCGCCGCCGGCGAGCAGGTCCTGGGCGTCACGGAGGCGCGTGAACACCAGCGCCTGCCCGGCGTTGACCGTCAGCCCGTCCGTGCGGCCGACCACGCGCACGTGCCGCCCTGCGAGGGAGAAGCCCTCGCCCACGTCCACCCCGAGCCCGCGGTCGGCGACGACCTCGTCCGCGGCGCTCGGCAGCCTGCCCTCGACGAGCGGGGGCCTGCCCAGCCCGTTCGGGGCGTAGCCGATGAGCTCGACGTCGAGCAGCGTGCCGCTGACCCGCACGCTGTGGTGCGACACCCAGAGCGGGTCCGCGTGCTGCCCCCGCACCTGGCTCGCGGCGACCTCGGGCACGACGGAGATGCTGGAGAAGACCGACTCCACCCCGGCCTGCACGATCCACGTGTCCGCCCCGATGGCGTTCACGACCCGTCGGGACTCGGTGCTGAAGCTGGACTCGAGCCCAGCCAGCACCAGCGTCAGCGCGAACACCATCGCCGCGCCGAGCCCTGCCACGACGAACCGACGGGCCCGCCACTGCAGGTCTCGCAGGGTGACCGTGATCATGCCCCGACTGTGACGGTTCCTCCCCCGAAGGGCTGTCGGCTGCGCGACACGGGCAGGATGGAGGCATGCTCCGACGCGCCGTCGCCCTCGTCGCCCTCCTCGGGCTCGCAGCCTGCTCGTCCTCGGAGACCGACGAGTCAGCCGACCGAGGTGTCCCCACGCCGGGCGCGGTCACCCCGACCGCGCTCACGGGCGGCCTCCCCAGCTCCTCTCCCACGGGGACGGTCGCCCCGAGCGCGAGCACGGCGGGGTCCGCTCCCACGACAGCCGCGACCTCCGCCCCGAGCACGACCGGCGGCTCCACCACCGGCGGCAGCACCGGCGCGTCGGCCCCCCGCTCGACGGCCGCTGGCACCTACACCTACGACAGCTCCGGCAGCCAGACCCTGTACGGCGCGAAGCAGGCCGTCGACAGCACCTCCACCCTGACCATGGGGAAGCTGGCCGACGGGCAGCAGAGCTCGACGCTGCACAACAGCCAGGGCGACACCACGCAGCAGCTCCAGGTGCGCACCAGCGGCAGCTACCTCGCCTCCCTCACCATCGACAGCCCCACGCTGGACACCGCGTTCCACTTCTCGCCGCCCGTGCTGCTGCTCCCCGACCCGGCACGGGTGGGCGCCACCTGGTCCTGGCACGGCACCTCGGACGACGGCAAGACCGAGGTCACCGCGACGAACAAGGTGCTGCGCACCGAGACCGTGACGGTCGGTGGCGAGCGGGTGGCGACGGTCGTGCTGCAGTCGCACCTGGTCATCACCGGCGCCAACCTCAGCTACACCGCCGACACCACCAACTGGGTGGCGCCGGCCTACCGCTTGCCGGTGCGGACGCGCACCACCGGAAGCGGAACCTACGGCTCGTTCCCGTTCTCCTACGACGTCACCGACGTCGTGCGCTCGGTCCACCCGGCCTGATGCGGGCCGTCACCCTCCCCGTGCCCGGGGGTCTCGACGCCCTCGTGCTGGCCGAGGTCGACGCTCCGGCGCCCGGCCCCGGCGAGGTGCTGGTCGACGTGGTCGCGAGCGCCGTCAACCGGGCGGACCTGCTGCAGCGCATGGGGTTCTACGACCCGCCGCCCGGCTCCTCGCCGTACCCGGGTCTGGAGTGCAGCGGCCTCATCCGCGCACTGGGCGAGGGCGTGACGGGCTGGTCCGTGGGCGACCCGGTCTGCGCGCTGCTCACAGGCGGCGGGTACGCCGAGCAGGTGGCCGTGCCGGCCGGGCAGCTGCTCCCGGTGCCGGAGGGCATCTCGGTCATCGACGCCGCCGCGCTCCCCGAGGCCGCCTGCACCGTCTGGTCCAACCTCGTGCAGGTGGCACGACTGCGCGCCGGGGAGCACCTGCTCGTGCACGGCGGCACCTCGGGCATCGGCACCCATGCGATCCAGGTGGGCAAGGCTCTCGGCGCCACGGTGACGGTGACCGTGGGCTCGGGCGAGAAGGCGGCGCGCGCGCTGGTCCTCGGCGCGGACCGCGCCGTCCGCTACAAGGACGAGGACTTCGTGGCGGCCGGCCCGTACGACGTGGTGCTCGACAACATGGGCGCGTCCTACCTCGAGCGCAACGTCGCCGCCCTGGCCACCGGCGGCCGCCTCGTCGTCATCGGGCTGCAGGGCGGGGTGAAGGGGGAGCTGAGCCTCGGTGCCCTGATGGCCAAGCGCGCCACGGTCCACGGCACGACCCTGCGCTCGCGCCCGACAGGTGAGAAGGCGGTGATCGTGCAAGCGGTCCGTGAGCACGTATGGCCGCTCGTCACCACGGGGCAGGTGCTTCCCGTCGTCGACCGGGTACTGCCGCTGGAGCAGGTCGCGGAGGCGCACCGCGTCGTCGAGGCCTCCGAGCACGTGGGCAAGGTCGTGCTCCAGCTCCGATGATTGGATGGACCCATGAGCAGCGGTGACAGTGACGGCGGGCAGCAGCAGGACGTCGTGGTGGTGGGGCCGGACGGCGAGCAGGTCGTGCTGCCGCGCGACGGCGGCGACGAGCGCAACCCCGTGGAGATGGTCGAGCAGCCGGCGAAGGTCATGCGCATCGGCTCGATGGTCAAGCAGCTGCTCGAGGAGGTGCGGGCAGCGCCTCTCGACGACGCTGCCCGGCAGCGGCTCGGCGACATCTACACGAGCTCGATCAAGGAGCTCGAGCAGGGCCTAGCTCCCGAGCTGCGCGAGGAGCTGGAGCGGCTGACCCTGCCCTTCCTCGACGACGGCACACCGCCGTCCGACGCCGAGCTGCGCATCGCGCAGGCCCAGCTCGTCGGCTGGCTCGAGGGGCTCTTCCACGGCATCCAGACGGCGTTGTTCGCCCAGCAGATGGCGGCGCGCGTGCAGCTCGAGCAGATGCGCCAGCCGGCGCTGCCGCCGGGCGTCGGCGGCGGCCTCGAGCCCCCGCAGGCCGCGACCGGCACCGTTGCCTCGACGGGGCAGTACCTCTAGGACGCCTCTAGAACCAGCGGCTGAGGTAGTCCGCCACCCCGTCCTCGTCGTTCGAGCCGGTGACCTCGTCCGCCGCGGCGAGCACCTCGGGGTGGGCGTTGGCCACCGCGACGCCCCGACCGGCCCAGGCCAGCATCGGCCGGTCGTTGGGCATGTCCCCGAACGCCACGACGTCGGCGGCGGCCACGGACAGCTCCGCGCACACCGTGGCCAGACCGCTCGCCTTGGACACCCCGACCGCACTGATCTCCAGCAGCCCGTCGCTGGAGGAGTGCGTCAGCTCTGCCCCCTCGGGTACGGCGGACCGCGCGGCAGCGAGGAGCTCGTCGGAGCCGAGGTGCTCGTGCCGTGCCAGCAGCTTGACCACGTCGTCCGACAGCAGCTGCTCCACCGGTCCCTGCGTCAGCGGGTCGGTGGAGTCCCACCGGGGGCGGTACTCCGGTTCGTGCGCGAAGCCCAGGTGCAGGCGCTCCACGGCGAAGGCGATGCCGGGCAGCGCGTCGCGCAGCGCGCGCACCACCTCCTGCGCCGGCGCGGAGGCCAGCAGCCAGGACCGCACGACCTCCTCGGTGTGCAGGTCGTAGAGCAGCGCGCCGTTGGCACACACGGCGAGGCCGCGGTGACCGGTCTGCTCCGCCACCTGGTGCATCCACCGCACCGGCCGGCCGGTGACCATGACGAAGCTCGCGCCGGCCGCCTCGACCGCGGCCATCGCCGCCCGCGTGCGGTCGGAGAAGGTGCCGTCCGACCGCACGACGGTGCCGTCGAGGTCGGAGGCAACCACCCGGGGGGTGCTCACGCGGGGGTGAGCTCCGCGACACCGCCCAGGTAGGGGCGCAGCGCGGCCGGCACGTGCACCGAGCCGTCCTCACGCTGGTGCACCTCGAGCAGCACCGCGATCGTGCGGCCGATCGCGCACAGCGTGCCGTTCAACGTCGCCACCGGGCGGACGCCCTCGGTCGTCCGGTGCCGGATGCCGAGCCGTCGGGCTTGGAAGTCCGTGCAGTTGCTGGTCGAGGTCAGCTCGAGCCACCGCTCCTGGGAGGGCAGCCAGGCCTCGCAGTCGAACTTGCGCGCAGCGCTCGAGCCGAGGTCGCCCGCCGCGGTGTCGATGACGCGGAAGGTCAGCTCGAGGTCGGTGAGGAACGCCTTCTCCAGCTCCAGGAGCCGGGCGTGCTCGGCCTCGGCCTCCTCGAGCGGCACGAACGCGAACATCTCCACCTTGTCGAACTGGTGCACGCGGATGATCCCCCGCGTGTCCTTGCCGTGCGACCCGGCCTCGCGCCGGAAGCAGCTGCTGAACCCGGCGTACCGGACGGGGAGCGCGTCGAGGATCTCGTCGGAGTGGAAAGCGGCCAGTGGCACTTCGGAGGTGCCGACGAGGTAGAGGTCGTCGGCCTCGAGCTTGTAGACCTCGCTCGCGTGGGCGCCGAGGAACCCGGTGCCCTCCATCGCCTCGGGCCGCACCAGGGCCGGCGCGATCACGGGCACGAGGCCGTGCCGCTGCGCGACAGCCATGGCGTGGTTGACGAGCGCGAGCTCCAGCAGCGCGCCAGGGCCGGTGAGGAAGGCGAACCTGCTGCCGGACACCTTGGCGCCGCGCTCGGTGTCGATCGCCTTGAGGCGCTCGCCCACCTCGAGGTGGTCCTTGACGGCGAACTCGTACGACGGGATCTGGCCCACCTGCTCGAGGACCTCGAAGTCGGCCTCGCCCCCGGGCGGCACACCCGGCAGCACCACGTTGGGGATGGCGAGGTGCGCCGCGCGCAGGGCGACCTCGGCGGCCGCCTGGCTCGCCTCGGCCTCCTTCACCTGCGCCGCAAGGGCCTTTGCCCGCTCCAGCACCGCCGGCCGCTCCTCCGGGGAGGCGCCGCGGACCGAGGAGCTGGCCTCCTTCTGCGCACCCCGCAGCTGGTCGCCGGCGGTCACGGCAGCGCGCCGTGCCCCGTCCGCAGCCAGCAGCGCGTCGACGAGAGCAGGGTCGTCCCCGCGTGCGAGCTGGGAGGCCCGCACGCGGTCGGGGTCGTCGCGCAGGAGCTTGAGGTCGATCACCCGCTACAGGCTATCGACGCCTCCCCCACCCCCCGGAGCCCGTACAGCGGTCAGTACGCGCGGGGGTACGAGCCGAGGAAGCGGACCTCGCTGCACAGCGGCTCCAGGGCCGCCAGTGCCTGCGTGACCGAGACCTCGCCGCGATGCCCCTCGAGGTCGATCGAGAAGCAGTAGCGGCCGAGGCCGCCACCAGTCGGGCGGGACTCGATCCGGGTGAGGTTGACACCGCGCGTCGCGAACTCGGTGAGGATCTCCAGCAGCGCGCCGGGGTGGTCGTCGGACAGGAACAGCACCACCGTGGTGCGGTCCTTGCCGGTCGGTGCGGGGTCCTGTCCAGGGCGGGCCACCACGACGAACCGGGTCTGCGCCCCCTCGTTGTCGTGGATGTCCGACGCCAGCGCGACCAGGCCGTAGTGCTGCGCGGCCACGGGAGCGGAGACGGCCGCGTCGTAAGTGCCCTCGCCCACCAGCCGGGCAGCGTCCGCGGTGGACGGCGCGAGGACCAGCTGCGCGCCCGGGACGTGAGCTGCGAGCCAGCGGCGGCACTGGGCCTCTGCGTGCGGGTGGGTCGCCACGGTCCGCACCTCGGCCAGTCCTGTGCCCCGGCGTGCGAGGAGGGCGAAGCTCACCGGCAGCACCACCTCGCGCACCACGTGCAGCGCGCCACCGACAGCCAGCTCGTCGAGGGTGGTCGGGACCGACCCCTCGACGGAGTTCTCGAAGGGCACGACCGCGCAGTCCGCCGTACCGGCTCGGACCATCTCCAGGGCCGCCACGACGCTGACGGCGGGGACGGCCTCGGCGATCGACGGGAGCGTGCGCAGCGCCGCCTCGGCGAAGGTCCCCGCCGGACCGAGGTAGGCGTAGCGCATCAGCGCTTGCGGACCCGCGAGCGGCGGGGTGCCGCGTGCGGCACGAGGTCCGGCTGGGTGGCGGTACGGGTGGCGTAGGAGATCGCCTGCTCCTCCTCGGGGCTCAGCGAGTGGTCGCTCGCGCCGCCCTTCACGCCCTTGGCGTAGGAGCGGGTCTCGGTGCGCCCGTTGATCGAGGTCAGCACCAACCCGTCGCCGGCGTCGTCGAGGAGCGCGGCGCTGAAGGACAGCCGACCGCCCATGTCGCCGAAGGCGTCGTACCGCACCACGGCGACGTGCCGCAGGGCATCGGACAGGTCGGCCCGGGCGGCGGCGAGGTCGTCGCGCAGGTGCTGCACGTCGGTGCGCAGGCCCTTCGTCTCCGACTGCTGCGTGCGGACGGCGTCGACGAACGTCAGGCCGCTGTCGCCGCCGGTGAGCACGTCGTGGGCCTTGCGCAGTCGGTGCAGCTTGACGCCGAGCACGAGGACGAGGAGCAGGGACAGGCCCGCACCCACCGCCGCCGCCAGCGCGACGGTGGACAGGGTCTCGCCTTCGAGGAGCACCCGGCGAGACTACCGTTCGGCTCAGTGCGAGCAGGAGAAGACAGCTCGCGAAACGAGAGAGCGACGGGCGAGCTGTCATGGACCAAGACCAGGCGCGCGCGCTGCTGCAGCAGGTCGCCTCGGGCGCCCTCGACGTGTCCGCGGCCCTCGACCGCTTCGCCACCGCGCCGTACGACGACCTCGGCCACTCGCTCGTGGACACCCACCGGGCGCTGCGGACGGGCGACCCCGAGGTCGTCTACGCCGCGGGCAAGACGACGCAGCAGGTCCTCGACAACGTGGCCGCACTGCGCGCGCACAGCGACCGGGTGCTCGTCACGCGCTGCACGCCCGAGGTCGCCGAGGCTCTGGGCGGCACCGGAGCGACGGTGCTCGTGGGCACCGCGCCGAAGCCCCGCGGCCTTGTCGCGGTCGTCGCCGCCGGCACATCGGACGGCCCGGTGGCTCACGAAGCGGCGCTGACGGCAACCGCCTTCGGGGCGGGCGTCGAGCGGGTGGACGACGTGGGCGTAGCCGGCCTGCACCGGCTGCTCGCGGCCCGGTCCGTGCTCGACCGGGCGGACGTCGTCGTCGTGGTCGCCGGGATGGAGGGTGCGCTCGCCAGCGTGGTGGGCGGGCTCGTCGGCACGCCGCTGGTGGCGGTCCCCACCTCCGTGGGCTACGGCGCCTCGTTCGGGGGGCTGGCTGCGCTGCTCGCGATGCTCAACTCCTGCGCTCCGGGCGTCACGGTCGTCAACATCGACAACGGATTCGGCGCCGGCGTGTTCGCCGCCCGCGTCGCCCGCCGGGTGCGTGCCGGGTGATCGGCTGGGTCGATGCGCAGGCCGGTGCCAGCGGCGACATGCTCCTCGGCGCGCTCGTCGCCGTCGGCGTCCCGCTCGCCGCGCTGCAGGCCGACCTGGACGAGCTCGGACTCGGCCTCACCCTGCGCGCCGAGCCGGTGACCCGTTCAGGGCTCGCGGCGACCAAGGTCCAGGTGCTGGTCGGCGGGCGCCCCGCCGATGGGCACCAGGCGGCCGAAGACGTGCATCGCAGCTGGACGGACGTGCGCGCGCTGCTCGACCGGCTCAGCCACCCCGCAGGACCGCAGGAGGCGTTCCGCCGGCTCGCGCTGGCGGAGGCCGCCGTCCACGGCGCCGACCCCGACGACGTGCTGTTCCACGAGGTCGGTGCGCTCGACGCCCTCGCCGACGTGGTGGGGGTGTGCGCGGGCTTTCGGCACCTCGGGCTGCAGCGACTGGCGTGCTCACCGGTCTCGCTGGGCTCCGGCACCAGCCGCGGGGCCCACGGGCCGCTGCCCGTTCCGGTGCCCGCCGTCCTCCGCCTGCTCGACGGCGCTCCGGTCCAGGCCGGGCCGGCGCCGTTCGAGAGCACCACGCCCACCGGCGCCGCGCTGCTCGCGACCCTTGTCGGCACATGGGGCCCGCTCCCCCCGATGCAGCTCGGACGCACCGGTGCGGGCGCCGGCAGTCGCGACAGCGAGGTGGTGTGCAACGCCCTGCGCCTCGTCCTCGGCACCCCCGTCAGCGCCGCCACGACCGAGCACCTGGTCGAGACCAACGTCGACGACCTCGACCCGCGGCTGTGGCCAGGTGTGCTCGAGCACCTGCTCCGCGCCGGCGCCGTCGACGCGTGGCTGACCCCCATCCTGATGAAGAAGGGCCGCCCCGCGCACACCGTCTCGGCGCTGGTCCCGGAGGCGGCGCTCCCCGCCGTACGCGGGGTGCTCTTCCGGGAGACCACCACGCTGGGGCTGCGCGAGCGGCCGGTGGACAAGCACGCCCTGCAGCGCACGTTCACCACCGTCGACGTGGGCGGCACCCCGATCGCGATCAAGCACGCCTGGTACGACGGGGAGCTGGTGACCAGCACTCCGGAGTGGGAAGACGTCGCCCGGGCCGCCGAGGCGCTCGGTCTGCCCGCTCAGCAGGTGCTGCTGTCGGCTCAGACCTCGGCGAAGAACGCCAGCGCGCCGTCGCCGCCGGCGAGCGGGACACCCACGCAGTCGTAGGTGGTCAGGATCCCGCGGCCCAGACGGAGGCGCACCAGGCCACGGGCCATCGTCTGGCTCCGCAGCGCCTTCAGGGGCGGCAGCTGCACGTCGGGGTCGTCCACCGGCACGCCGGTCTCGCTGAAGTCGACCACCACGACGAGGTCGAGCAGCGACTTGCCCAGCGCGGTGCTCACGTCGAGGTTCAGGGCCAGCGCTGCGCCGGTGCTCATCGCGACGACGCGGCCGCGCTCGTTGAGGAGCAGCGCGGTCTCCTGGGCCTCGCTCACCCGCTCCGCCCAGGACGCGGTGCCGCCGACGAGCAGGTCGTCGCGTGCCGTCCGCGGCGTCAGCTGGTGCAGCGGCAGGTAGAGGGTGCGCTCCTCGCCGCTCACACCAGCACCGTCCGGAGGCCCTCGTCGAGCGGGCGGTGGGTCCAGCCGAGCTCGCGCTGGGCCTTGTCGCTGCTGGCCCAGAACGTCACGTGGTGGCTGGAGGTGAGGAGCTCGCGCAGGTTCGGGGGGAAGCCGAGGACGGGCCCGACGAACCGGCCCACGGGCACCATGGCCTGCACCAGCACTGCGGGCAGCGCGCCGAAGGGGGCGCGCTTGCCGGCGACCCGGGCGAGGGTCGAGAGCACCTCGCCCATCGTCGTGGGCTCTCCCGCGAGCACGTAGGCCTCACCGGCGATGCCCTTGTCGAGGGCGAGCAGGATCCCGGCGGAGACGTCGTCGCGGTGGACCGGGGTGACGCCCATCTCGGGGAAGGGGGCCAGCGGGAGCCGGCCCTTGAGCAGCCGCTCGAACAGGCCCCCGACCTCGCTGTGGTCCCCGGGGCCGTAGACGACCCCCGGCTGCACGACGACGAGCGGCAGGCCCTGGGCACCGATCTGGCAGGCCCGCTCGTGGGCCTCGACCTTGGTCTGCTCGTAGGCGCTGGTGAAGCCCTGCCCCTCGGGCCGCACCCACTCCTCGGTCGCGACCTCGCCTCGGGTGTCGCCGAAGACGGCGACGGTGCTGACGTAGACGGCCTTGCTCACCCCGGCGGCCAGCGCGGCGCCCAGGACGCGTTCGGTGCCGCGCGTGTTCGCGTCGACGAGGCGCTCCCGGTCGCTCTCGAGCACCCCGATCTCGTAGACCGCCGCGCAGTGGATCAGTGCGTCGCAGCCCCGGAGGGCGGACCGCAGCGCGCTCTCGTCGGAGAGGTCGCCCTCGACCAGCTCGCACCCCAGCGCCCGGAGGTCCTCGGCCTTGGCCGGGGTGCGCACGAGCGCGCGGACCTCGTCGCCACGCTCCCGCAGGAGCCTGGCGACGTCACCGCCGATGAAGCCGGTGGCCCCGGTGAGGAAGACGCGCACAGCCCGAATGCTACGGCCGGAAGGTCCTCTCCGCGCCCCATCACCCGTACGCCGCGCGGCCGTTGAAGGCAGGTCGGCTCGCTAGGGTCGCCCCATGAGCCGCCGACGCAACACCGAGAGGGGCGACAGGCCCGCCAAGCAGCGCGACGTCTTCGTCGCGCGCCCCTTCGCCGGACGGGCCGACGAGACCGAGTGGGTCGCGCTGCGCGAGATCGTGCCAGCCGCCACCGCTCCGCTGCGCCTCACGGGCAGCGACGTCGAGGTGACGCTCTCGACCGTCCTGCCGCTGCAGTGGCCGGGCATGGTCACCCGCAGTGGGCGGCGCTTCCTCGGCCTGCAGGTGGCGTCACGCTCCGGCGACGCGAGTCGCGACCTGGCCGCCGTGCTGGAGCAGCTCCTCGACGCCACGCCCGGCTCCAGCGTGGTGCCCACCGGGCTGCCCGGTCCAGGGCCACGGCTGCAGGACCTGCTCGCCCCGGAGCCGCTCGAGGTGACGGTGCACGAGGGCTTCGACTACTGGCTCGAGGGCGAGGAGGACCCCGGCGACGACACGGCGACCTCCCTGGAGCGCGCGAACGCCTCGGTCGTGCCGACCGCCCGCCTCACGTCCGTCACGAGCGCCTACTGGTGCCGCATGAAGGAGCGCAGCCACCTGCGCTGGGTGCTGCCCGAGGACGAGGACGCACTGCTTGACGCGTTGGCCCGGCTCTCGGTGAGCGGTCGGCTCGCCCTCGGCGAGGGCACCCGGTTCGTCGGCACCTTCCGCGCGTACGGCGTGCTGGTGCCCGTGTGGGACCTGCCGCTCGACACCGAGGCGGAGTCCCTCGAGGAGCCGGCGGTCGCTTTCCGCGCCCGGCTGGACGAGGCGCTCACGGGCGGCCCGCTCAGCACCGACGAGCGACGCGCGCGGGCCGGTCTGCTGAACCGCCAGCTCACCCTGCGCTGACCGCACCGACGAGAGGGACGACATGACGGACGCCGAGCTCACCGGGATCGGTCACATCGCGCTGAACGTCAAGGACCTGGCGCGGTCCGTGCAGTGGTACGGCGATGTCCTCGGCTTCGCGCCGCTGTTCCCCTTCAACACCGACGACTTCGACCGGCAGATCCTCATGCACGCCAGCGGTGCGGTCGTGGCCCTCACCCGGCACCACCACCCGGATGCGGAGGCCGACTTCAGCGAGCGCCGTCCCGGCCTGGACCACCTGGCCTTCGGCGTGACCGACGTCGCCGCGCTCGAGGCATGGGCGGAACGGCTCGACGCCGCGGGCTGGCCGCACTCCGGCGTCACCGTCACCCCGGTGACGGGCTCCGCGCTGCTGGCCTTCCGCGACCCCGACGGGATCGCGCTCGAGCTCTACGTCCAGGTGGGGCTGCCCGAGGGGCTTTAGGTCACCTTTCTCCGGGCAGGCTGAACGTGCGCATCGCGATATATGTTGGGTGTGGATGCCACGACGAGGGGGGACTTTGGTGCCCGTTGCGCAGCTGCCCGCCGTTGAATCAGACCGCCTGGCTGCCGTCAGGCGCTACGACATCCTCGACACGCCCGCGGACGGGTCCTTCGACCGCATCGCTGCTCTGGCTGCCGAGACGTTCGACGTGCCCATCGCGATCGTCAGCGTCGTCGACACCGACCGCATCTGGTTCAAGTCCCACCACGGGCTGGAGGTGACGCAGATCGACCGGGAGCCCGGGCTGTGCGCCTCCGCGATCTTGGGAAGTGACCCGTGGATCATCAACGACGCCCCCAGCGACCCGCGCGCTCTGGCCAACCCGCTCGTCGCAGGCGAGTTCGGCTTGCGCTTCTACGCAGGCGCGCCGCTCACGACGCACGACGGGTACAACCTGGGGACCTTGTGCGTGATAGACCGCGAACCGCGGTCCTTCACCGAGCGCGAGACCCGGCAGCTCACCGTACTCGCGTCGATCGTGATGGATGAGCTGGAGCTGCGCCGGAGCGCACGGCTGGCGGTGGAGTCCAGCGAGCAGCGGCGCCGTGACATGGAGCACCTCGCAGAGGTCCTGCAATCAAGCTTGCTGCCGCCGACGCTGCCGGACATCCCTCACCTTTTCGTGGCAGCCCACTACCACCCGGCCAGCCGCTTCGAGGTCGGCGGTGACTTCTACGACGTCTTCCCCATCGACGACCAGACCTGGGGGTTCGTCATCGGGGACGTGATGGGCAAGGGCCCGCAGGCCGCTGCCCGCACGAGCGCAGCTCGCTACACCATCCGTGCGGCAGCCATCCACGAGGAAGATCCGCGTCGCGTGTTGGGAACCGTGAACTCTGCCCTCCTCGCCGAGCCGACGGCTGGCGCGGACACCCCGTTCGTGACCGCGCTGTTCGCTCGCGTCGAGCCCTCGGAGGGTCGTACGACGGTGCGTTTCGCGAGCGCGGGCCACCCCCTCCCCACGGTCGTCCGTGTTGACGGTCGGGTGGAGCTCGTGGGGGAACCGGGAACGATGCTCGGAGTCTTCGCGGTCGCGGAGAGCAGCGAGGTAGTCGTGGAGCTCCTTGCGGGCGACACGCTTGTGATGATCACCGACGGGGTG
Organism: Mycobacteriales bacterium; assembly: GCA_035526225.1. Taxonomy (GTDB): domain Bacteria; phylum Actinomycetota; class Actinomycetes; order Mycobacteriales; family SCTD01; genus RYN-111. Next base: position 21,042 of record DATLCV010000004.1, read on the forward strand.
CACGACTCAGGTCACCCTGACCGCTTGCAGCAGCAGGGACTGGAAGCGGTCTTGCGTGGGTGCCGCGGACTGGCCGCAGCCGACGTCGTCCGGCGAGTGCATGCCGCCGCCGCAAGCGCTCAGCGTGATGACATCGCGATCGTCGCCCTCACAACACAGCCCGCGGGTCACGTGCGTCCCTGAAGCGCAGGGTCTCGCGGATGATCCACACCAGAGCGACACCGGCCTCCGCCAACGCAGACCAGGTCTTCTCGTCGTACCAGAGGGGCTCGTACATGTTGGGGATCGGGCCGATCGCACCGACGTCGACGTACCGGTAGAGCACGACGGCCGCGACGCCGCCGAGACCGGTCATGCCGACGCCGAGCCACACCAGCCGGTGGTCGGACAGCAGCACCGCGAGCGCCACCACGATGGCCAGGGCCGCCTCGAACCGGAACAGGCCCCCCTGCGTGATGGTGTCGCCGATCCCGTCGTAGACCTGCGCGAGGTCCAGGTGCACGTAGGCGTCGTAGGCGAGGCCGCCCGCGGCGAGCACCGCGAGGACCAGGGACGAGCGACTGCGCTGCAAGGGGTTCACCATCATCGTTCGCCTCCCGAGGCGCTGCGGATCAGGACACCGGGTCGCGCAGGACCGGACAGGACATGCAGCGCGGTCCGCCACGTCCGCTGCCGAGCTCGCTGCCGGCGATGCGGACGACCTCGACGCCCGCCGCCTCGAGCGCCTGGTTGGTGACGACGTTGCGCTCGTAGGCCACCACGAGGCCGGGTGCGAGGGCGAGGGTGTTGTTGCCGTCGTCCCACTGCTCCCGCTCGGCCGTGACGGGGTCGAGCCCGGTGTCGACGACCCGCAGCTCGGGCAGTCCCATCGCCTTGGCTGCGGCCACGAGGAACGGCTCGGGGCCCTGGACGTCGCCGGCGGTGATCGTCCACGCCTGCAGGGTGTCGGCGACTGCGGGGAACATCACGACCTTGTCGACGTCGACCATCGTGCAGATCGTGTCGAGGTGCATGGTCGCGCGCTCCTGCGCGATGGGGACGGCGAGGACCGTCTCGACGACGCCGGCTGCGAACGCCCGCTGGGCGAAGGCCTCGACGCCGGCCGGGGTGGTGCGCTGGCCGACCCCCACAGCGACGACACCCGGGGCGAGGAGCAGCACGTCGCCTCCCTCGAACCACGCCTCGGCTGCGGACCCGCCGTACAGCAGGGGGGTGCCGGCGAAGCGCGGGTGGTGCGAGTAGACGGCACGGGTGATCGAGGCCTCGCGGTGCCGTGCCGCCATCGAGGGCGAGGTGATGGCAACGCGGTCCCCGACCCAGACGCTGGAGTCACGAGTGAACAGCAGGTTCGGCAACGGCGGTACGACGAAGTCCGAGCCGTGGGACAGGCGGGCGAACAGCCCCTTGGTCGCGCTGGCGGGCAGCTCGTCGTGCGTGATGCCGGCGATGACGTGCGCGGCGAGGTCTTGCGCCGACTGCGCGAGCAACGTGTCCCGGAGCACCTCGGCGAGAGACGGCCCCACCTCGCGCGCGGCGACCGCAGCCTCGACGACCTCCGCGCGGGCGGCGTCGACGGCCAGGGTCTCGACGAGCAGCTCCTGCAGGTAGAGCACCTCGACGCCGCGGTCGCGCAGCGCCTGCGCGAACGCGTCGTGCTCCTCCTGGGCGCGCCCGACCCACGGGATGCCGTCGAACAGCAGGTGCGCGTTGTTGCGCGGGGTCAGTCGGGAGAGCTCAGCACCGGGGCGGTGCAGCAGGACGGTCCGCAGCCGTCCCACCTCGCTCGTGGCTCCCATGACGACAGCCTCTCAGAGCCGGTCGAGCTGGCGCAGCGTGCGACGTGGTCGGTTCGTGATGACCGCGTCGACCCCCAGACCGAGGACGTACTCGATGTCCTCCCGCTCGTCGACGGTCCACACGTGCACGCGGTTGCCCTGCTCGTGCACCCGCTCGACGTACCTCGGGTGCCGGCGCAGCACGGCGAGCGAGGGGCCGGCGATGGAGCACTGCGACGGAAGCGCCCCGTCGCGGTAGCGCAGGGGCACGTTCTGCATGAGGAACACCGTCGGCAGCATGGGGGCCATCAGGCTCAGCCGGCGCAACGACGTCGCGGCGAACGACATCACCGTCACCTGCGACACCGAGCGCGTCAGCGGCCGCGCCAGCCCGTAGCGCCCGAGCAGCTCGACGAGGGCCTTCTCGACCAGCCCGCCGTACCGGGTCGGGTGCTTGGTCTCGACGTGCAGCTCGATGCGCCGGTCGTGATCCACGACGAGCTGCAGCAGCCGCTCGAGGGTCAGCACCCGACCGCCCTCGTGGTCGGCCTCCTGCCACGAGGCCTCGAGCAGGGCGTCGTGCTCCCTGCCCTTCCAGGACGAGAAGTCCAGCTGGTGCAGGTCCGACAGCTCCAGCGCCGACACCGAGCCGCGCCCGTCGCTGGTGCGGTCGACCCGCCGGTCGTGCACGCAGACGAGGACCCCGTCGCGCGTCATCCGCACGTCGCACTCCAGGGCGTCGGCGCCGTCCGCGGCCGCCCGCTCGTACGCGGTCAGCGTGTGCTCTGCGTGCTCCGCCGACGAGCCCCGGTGAGCGACCACCAGCGTCATCGGCGCGAGACCTCCGGGGCGACGCCGTTGACCACGTCGATCACGGGAAGGCCGTCGAGCACCCGCTGCAGGTTGGCCTTGGACTGCCCGATGATGCGCATCGCCGCCTCGCCGCTGGAGCCGGCCATGTGGGGCGACAGCAGCAGGCCGGGTACGTCGAGCAGCGGCGAGCCGGGAGGCAGCGGCTCGACGGCGAACACGTCGAGGGCCGCTCCCCCCAACCGCCCCTCCTGCAGCGCACCGAGCAGCGCCGCCTCGTCGACGACCTCGCCGCGCGCGCCGTTGACCAGCAGCGCACCGGGCTTCATGGCGGCCAGGCGCGTCGCGTCCCACAGGCCTCGCGTCTGGTCGGCGAGGGCAATGACGAGGACCACCAGGTCGCACGTCGCCGTCAGCTCGTCGAGCTCCACCCACGGGCAGGGGGCGTCGTCACGGCGGGTCCGCGTCCAGTGCACGACGTCGCACCCGAGCGCGCGGTACCTCGGCGCGAGCTCCCGCCCGATGGCGCCCATACCGACCACCCCGACCCGCATGCCCGCGAGCTCCCGCGCGCCGAGCGAGGTCTGCGGCCACTCTCCCCGCCGTACGGCGGCGTCCGCCTCGACGGTGCGGCGCAGCATGGCGAACGTCGCGGACAGGCACCACTCGGCGACGGACACGGCGTTGGCCCCCGCGCAGTTGGCGACGGGCACGCCGCGGGCTGCGCAGGCGTCGAGGTCGATGCCGTCGACCCCCGCTCTGGGCACCTGGACGAACGCCACCCGCGGGCCCGGGTCGAGCACCCGGAGGTCCTGCGTCCAGTCAGCGAGCACCAGGTCGGCCGTGGGCAGCAGCACCTCGGCAGCCGCCTGCTCCCGGCTCTCCGGCACGACGATCTCCAGGCGCGGGTCACCGACGAGCACCTCGAGCAGGTCCTTGGGCAGTGGCGGCAGCGCCAGCAGCCGCCAGGTCACGACGGTGCGGCGAGGGCCGAGTGGTCGAGGGCGCAGGCCTGGTCGAGGCCGAGGACCTGCATGAAGCGCCCGAAGGCGAGGTACTTGCCGCACACCAGCGCCAGCTCGATGACCCCGCGCGTGCCGAGGTGCTGCTCGACCGCCGCGACGAGCTCGTCCGAGATCCCCGCCGAGTGCTGCGCGAACTCCCCCGCGAAGCGCACCGCCACACGCTCCGCCTCGGTGAAGCCCTCGCCGGGGTCGGCCACCTGCTGCAGCAGCTCTTCGGGGACGTCGCCGCGGCGCAGGCCCAGGCACAGCTCGCACTCGTTCACCTGGGCGATCCGGTAGCGCACCAGCTCGTGCAGCCGCGGGTCGAGCGTCGTCTCGGCCACGCTCTTCTCGTACGCCCCGATCGTCGCCGCGAACTGCGGCGCGATCGTGAGCGCCTTCACGACGTCGAGGCCCTCGCCCTCCGGCAGGTCGATCCGCGCCACCACGACTCCCTTTCGCTGCGTGCGCCGAGCCTGGCACATCTCACTTCAGCAGGCGCGACATCCTGCGGTCCGCAAGCGGCTTGCCCCCTGTCTGGCAGGTGGCGCAGTACTGCAGGCTCTTGGTCGCGAAGCTCACCTCGCGCACCTCGTCGCCGCACCGTGGGCAAGGCAGCCCGGTCCGGCCGTGCACGTTCAGGCCCGACTTCTTCTCCGCCTTCAGCTCACCGGCCGCCAGCCCTGCCGACCGCCGTACGGCGTCGGACAGGGTGGTGACGATCGCGTCGTGGAGCGCGGCGACCTCGGCGTCGGTGAGGTTCGCCGCCGGCTTGTACGGCGAGAGCCGGACCTCCCAGAGGACCTCGTCGCTGTACGCGTTGCCGAGCCCGGCGATCAGCGACTGGTGGGTGAGCACGCCCTTGACGTGGCCGCGCTCGCCGGAGAGCAGCCCCGCGAGGACGTCGACGGTGAAGGCCTCCGAGAGCGGGTCGACGCCCAGACCGGCGACGCCCGGCACGTCCGACGGGTCCCGGACGACGTAGACCGCGAGCCCCTTCTTCGTCCCCGCCTCGGTGAGGTCGAAGCCCGAGCCGTCGTCGAGGTGCACGCGCATCCCGATCGGGCCCTTGCCCATTCGCGGCGGCGCGGGGGGCAGCTGTGCCCGCCAGTGCAACCAGCCCGCGCGGGCCAGGTGCACGACCAGGTGCAGGCCACTCACGTCGATGTCGAGGAACTTGCCGTGCCTGGTCGCACCCGTCACCTCGAGCCCCGCGAGGGATGACGGCGACGGGTCGTACGTCTTGAGCGCGTGGATCCCGGGAACGTCGACGCGCGCGATGACGCGTCCGACCACGTGCTCGCGGAGGAACACCACGAGCGACTCGACCTCGGGCAGCTCCGGCACGTCCCCGATCCTCCCTTAGGTTCGGCTGGTGAACGAGAAGGAGTTCCTCCGCGCGTACGACGCGCGCGCCTTCCCACCGTTCGCCGTCACCGTCGACGTGGTCCTGCTCACGGTGCGCGAGGGCGTGCTGTCCGTCCTGCTCGTGGAGCGCGACACCCACCCGTTCCACGGACGGCTCGCGCTGCCGGGCGGGTTCGTGGGGCCGGCCGAGGACCTCGACGCCGCTGCCGTGCGCCGGCTGGAGCAGGAGACAGGCGTGCAGCGGGACGTCGCACACGTCGAGCAGCTCGGCGCGTTCGGCGACCCGGCCCGCGATCCGCGGATGCGCGTGGTGTCCGTCGCCTACCTCGTCTTCGCCCCCGACCTGCCTGCTCCGACCCCAGGGGTCGGCGCGAGCTGGGTGGCCTGGGTGCCGGTGAGAGCCGTCGAGCCTGCTCGGCTCGCGTTCGACCACGCCAGGGTCTTGGACGCCGGCGTCGAGCGGGCGCGGGCCAAGCTCGAGTACTCGCCCGTGGCGACCGCCTTCTGCGGTGAGGAGTTCACCGTCGCCGACCTGCGCCGCGTCTACGAGGCGGTGTGGGGGGTGCCGCTCGACCCGCGCAACTTCCACCGGAAGACCTCAGGAACGCCAGGCTTTCTCGTGCCGACCGGCAAGGAGACGGCTCCCGGGGCAGGGGGCGGTCGACCCGCCGCTCTCTTCCGCCGCGGCGACGCGACGCTCCTGCACCCCGCCATGCTGCGACCCGGCGCCCACTGACGGCGCCCCCCTCCCGTGATCACCAGGGAGCTGCTGGGCGACACGCGCGGTGCGTCCGCCCAGCGACCCACTGTTGATCACGGGAGGTGTCCGGCGGGTGAACGGTCGCCGAACAGCTGCGGGACGGCGCGCTCGACCGCGCGCGGCCACCTAGCCTTCACGGTGTGGTCGTCGCGTGGGTGGGGCTGGCGGTGCTCTGCGCCCTCGTCGGCCTGCTCGCCGGCACCCGCATCGGCCGGCGCGGTGCGCGGGTCCCGACCCCTGCCGGGCGCCCCCAGGGCCCCAGCGCCAGGGCGATCCTCGAGGCCCTCCCCGTCGCGGTGCTCGTGGTCGACGTGGCCGAGGAGGTGCTCGTCGGCAACCGTGCCGCGCGCGAGCTCGGCCTCGTCCACGACGGCGTGCTCGCCGCCCTCCCCCAGCTCCGCCAGCTCGTGCGCGACACCCGTGTCCACGCCCGTCCGTACGACGCCGAGCTGGCCTCGCCGCTCGAGCGCCCCGGTCGTCCGCCGGCGGTGTACCGCGCGCGACTGGCTCCGATCGGCGACGGCACCGTGGCCGTGCTCCTCGAGGACGTGACGGACGCTCGGCGCCTGGAGGACGTTCGCCGGGACTTCGTCGCGAACGTCTCGCACGAGCTGAAGACCCCGACTGCCGCGCTGGGCCTGCTCGCCGAGGCGCTCGCCGAGGCCGCCGAGGACGCGACCGCGGTCCGTTCCTTCGCCGGGCGCGCGCAACGCGAGGCTCGGCGCCTCGGCATGCTCGTGCAGGACCTGGTTGCACTGAGTCGGCTCGAGGGAGCGGAGGCCCAGCCCGAGCGCGCGCTGGTCCGCCTCGACCGGGTGCTGGCCGAAGCCGTGGACCGGGTGCGGACCAGCGCCCAGGCGCGACACATCGACGTCGTGCGCAGCGGCGACCACGGCCTCCACGTGTGGGGCACCGAGTCACAGCTCACGACGGCCTTGGGCAACCTGCTCGAGAACGCCGTCAACTACAGCCCGGACGCGGCACGCGTGGTGCTCGGTGCGCGCCTCGACGGCGAGTGCGTAGAGGTCAACGTCGTGGACGAGGGCATCGGCATCGCCGAGAAGGACCTCGACCGCGTCTTCGAGCGCTTCTACCGCTCCGACCCCGCGCGGGCCCGGGCCACCGGGGGCACCGGCCTCGGCCTGGCCATCGTCAAGCACGTCGCGACCAACCACGGAGGGACGGTCTGGGTGCGCAGCACGGAGGGCTACGGCTCCACCTTCACCTTGCGGCTGCCCGCCGCGCTGGCTTCTGAGGACGCACCATGACACGCGTGCTGGTCGTCGAGGACGAGGACTCCATCTCCGAGCCGCTCGCCTACATGCTGCGCAAGGAGGGCTTCGAGGTCGTCGTCGCGGCTGACGGGCCGGCCGGGTTGCAGGCCTTCGACCGCGAGGGCGCCGATCTGGTGCTGCTCGACGTCATGCTCCCCGGGCTCTCGGGCACCGAGGTGTGCCGCGAGCTGCGTACCCGCTCGGCCGTTCCCGTGATCATGCTGACCGCCCGCGACTCCGAGGTCGACAAGGTCGTCGGCCTCGAGCTCGGGGCCGACGACTACGTCACCAAGCCCTTCAGCCACCGCGAGCTCGTCGCGCGAATCCGGGCGGTGCTCCGGCGCCAGGCGCCGGCCGGCGAGGACGAGAGCGCGGCGCTGGAGGCCGGACCGGTGCGCCTGGACGTCGACCGCCACCTGGTCACGGTGGGCGGTGCCGTGGTGCAGCTGCCGCTGAAGGAGTTCGACCTGCTCGAGCTGCTGCTGCGCAACGCCGGTCGGGTCCTTACCCGGGCCCAGCTCATCGACCGCGTCTGGGGCAGCGATTACGTCGGCGACACCAAGACCCTCGACGTGCACGTCAAGCGGCTGCGCACCAAGATCGAGCCCGACCCGGCTCGGCCCCAGCACCTGGTCACGGTGCGGGGTCTGGGGTACAAGCTCGAGCGCTGACCTACCCTGGTGCTGTGGGGGGACGACGCACTGCCGCGGCCGCGCTGCTGCTCGGAGGAGCACTCTCGGCGTGCTCGGCGACACGGGCAGCCTCCCCGCCCGCCACGACCCTGCCGCCGGCGACACCCTCGCTCGTGGCGACTTCGACGCCGAAGTCCACGCCGCCCCCGCGCGGCAGCATCACCCTGGCCTTCGCGGGCGACGTGCACATCGAGGGCCAGATCCGGCAGCGCTTCCTGCACGACCCCGACCTGCGCAGCGGCAAGACGACCCTGTTCGACGACGTGCGACCGGTGCTCGCGGGAGCTGACCTCGCGATCGTCAACCTCGAGACGGCCGTCACCGACCGCGGCACCCCCGCCGACAAGGAGTACGTCTTCCGAGCACCTGCCGGCGTCTTCACCCACCTCATGCGGGGCGGCCTCGACGTGGCGAGCCTCGCGAACAACCACGGGGTCGACTTCGGCCAGATCGGCCTCGCCGACACCCTGGCCGCCGCGCGCTCTGCGGGCTTCCGGGGGCTCATCGGCGCGGGGCGTGACGAAGAGGCTGCCTTCGCGCCGTACCGGGTGACCGTGAAGGGATGGCGGGTCGCCGTGATCGGCGCCACCCACGTCCTGGACACGAGCGTTGCTGACGCCTGGAGCGCAGGGCTGCACAAGCCTGGGCTCGCCAGTGCCTACCACCGGGCACGGCTGCTGCGTGAGGTACGCACCACACGCCAGCACTCCGACACGGTCGTCGTCTACCTGCACTGGGGCAAGGAGATGACGTCCTGCCCGACCGCGTCGCAGCGGTCCCTGGCCCGGGACCTCGTCGACGCGGGGGCGGACGTCGTCGTGGGATCGCACGCCCATGTCCTGCTGGGCGACGGACGCCTCGGCCGTGCCTACGTCGCCTACGGGTTGGGCAACTTCCTCTTCTACGCCGGCGGCTCAGGGCCGACGTCGCAGTCGGAGGTGCTCACGCTGACCGTGCGCGGTCGGCACGTGCTCCGTGCGCAGCACACGCCCGTCGGCGTCGGAGGAGGCCGGGTCCACCTGCTCCGCGGGGACACGGCGGACGCCGCACGCGAGCGGATCGAGGCACTACGCAGCTGCACGGGGCTCAGCGCTCCCTGAGCAGCCGCCGTCAGGGATCGTTCACCTGCCGTTCACCCTGGTCTGGCTGCCCGTCCACCTTGCCTTCCTAGCGTCGGCGACGACCCCGGGTGGACCGGGTCCGACAGACGGAGGAACCGACCTCGTGAAGGTCTCGCGCCCCACCACGTTCGCCGGACTGCTCGTCGTGGGGGTGCTCACCCTCACCGCCTGCGGCACCGACGACAACGGAACCGCGGCAGGCAGGTCGAGCATCGACTGCGCCACGGGTGACCTCAAGGGCGCCGGCTCGACGTTCCAGAAGAACATCGTCTCCGAGTGGATCAAGAGCTACGGCGATGCGTGTGCCGAAGCGTCGCTCGACTACCAGGGCATCGGCTCGGGTGCGGGCATCAAGCAGCTGGGCGAAGGCACGATCGACTTCGCCGGCTCCGACTCCACGATGAAGGACGACGAGCAGGCTGCGGCGGACGCGACGTGCGGGAGCGCCGCCGTCCACCTGCCCGTCACCGCGGGCGGCATCGCGGTCGCCTACAACCTGCCCGGGGTCAAGGACCTGCAGCTGTCCCCGAGAACCCTGGCTGCGATCTTCCAGGGCACGGTGACGAAGTGGGACGACGCCGCCGTGAAGGCCGACAACCCCACTGCGTCGCTGCCGAGCACGGCCGTGACGGCTGTCCACCGTGACGACTCCTCCGGTACGACGAAGGTGTTCTCCTCCTTCCTGGCCGCCACGGCCGGAGCCGGCTGGAAGCTCGGCGCGGACAAGGAGCTGTCCTGGCCGCCCCGCGTGCAGGGGGCGAAGGGCTCGGACGGCGTGAGCCAGGCCGTCGCCGCAGCCGAAGGCGGCATCACCTACGTCGAGCAGTCCTACGTCGAGGGGAGCACGGTGCTGGCCGCTGCCAAGGTGCAGAACGCCGGCGGCGACTACGCAGCCCTCAGCGCAGACGCGGTCAGCGAGGCGCTCGCCGACGCCGACACCGAGGTCAAGGGGCAGGACATCCGTGTGAAGATCGACTTCACTGCGGTGAAGGGGGACGCCTACCCGATCACCGCGGTGTCGTACGAGATCGTCTGCAGCAAGGGCAAGGACGCCACGAAGTCCGCGCTCCTGAAGTCCTTCCTGACCTACGCCGTGGGTGACGGTCAGGACTCTGCGGAGGACGCGGGCTACGCGCCGCTCCCCGGCCCCTTGAGCGCCCAGGTGCTGACCGTCGTGACAGCGCTGCGCTGACGCCGCACCGCCACCCGCTGTACCCGCACAGAGAGCAGGGCATGACGGCACCGATCGAAGCGAGGGAGCCCACCCTCGCAGGCGTGACCGGGGAGTCACGCGCCCGTGGCGACCGCGTCTTCTTCGCGCTGACGGGAGCCTCAGGCGCCTTCCTCGTCCTGCTCATCGTCGCCATCGGCGCGTTCCTCGTCGCCCAGGCCCTGCCTTCTTTGCGCGATGACAGCTCGAGCTTCCTCACCACGAAGCAGTTCCTCCCCGAGGCCGATCCCCCCTCGTTCGGGATCGCGGTGCTCGCTCTCGGCACGGTCCTCACGAGCATCGTCGCGATGGTGCTGGCGGTGCCCGTGGCGCTGGGGGTCGCTGTGTTCGTCACGCAGCTGGCGCCCCGACGGCTGGCCGGCCTGCTCGGCGGGCTGGTCGACCTGCTCGCGGCTGTGCCCTCCGTCGTCTACGGCTTGTGGGGCGTCGCCTTCCTCAACCGGCACCTTCAGGGGTTCAACGCCGTGCTGCACGACCAGCTCGGCTGGATCCCGATCTTCGGTGACACCGGTGGGCGCTACAGCAAGTCCATCCTGCTGGCCGGCATCGTGCTGGCGATCATGGTGCTGCCGATCATCGCTGCGCTCAGCCGCGAGGTGCTGCTGCAGGTCCCCACCCCCCTCGTGGAGGGCGCCCTCGCGCTGGGTGCAACCCGCTGGGAGGCCGTGCGCACCGCCGTCCTGCCGCCCAGCTGGCCGGGCATCGTGAGCGCGATCATGCTGGGTCTCGGACGTGCCCTGGGCGAGACGATCGCGGTCGCCCTGGTGCTCGGCACGACGCCGGAGATCACCGCCCGGATCCTCGGGCCGGGTGGCAACACCATTGCGGCGAACATCGCCGCCAAGTTCGGGGAGTACTCCTCCGCCGGGCGCGGCGCGCTGATCGCCACCGGCCTGGTGCTGTTCGTCATCACCTTCCTCGTGAACGCCGCGGCGCGCGCCATCGTGCTCCGCTCGGCCCGGCGCAGGCTCGCATGAGCGACACCCTGATGCGCACCTCCGCATCGCGGGCCGTCAAGGACAAGGCCTTCACGGTGCTGACGTGGGCGGCGTTCCTCGTCGCCCTGGTGCCGCTCGTGTCGGTCGTCGCCCTGGTGGTCAAGAAGGGTGCCGCCCGCTTCGACCCCACGTTCCTGACGCACTCCATGAACGGGGTCGGGCCCCGCGACACCGACGGTGGCGCTTACCACGCCGTCCTCGGCACCCTGGAGCAGGTGGGCATCGCCAGCCTCATCGCGATCCCCCTCGGCCTGCTCGCGGCGGTCTACGTCGTGGAGCACGGCCGCGGGCCGCTCGTGCCGGTGGTCCGCTTCGTCACTGACGTGATGACCGGTGTGCCTTCGATCGTCGCGGGCCTGTTCGTGTTCACGTTCTGGGTGCTGGCGCTGGGACAGGGCTTTTCCGGCTTCGCCGCCGCGCTGGCGCTGGCGATCCTCATGCTTCCTACCGTTGTTCGCACGACGGAGGTGGTGCTGGGGCTCGTTCCCGACTCCCTCCGAGAGGCGAGCCTGGCGCTGGGCGTCCCCCGCTGGAAGACCGTGCTGCGCGTCGTCCTCCCGACGGCGATGTCAGGCATCACCACCGGCATCGTGCTCGCCATCGCCCGCGTGACCGGCGAGACCGCGCCGCTGCTGCTCACCGCGCTGAACTTCGACTCGATCAACACCAACCCGTTCCACGGCCAGCAGGCCGGGCTCCCCAGCTACGTCTTCGCCCAGGCCGGCCAGCCACAGCAGGCGGCGCTGGACAGGGCGTGGGCAGGCGCGCTCACCCTGCTGCTGCTCGTGCTCCTGCTCAACCTCATCGCGCGGCTGATCGCCCGCCGTACCCGATTGAAGGGCTGATCCCGACATGAGCACCGCCAAGCGCATCACGGTCAAGGACGTCGACGCCTACTACGGGGCATTCAAGGCGATCGAGGGCGTCTCGCTCACGATCGAGCCGAAGTCGGTGACGGCGCTCATCGGGCCGTCCGGCTGCGGGAAGTCGACGTTCCTGCGCACTCTCAACCGGATGCACGAGGTCATCCCGGGGGCACGGGTCGAGGGGGCGGTGCTGCTTGACGACGTAGACCTGTACGCGCCCACCATCGACGCCGTCGCCGTACGGCGGACGGTCGGCATGGTGTTCCAGCGCCCCAACCCGTTCCCGACCATGTCCATCTACGACAACGTCGCCGCCGGGCTGCGGCTGAACGGCATCAAGGGCAGGCAGCGCCTCGACGAGGCAGTCGAGCGGTCGCTGCGCGGCGCGAACCTCTGGACCGAGGTGAAGGACCGGCTCGGCAAGCCGGGGGCCGGCCTGTCGGGCGGGCAGCAGCAGCGGTTGTGCATCGCGCGCGCCATCGCGGTCGAGCCGCAGGTGCTGCTCATGGACGAGCCGTGCTCGGCGCTCGACCCGATCTCGACGCTCGCGATCGAGGACCTCATGACCGAGCTCAAGGACCGCTACACGATCGTCATCGTCACGCACAACATGCAGCAGGCAGCGCGCGTCTCGGACACCACCGGGTTCTTCACCATCGACGGACCGGGCGACCCGGGCCGGCTCGTCGAGATCGACACGACGCAGAAGATCTTCAGCAACCCCAGCGAGAAGCGCACCGAGGACTACATCACCGGCCGCTTCGGCTGAGCCGCTCACACCGAGGAGACACCGTGCGGGACACGTATCACGAGCAGCTGGCCGAGATCGCCAACGATCTCATCGAGATGAGCAGGCTCGTCGGCTCCGCGGTCGGCAAGGCCACGACTGCCCTGCTCGACGCCGATCTCGAGGCCGCCGAGGGCGTGATCACCTCCGACGAGGCCGTCAACGCCCTCTACAAGGGCATCGACCAGTCAGCCGTGATGCTGCTGGCCCGCCAGCAGCCGGTTGCCACCGACCTGCGGGCCATCCTGACCGCGCTCCGCATGTCCAACGACCTCGAGCGGGTGGGCGACTACGCCGTGCACATCGCCAAGGTCGCCAGGCGTCGCCACCCGGCATCGGTGGTGCCGGTCCAGCTGCGCTCCACGATGCTCGAGATGGGGCAGGCCGCCGCGCGCATCGCGATCAAGTCTGGCACCGTCATCGCCACCCGCGACCTCACGCTCGCCGCCCAGCTGCTCGCCGACGACGACACGATCGACGACCTCCACGCCTCCTTGCTGCAGGCGCTGCTCGACCGCTCCAACGACTTCGGCGTCGAGGCCACCATCGACTTGGCCCTCGTCGGTCGGTACTACGAGCGACTCGCCGACCACGCGACGTCGATCAGCCACGCCGTGACCTACCTGGTCACGGGTGAGCACACGGACCCGGAGTCGTACGCCGCCGAGTAGGCCGGACCAAGGCGCAGGTGCGCGGCCGACGCCGGCCTCGCTAGCATCGTCCGCGGCCCTGCTCTGCTCCGCCGCCCCGAGGACCCTTCGTGCGCCTGCGCCTCACGCCCCGAGACACCTCCTTCTACGACCACTTCACGTCCGCTGCCGTGAACCTCGTCGAGGGTGCCCACCTGCTCCGCGAGATGCTCACCGACGGCGCCGACCGGCCGCTGCTGGCCAAGAAGCTGCGCGACGTCGAGCACCGCAGCGACGAGATCACGCACACGGTGATGCGCCAGCTGAACTCGACCTTCGTCACGCCCTTCGACCGCGAGGACATCTACCGCCTCGCGAACCGGCTCGACGACGTCATGGACTACATGGAGGCCGCCGCCGACCTCATCGTGCTGTACGAGCTCGACGTGCTGCCCCCGGAGTACCTCCGGGTCGTCGAGGTCCTCGAGGCAGCCGCCGTGCAGACCGCTGCGGTCATGCCCCGGCTGCGCCAGCTCAAGGACCTCGACGAGTACTGGATCGAGGTGAACCGCCTGGAGAACGACGCGGATCAGATCTACCGCCGCACCGTGGCGCGGCTGTTCAGCGGTGAGTACGACGCCCTCACGGCCTTGAAGCTCAAGGACGTCGCGGAGGAGCTGGAGGCCGCGGCGGATGCCCTCGAGGACGTCGCCGACGCCGTCGAGACCATCGCGGTCAAGGAGTCCTGACCGCCTTGACCGCGCTGGACCTCGGCCTGGTCGCGATCGTCGTCATCGCGCTGGCCTTCGACTACACCAACGGCTTCCACGACGCAGCGAACGCCATCGCGACTGCGGTGTCCACCCGGGCACTCACCCCCCGGGTCGCGCTCGTGCTCGCGGGCATCGCCAACCTCATCGGCGCGCTGGTCTCCACGAAGATCGCGAAGACGGTGGGGAAGGGAATCCTCGACCCCACCGAGCTGCACAGCACCGAGGGGCTCACGGTGGTCTTCGCCGCCTTGGTGGGCGCGATCACCTGGAACCTGGTCACCTGGTACTTCGGCTTGCCGAGCTCCTCCTCGCACGCCCTGATCGGCGGGCTGGTCGGGGCCGGGCTCGCCGCGGGCGACTCGGTGAAGTGGCACGGCGTGTACCAGAAGGTCGTCCTCCCGATGATCATCTCTCCGGTGGTGGGCTTCTTCCTCGCCGGCGCCTTCATGCTGCTGCTGTTGTGGATGTTCGGCCGGCTCAGCCCCCGCAAGATCGGCCGCGGCTTCCGGAAGGCGCAGGTCGCGTCGAGCATCGCGATGGCCTACGGCCACGGCGTGCAGGACGCCCAGAAGACGATGGGCGTCATCACCCTCGCCCTCATCGTGAGCGGGCACCTCGGGCCAGATGCCCCCATACCTATGTGGGTCATCCTCAGTGCTGCCAGCGCGATCAGCCTCGGGACGCTCGCCGGCGGAATGCGGATCATGCGCACGCTGGGCCGTCGCGTCATCAAGATGGACCCGATCGCCGGATTCGCCGCCCAGACCGTGGCCTCGTCGGTGCTCTTCGCCACGGCGCACGCCGGCCTGCCGGTCTCCACGACGCACGTCATCACCAGCTCCGTGATCGGCGTCGGCGCGACGCGCAAGCTGTCCGCGGTCCGCTGGGGCGTCGCCGGCAACATCGCGGCCGCGTGGGTCCTGACCATCCCGGCAGCCGCGGCAGTGGGAGCGGCCTTCTTCCTCGTCGCCGACGCGGTCCTGAGCCTGTAGCCCGGAGACGACGAGAGCCCCGCCGTTGCTCCGGCGGGGCTCTCGTCTGCTTGCGGGTCAGCCGATCGAGACCAGTGTCCGCTCGGTGGCCCCGCCGTACCCGATGAAGCCGAACCAGCGCTTCGTCACGTCGACGGCGTTCCAGCTCGCCGTCAGGGTGACCGGCGTGCCGAGCGTGACGAGCCCGCCACCGGTGACCGTGAGGTTCAGCGCGTCGGTGCCCGGCACCGCCCACTGCGTGTAGGCGTAGCCGCCACCGCCGGTGGCCGTGTCGTACCCGTTGACGTACGCCGTGTAGGTGCCCGCCTCCGGGTCGGTCAGGGTGACCTGCTCGTCGCCGGCCGCCGAGGCGCTCTGACCGACCAGGGTGCCGCCCTTGTAGACGTACAGGTCGAGGTCGTCCGCGGCGCTGGCCGCGTCGACGTCGAACCTCGCCACCGTCGTGCCCGCGGGGACGACCAGCTCATACGCCTTGGTCGCCGCGCTGGGCGTCGGGCTGTACGCGCCGTTGACCACCGAGTCGGTGACGGGAGCAGCGCCCACGAGACCGGCGACTGTGGTCGTCAGGGTCCCGGTGAAACCGGGCGTGACGGAGTACTGCGTCGAGCCGGACGCATCGGAGCCGCTGATCTCCGCCGGCGCCGAGATGGCGACCGGCTTGGCGACGAGCGGCACCCGCACGACGTGGCTGGAGCTCGTGAAGGTCACGTTGCCCTTCGCCCACTCGCCCAGCGGCGCGTCGTCACGCACGACCTCGAGGTCGACGGCCTGCGAGGCCCCCGGCGCGACCGTGAACGTGCTCGGACTCGCCGTGATGTCCATCCCCGGTACGGCGGAGGTCACCGTGTAGGTCTCGCTGCTGCCGCTGACGTTGGTGACCGTGCGGGTCACCGTCTCCCGCCCGGCCAGGGCACCGATGGCGACGGAGGCCTGGTTCAGCTGCGACCCGTCGAGCGGCGTGAGCGTGTCGAACGGCGCCGCGAAGTGCACGCCGAGGCCGACGAGGTACCGCCGCCACTCGGTGGCCGTGGCGTCGAAGACCAGGCCCGGGTCCACCGCCTTGTTGGGCTGCACGAAGCCGGCACCCTGGGCGAACGGGTCCGCGTTCGTGGCATGGTCACGCGCGGTCGTCATGAGCGCGGACTTCACCCGCGACGCCGACCACGTCGGGTGCTTCGCCTTCACGAGGGCGCCGATGCCCGCGATGTGTGGCGAGGCCATCGACGTGCCCGAGTAGTAGTCGAAGCTGCGGCCGTGGTTGAACGGCGGAGCCACGGCGGCGAGGACGTCGTTGCCGGGAGCGGCGATGTCCGGCTTCAGCAGGTCACCGCCGGTGGTGGTCGACGGTCCGCGCGAGGAGAAGGTCGTGACCTCCGGGACCTGCGTGCTCGACTCGCCCGCGTTCACCGCCACGATCGCGGCGGTGGCCGCCGTACCGGCGCTGGTGATGTAGGCCAGGATCGCCGCACGAGCGGTGTTTGAGACGTGCACGGTCGGGACCGCGTGGAAGTCGCCGTTGAGCGAGTTCGGTGTGCGGTTGGTGAGGACCATCGCGACACCGCCCGCACGCTTCACCTCGAAGCTCTTGTCGATGCGGGCGTTGACACCGCGGTCGCACTGCACGACCTTGCCGGCCGCCAGAGCTGGGTCGAGAGTGCCGGCGAAGCAGCGTGCCGCCTCCTCCGGGTCGGCCCCCGCGAGGGCCACCGTCGTCGAACGGACGAGCCGGGTCTGCGTGGGCATGGTCCCGGTGGTCGAGGCGCCGACGAAGCGCTGGCCGTCACCGAGCTCGACGACGTGCTCGGCGAGCCGGAACGTGCTGGCCGCGGTCGTCGTCAGCCACGGGCTCGGGTGGTCCAGCGTGCTCGCACCGGGGCCGTTGTTGCCGGCCGAGGCCGCGACGAAGACGCCGAGGTTCGCGGCACGGCGGAAGGCCATCTCGACCACGTCGAAGGGCGAGGACTCGCTCGAGCCGCCGATGGAGTAGTTCAGGACGTCGACGCCGTCGGCGACCGCGTCGTCGATGGCGGAGACCGAGTCGCTGTTGAAGCAGCCGCCGCTCGCGCCGGGCTTGGCCGTCCAGCAGACCTTGTACGCCGCGACGTCGGCACCCGGCGCCATGCCGGAAGCGGTGCCCATCGGGTGGCCGTCGATCTGCACACCCTCGACCTTGTTGCCGGCAGCGGTGCTGGCCGTGTGCGAGCCGTGGCCCTCACCGTCGCGCGGGGACAGGTAGTCCTCCTTGGCGACGTTCTGCTTGCCGAAGCCCGCGACGTAGTAGCGCGCGCCGATGAGCTTGTCGTTGCAGTCCTGGGAGTCGAACAGCTCGCCCTGCACGCAGTCGCCGAACCAGCGGCCGCGCAGGCCCGTCGAGGCGACCGGTTGGCCTGCCTTGTCGCGCTTGAGCGCCCCACCGGCGAAGCTCGGGCTCTCCGGCCAGATGCCGGTGTCGATGACACCGACGATCACGCCGGTGCCGGCCGCGTTCTGGCCGCCGAGCTGCGACCACAGGCCACCCGGCTCCGACAGGCGGAGGTACTCAGGCGAGTAGGTCGTGTCCGCCTGCCGGAGGGCGTCCGGCTCCAGCGCCGTCACGCCGCTGGACTTCGCCAGCGCGGTCGCCTGCGCGGCCGTCAGCTCGGCGGCGACGCCGTTCGTCGCGACGGTGTAGTCGGCGACCTTCGTGGCACCGACCCTCTGCAGCGCGCTGTCGTGCACGGCGGTGAGGTGCTGGCGCCAGCGGACGACCTCGGTGCGCGTGGGGTCGAGCTTCTTGCCGGCGTCGGGACGGGTGCGGGCGTAGCCCTTGACGGTCCCTTCGTACGACGCGGCCGGCTCGTCGGCGAACGTGACGAGGTAGCGACCGGCGGTCAGCTGACGATCGGTGCGGGCAGCGGCGGTGGCCGGTGCGGCCGCGGTCGCCACGCCCGTTGCCACCAGGAGCAGGGCACCGACACCGGAGATCGTCCGGTGAACGCGGATTCGTGCAGGAACGCTTGCAACCACGGGGGGAGCCTCCAGATCGGGCGGAGTGAGCCTGGCCACCCTGCGCGCACCGGGTGCGGCTCGTCAACCACCCGATCCTCCGAACGGACCAGCCCGCCAAGGGATACGTCCGGAGATGCCCGTCTTGTCACCCCCGAACGGCGCAACCCCACCCAGGCAAACGGAGGTGTCCCCCCTGGGTCAGCGGCGTACGAGGTCGGCGAGGGCGGCGACGAAGCGGTCGCGGTCGACGCCCAGCCCGGCGCCGAAGAACTGCTCGGCCAGGTGGTGGCCGACCAGCGCCATCTGCACGACTGCGGCCACGGCGACGGCGTCCCGTGCCGGCACCTCCCCGGTGTCCATGCGCTCCTGGAGGCGGTCTGCATCCAGCCTGACCCCGCCCTCGGCGAGGACCGCGCGGACGCGGTCGAGGCGCGGCAGCCGCGCCCCGTCGCGTACCAGCAGCGCGACGAGCGGGCGCAGCGCGTCGAGGGCTGCCAGCGCCGCGGTGTACTCCTCGCCGAGCTCGCGCGAGGGCCGGACCTCACGCCGCTCCTCGGCCCTCTCCACCTCCCGGTCGACGACGGCGGCGAGCACATCGTCCTTGGAGCGGAAGTGGCGGTAGAAGCTGCCACTGCCGGGCTTGAGCCCGGCGCCCTCCTCCAGGTCGGTCACCGCGACCGCCTCGACGCCTCGCGCGGCGAACTGCGCGAGTGCCGTGTCGAGGATCCGCTCCCGGGTGTCACGTGCCATCGCCGCAAGATAGCTCTTGCCAAATGCAAGACTTGTCTTGCACACTGTCGGCCATGAGCCTGCTGCCTGCCACCACGACCGATCCCGCGCTGCTCGCCGCCGCCGCCCGTGGCCTGGACGGGGCGCTCACCTTCGTCGTCGACGACCGCGCTGTCACGTTCCGAGCGACCGAGGGCACGGTCGTGGCCGACGAGGGCACCCCCGACGGCGATGTCCTCGTCCGCCTCGAACGGGGAGCCTGGGACGACCTCGTCTCGCAGGTCCGTACGCCGGTGAACCTGCACCTGTCTGGCGACCTGGCCTACGACAAGGGCGGCTTCGGCGACCTCGCCGCCTGGGAGGTCGCCCTGCGGTACCTGCTCACGGGCGTACCGCCGTACGACCCGGCGCGCACCGACCTGCGCGGTCGGGACCCGCGGGCCTCGTACACGCTCGCCGCCGGCGACACCGAGCTCCGGGAGCAGCTCCACACCATGGGCTACCTGCACGTGCGCGGCGTCTTCACCGCCGACGAGGTCGCCGCGGCCAACGCCGAGGTGGACCGGCTCGCCGCCCTGGCCGTCCCGGGCGACGAGCGGTCGTGGTGGGTCACGGACGAGGACGACCAGGAGCGGCTGTGCCGACTGGTCTATGCCAGCCTCCGCTCAGAGCTGCTCGCCGGCCTGCAGGACGACCCGCGCATCAGCCGCCTCGGGCACCTGCTGGATCCCGCCCTGCGGCTCGCGCCCGACCGCATGGAGGGCACCGCCGTCCTCATCAAGGTGCCCGGCAAGACGCAGGGGCTGTCGAATATCCCGTGGCACCAGGACTGCGGGATGGGAGGGCACGGCATCTTCTGCCCGTCGGTGAGCATCGGCGTCCAGCTCACCGGGTCGAGCCCCGACACCGGCAACCTGCTCATGGTCCCGGGCAGCCACGGCCAGGCGCTCGCGGTCGACTGGCACAGCCGGCTCGCGGACGCACCCGTCATCGAGGTCGACACCGCGCCTGGCGACGTCACCGTGCACGTGCAGGACGTGATGCACGCCTCGCCACGACCGAAGTCCGTCGGTGGCAGGCGAACGATGTACGTGACGTTCTACCCGGCCACCCTCTGGGACCACATCGGCCCCGGCGAGGCCTACAACGACCTGGTTCGCAACCGCACGCGTGAGGTCGCCGGGCTGGCCTGACCGCGCAGTAGCCGCGCCACGGCGCGTGAGGCTGCGACAGGCACGAGCTCAGTGGTCCCGGGCCGGCGTCGGGGCAGCCGCACCCCGCCCTCCCACAGGTCCACCACGCGCGGGTCGACGTACGACGAGCGAGTCACCGCCATGGTGTTGTGCAGCTGGTCGGCGACCTCGCCGTAGGCCGCCGCGAGCACCCGCCGGCGCGCTGCAGCGGACGCCGGCACCGACTCCTCGGCCAGGGTCGTGGCCATGAGCACGGTCGCGTGCCAGGTCCGGAAGTCCTTGACGGTCAACGGCTTTCGCGCAAGGTCGCGCAGGTACGCGTTCACGTGCTCACTGCGCACCGACTTCCACCGGTTGTCGTCGTCGCACCACCAGCCGAGCAGCTGCTCCGCCGGGTCGTCGCGCTGCACGAGGGCTCGAACCACCCGCCGTACGGCGGGGTCCTGGATCTCCTGGGTGAACTCCACGCCGCTCTTGGCCAGGAACGACACGGTGATCCGGTCGCGGTCAACTGTCACGTGCTCACGGAGCGCGGTGGTCAGCCCGAAGCTGCCGTTGGCCCGCAGGTACTGCTCGCTCCCGACCCGGAACAGCCCCAGGTCGATCAGCCGCACCGCAGTGGCCAGCACCCGCGACTGGGTCAGCGGGCCGTCGTGGTCGAGGTGCTCCACGAGGCTGTCACGCAGCCGCGGGAGGCACCGGCCGAGCTCGGTCGCCCGCGCGAACTTCTCCCGGTCCCGACGGGCGCGCCACACCTCGTGGTAGAGGTACTGCGTGCGGCCGGCTTCGTCCGTGCCGACGGCCTGCAGGTGCCCGTGCGGCCAGGGGCAGATCCAGACGTCCTTCCAGGCCGGGGGGACGGCGAGCGCGCGGACCCGGTCAAGGACCTCAGGGTCGCGCACCGCCGTCCCGTCGGCCGCGCTGTAGGCGAAGCCGGCCCCGTGCCGGCGCCGCGCGATCCCGGGCAGGCTCGGGTCACTGCGACGCAGGCGCACGGCACGACTCCGGTGCTACTGGATGTCGCCGCGCCAGGCGCCGCTCTCGGCCTGGCGACGCTCGATGAAGACCTTGAAGCGCTCGAGGTCACCCTTCACGCGACCCTTCACCAGACCCAGCTTGTCGCCGGCCTGCTCCACGATGCCCTCCGGCTCGAAGTCGAGCTGCAGCATCACCCTGGTCTTCGTGGGGTCGATCTTGTGGAACGTCACCACACCCGCCTGCTCTGGACCGTCGAGGGTCTTCCAGGCGATCCGCTCGTCGGGGTGCTGCTCGGTGATCTGCGCGTCGAACTCCCGCTCGACGCCGGCGATCCTCGTCTTCCAGTGCAGGCGGTCATCGGTGAGCTGCGTTACCTGCTCGACGCCCTCCATGAACTCGGGGAACTCCTCGAACTGCGTCCACTGGTTGTACGCCGTGCTGACGGGCACCTCGACGTCCATGGACTGCTCGATGGTGGTCATGCAAAAGCACCTCTTTCGCCTCGTCGTGACGGTCTCGTCTGACAAGGCCTTCCTTCCCCCGCCTTCCGGACACACACCCGCAGCGGGCAGCGCAGCGCTCTGTGCGGCCGCCTCAGAAGGGGCAGTTCCCCGGCGCCGGAGCCTCGATCCGGAACGGCGCCCCGACCGGGACGTCGAGGTAGGTGACGTACACCTCGGTGGGCACCACGCCCTCGTTCCGTGCGATGTGCGCCCTGCCGTACCCGGGATCGACGTACACGTCGCCCGGGCGGTAGACCACACCTGTGCACGTGTCGTCGGACGCCGCGTAGGTCGTGAACGTGCCGGCCTTGATGGTGACGATGGCCTGGCCCGGGTGCGAGTGCCACCCGCTGTGACCGCCGGGCTGGATCGTGATCGTCTGGCTGACGACGTCGAACGGCTGGTTGCCTCTCGTCTTGATCTTGTCGTCGGCTGTACCGCGGGCCAAGAGCTGGCCGCTAGTGCCTGACCCGGACGTTCCGGCCGCGATCCCCCCGATCGCGAGCGAACCCGCTACCGCGACAGCGGCAACGAG
>DATLCV010000020.1:0-8926 GCA_035526225.1 Mycobacteriales bacterium
CCCGAAGGGCGCATGGTCGTCCTGGTCGAGGTAGGGCTCGTCGAGTGCCGCACCGTTGACTGTCACGCGGCCTTGCGGGGCGCAGCACTGCACGGTGTCGCCGGGGACACCGATCACCCGCTTGATGAAGTCGCGCTCGCCGAGCCGGCCGAATCCGATGAGACCGCTGAACCAGCGCGCCGTCTTCTGCGCGGCGTTGCCAGGAGGCGGTGTCTGGATCTCGGGCGTGAACGAGTCGAGCCCGTTGAAGACCACGACCTCGCCGCGTCGGACATCACGGGTCCGGTAGACGAGCTTGTTGACCAGCACCCGGTCCCCCACCCGGAGGGTCTGCTCCATCGACCCGGAGGGGATGTAGAACGCCTGGATCAGGAAGGCCTTGAGCAGCAGGGCAAGCACGAGCGCTATGGCGATGAGCACGGGTAGCTCGCGGAGGAAGCTGCCGCTGTGCTTGGCCTTCTTCACTGGCGTCGGCTCAGCCACTGCGGGCGTGGTCTCGCTCGAATCCTCAGACATTGCCGGGCAGCCTAACCGCGCGGCGCCGCGATCACTCGGCGGCGGTGTCCTCGGCGGGCGTGTCCTCGGCGGGAGCCGCCATCGCGGGGGCTGCGGAGACGGCCGCAGGAAGCGCGTCGCGACGCTCCTTGATCTTGGCAGCCTTACCGCGCAGGTCGCGCAGGTAGTAGAGCTTCGCGCGGCGCACGTCGCCGCGGGTGACGACCTCGATCTTGTCGATGACGGGGGTGTGCACCGGGAAGGTGCGCTCCACGCCGACGCCGAAGCTGACCTTGCGGACCGTGAACGTCTCACGCACGCCGCCGCCCTGACGGCGGATGACGACACCCTGGAACCGCTGCACGCGGGAGCGGTTGCCCTCGACGACGCGGACGCCCACGTCGAGCGTGTCGCCCGGCCGGAAGTCGGGGACGTCGCTGCGCAGCGAGGCGTTGTCGAGCTCGTCGAGGGTGTGCATCGGTCTGCCTTCTCGGTACGTCACCGCGCGCAGGAGCGCGCGAGCAAGGATCTGGGAGTGGACCTGAACGGTCCGCAACAGCCCTCTATGGTGCCACAGACCCCGACCGGGGGTCCAAGGCCGACCTGTCCCGAGGGGTCAGCCCGGGCTCCGCCCGGGCGAGCAGGTCAGGCCTGCGCTCGGCGGTCCTGCGGAGGCTCTCGTCGCGACGCCAGCGCTCGATCGCGGCGTGGTCGCCCGACAGCAGGACCGCGGGCACCTCCAGCCCCTCGAAGACCGGGGGGCGGGTGAAGGCCGGCCCCTCGAGCAACCCGTCGGAGTGGCTGTCCTGCCGGTGCGACTGCTCGTTGCCGAGGACCCCGGGCAGCAGCCGGGCGACGGCCTCGACGATGACGAGCACCGCCGCCTCACCGCCGGCCAGGACGTAGTCGCCGATCGAGACCTCGTCGACCCGCACGGTCCGCCGGGCGTGCTGGAGCACCCGGTCGTCGATGCCCTCGTACCTGCCGCAGGCGAAGACCAGCCAGGGCTCGCGACTGAGCTCCTCCGCGAGCTCCTGCGTGAGCAGCCGACCCGCGGGGGTGGGGACGACCAGCCGTGGCAGCTCGGTAGGGCCGGTGAGGCCGGCAAGCGTGCGCACCCACGGCTCGGGCTTCATGACCATGCCCGGGCCTCCGCCGTACGGGCTGTCGTCGACCGTGCGGTGGACGTCGTCGGTGGCAGCACGCAGGTCGTGCACGCGCAGGTCGACGTCCCCCCGCTCCACGGCCTTCCCGACGAGGGACAGGCGCAGCGGAGCGAGGTAGTCGGGGAAGATCGTGATGACGTCGACCTGCACGGTCACCCCTCCGGCGGTGTCGGAGCGTCGCTCAGCTCGAGCAGCCCCTCCGGGAGCTCGACCACGACCCGGCCCCCGGCGACGTCGACGGTCGGGACCATCGCCCGCACGAACGGCACCAGCAGCTCCGCGCCCTGGCCGCGCTCGACGGCGAGCACGTCTCCGTGCGGCAGGTGCAGCACGTCCACGACCGAACCGAGCCGGGTCCCGTCGGGCTGCTCGACAGCCAGACCGGCGAGCTGGGAGTCGTAGTACTCGTCCTCGTCCTCCAACGGCGGGAGGGTGCGTGCGTCGACCTGCAGCACGCGGCCGCGCAGCGCCTCGGCGGCGTTGCGGTCGGCCACCCCCTCGAAGTGCACGACGAGCTTGCCGGAGTGGTCGCGCGACTGGGCGACCGTGAGGGACCCGTCGTCGGACAGCAGCGTCGCGCCTGGCCTGAAGCGGGCCGCCGGGTCGTCGGTGCGGACCTCGACGGTCACCTCGCCCTTGATGCCCTGCGGGCGACCGACCCTGCCGACGACGACGAGGTCCGGCTCCCCCTGCGGGGAGACCGGACCTCGGTCCCGTCGCGAGCCTGCGACCGTGCCTCGTCGCGGGGCGACCATGCTGCCTTAGCGGATCTCGTCGGTGTCGACGACGTCCACCCGCACGCCCTTGCCGCCGATGGCGGCCACGACCGTGCGCAGCGCCTTCGCCGTACGGCCTGAGCGGCCGATCACCTTGCCCAGGTCGTCGGGGTGGACCCGCACCTCGAGGGTGCGTCCACGGCGACCGGAGACCAGGTCGACGGTCACGTCGTCAGGGTTGTCGACGATGCCCTTGACCAGGTGCTCCAAGGCGGCCTCGAGCACTACTTCTCCTCGGCAGCGTCAGCCGCCGGTGCCTCCTCGGCGGGGGTCCCCTCGGCGGGGGTCCCCTCGGCGGCGGCCTCAACGACGGGGGCCTCCTCCGCGGGAGCCTCAGCCGCTGCCTCGGCAGCAGGAGCCTCAGCCGACGCCTCGGCAGCAGGAGCCTCGTCCGCGGTCTCGGCGGCGGGGGTCTCGACGACCTCCGCCACCGCCGCCTCGGGCTTCGGCTCCTCGGCGGCCTTCTTCGGGGCCGCCTTCTTCTTCGGCGTGGTCGCGGCGCCGGCCGCCTCCAGCTGCTCCTTCGCGGCGGCTTCGAAGACCGCACGCTTGTCGACCTTGGGAGCGGCGACCTTCAGCGGCTCCGGAGCGGGCTCACCCTTGAACTTCTGCCAGTCACCCGTCTTCGACAGGATCTTCTGGACCGGCTCGGTCGGCTGAGCGCCGACGCCGAGCCAGTAGGCGGCGCGCTCGGCGTCGACCTCGATGAAGGAGGGCTCCTCCTTCGGGTGGTACTTGCCGATCGTCTCGATGACGCGGCCGTTGCGCTTGGTGCGCGCGTCGGCGACGACGATCCGGTAGTAGGGCGCGCGCATCTTGCCGAGGCGCATCAGCTTGATCTTGGTTGCCACAGGTCTTCGTTCTCCAGGTGCCAGCGTGGGTGCGCCCCGTGACGGCGCGTGGGGTGCGCCCTCGGGTGCGACGAGGTGTCGGGCCGGAGACGGGTAGAGGGCCGTCGTCGGCGGTGGCTCGCCGTCCATTCTGCCAGACGAGCCCGTCGGGCGTCCTGCCACGATGGTGCGGTGACGACGCTGGCGCCCGACGAGCTCCCCGCGGACGCCGCCGGGCACCCGTCGGCACCGTTGTGGCGCACCCCCGGGCTCGCGGTGCTGTTCACCGCCAGCACGTCAGCACGCCTCGCCAACGAGGCGGCGAGGGTGGCAGTGGTGCTCCTCGTGCTCGCCCGCACCGGCTCGCCCGCGCTGGCCGGTGGGCTGGTGGCGGCGCTGACGCTCCCCCAGCTGCTCAGCGGTCCGTTTCTCGGTGCCTGGCTGGACCGCACCCACCACCGGCGCACGGCCTTCGTGGCGAACCAGGTGACGATGCCGGCCGTGCTCGTTGCCTTGCTGGCCGCCACCGGGCACGCCCCCGGGTGGGTCGTGCTGGCCCTGGGGGTCGCCGCCGGCCTCACGGCGCCGGTGCTCACCGGCGGCTTCACCGGGCTCATCGCTCCCCTCGTGCACGGTGACAGCCTGCGCCGGGCGTACGGCGCCGAGTCCACGTCGTACAACGTCGCCGGCGTCGTGGGGCCGTCGCTGGCGGGCGCCCTCGCCGGCTGGGTGTCGGCCGAAGCCGCGGTGGTCGCAGCCGCCGTGCTGTCCGGCGTCGCGTTGGTGGCGGTGCTGCGGGTGCCGATGCCGCCGCCCACGTCGACCTCGACCGTGCCCCTCGCCCGCTCGGTCTGGGAGGGGCTCAAGCACCTGGCGCGCACACCCCGGCTGCGGGCGGTCACGATCGCGACGACCTTGTCGTTCGGCGGGATCGGCGCCTTCCCGGTGGTGTTCCCCTCCATGGCCGAGGAGGTCGGGGCGGAGGCAGCCGCCAGCGGCGCGCTGTTCAGCGCGTTCTGCGTCGGCGCTCTGTCAGGGTCGATCGCGGTGGCCGCGCGTACGCCGAAGACGGGACCGCTCCGGTCGGCGGTGGTGGGGATCTTCGGTCTGGCACTGGTGTTCGCCTGCCTGGCCGTCGCGCCGTCGCTGCCGGTCGCGCTGGTCCTGGTCGCACTGGCCGGCGCGTGCGAGGGGCCGGTCGTCGCCTCGACCCTGACGATCCGCGAGCAGCTCTCCCCCGCCTCGATGCGCACCCAGGTCGTGACGACCGCTGCATCCATCAAGTTCGGCGCCTACGCCCTCGGCTCGGCCGTCGCCGGCCACGTCGTCGCCACATCGGGGGCGCGGGCCGGCGTCTGGTTCCTCGCCGCGTGCCAGCTCGCCGGCGTGCTGCTCGGGCTGCTTGCACTGGGTCGGCGCACGCGACACCGGTGATCGCCAGTGGATCGCTGGTGCGCCGCACCGAGCGAGGCCACCAGCTCCTCCCTGATGATCAAGGAAGGGGTGGTCGGGTCAGCGGTTGCGGAAGAGGCCGAGAGGGTCGGGCTGCTCCGGCGACGGCGGGAGGCCGAGCGGGTTCGACGGCGACGGAGGCGTTCCGGGCAGTCCACCGAGCAGCCCCTGCGGCTGCTGACGGGCCGGTCCTCCGCCGGCGCGCCCCGGTCCCTTCTTGCCCTTCTTGCCCTGCTGCGCGCGCTTGGCCTTGCGGCCCAGCCCGGGGATGGGCGGCATGCCGGGGACGCCGCCTCCCCCTGCCATCTGCTTCATCATCTTCGAGGCGTCGGCGAAGCGGTCCACGAGGTTGTTGACCTCGGGCACCGAGGTGCCCGAGCCCTTCGCGATGCGGATGCGGCGAGAGCCGTTGAGCACCTTCGGGTCACGGCGCTCCTGCGGCGTCATCGACCGGATGATGGCCGTGATCCGGTCGAGGTCCTCGTCCTTCACCTGAGCCATGGCGTCCTTCATCTGGCCCATGCCGGGCAGCATGCCGAGGATCGAGGTGAGAGACCCCATCTTCTTGATCTGCTGCATCTGCTCGAGGAAGTCCTCGAGGTCGAACCCCTCGCCGCTCTGCAGCTTGGCCGCGGTCTTCTGCGCCTGGTCGGCGTCGTAGTGCTTCTCGGCCGTCTCGATGAGAGTGAGGACGTCGCCCATCCCGAGGATGCGGGACGCCATGCGCTCGGGGTGGAAGACGTCGAAGTCCTCGAGCTTCTCGCCCTTGGACGCGTACATGATCGGCTGGCCCGTGAGGTGCCGGACCGACAGGGCCGCACCTCCCCGGGCGTCACCGTCGAGCTTGGTCAGCACGACCCCGGTGAAGCCGACGCCCTCCTGGAAGGCCTGCGCCGTGGTGACGGCGTCCTGGCCGATCATGGCGTCGACGACGAAGAGCACCTCATCGGGCTGCACGGCGTCGCGGATGTCCGCGGCTTGCCGCATCATCTCGGCGTCGACGCCGAGCCGGCCCGCGGTGTCGACCACCACGATGTCGTGGTTCATCCGGCGCGCGTGGGCCACACCCTGGCGGGCGGCGTCGGCGGGATCTCCGACGCCGTTGCCCGGGTACGGCGAGAACACGTCGACACCGGCCTGGCCGCCCACGACCTCGAGCTGGGTCACGGCGTTCGGTCGCTGCAGGTCGCAGGCGACGAGAAGGGGCGCGTGGCCCTGGGCCTTCAGGTGCCTGGCGAGCTTGCCGGCGAGGGTCGTCTTGCCTGCGCCCTGCAAGCCGCAGAGCAGCACCACGGTCGGCGGGGTCTTGGCCAGGCGGAGCAGCCGGGTCTGGCCGCCGAGGATGCCGACCAGCTCGTCGTTGACGATCTTGACGACCTGCTGCGCCGGGTTGAGCGCCTTGGAGACCTCCTCGCCGAGGGCCCGCTCCTTCACGGCCGCGATGAACGCCTTCACCACGGGAAGGGCGACGTCGGCCTCGAGCAGGGCGACCCGGATCTCGCGCGCGGTCGCGTCGATGTCCGCCTCGGAGAGCCGGCCCTTGCCCCGCAGGGAGGTGAAGACCTTGTCGAGCCGGTCGCTCAGGGTGTCGAACACGCGGGTCCTTCGGGGTCGGGAGCTCTCCCCGCGAGGGTAGTCGGGCGGGAGGTCAAGGCAGCACGGCGAGCAGGTCGTCCACGACCTGACGGCGCAGCACCTGGTCGTCGAGAACGGGCACGTAGAACGCGTCCACCACGTCCGCACCCAGGGTCGACACGTGCGCGGACCGGACGTCGAGCCCGTGGGTCTCGAGGACGTGGGCGATCCGGTGGAGCACGCCCAGCTCGTCGGGGGCCCGAACCTCCACCACCGTCGAGGTCTCCGACGCGTCGTCGACCAGCCGCACGGTCGATGGCGCAACGAGCCGCCCGGGCCGGGCGTAGGCGGCCTCCCGCTGCGTCAGCCGCTCCTCCAGGGGCAGTGTGCCGTCGACCGCGTGGCGCAGGTCCTCCCGCACCAGGGTCCAGTCGGGGAGCCCGCCGAAGCGGGGCGTGACGCGGTACACCGTCACCGCGGTGGCACCGCGCGCGAAGCCCGACGCCGCCCGCACGTCGAGCTTGTGCAGCGCGAGCACCCCGGCGGCCAGCGAGAGCAGCCCGGGCCGGTCCGGTGCCACGACGAGCACCGTGTCGCCGTCCGCCTCGACCGCGAACTCGCCACGTGCCACGACCTCTTCCTGTTCCGGCGTCAACGGCGGCGGGGCGTGGGGAGGTCGTCCCTCCAGCAGCGCCGCTGCGCGGGCGACGAGGCCAGCCACGAGCTGGGCCTTCCAGCCGCTCCACGCCGCAGGGCCGGTGGCCAGCGAGTCGGCCTCCGTCAACGCGTGCAGCAGCTCGAGCACGTCCGCCGAGCCGACCGCCTCGGCCACCGAGCGCGCCGTCGCCGGGTCGTCCAGGTCACGGCGGGTCGCGACGTCGGGCAGCACGAGGTGGTGCTCCACCATGGCGACGAGCACCGCAACGTCCTCGGGGGGGAACCCCAGCCGCGGGGCGAGCTCGCCCACCACGCGCATCCCCACCTCTGTGTGGTCGCCGGGCAGGCCCTTGCCGATGTCGTGGAGCAGTGCTCCGAGGAGGAGCAGGTCGGGGCGCGCGACCCGACGCGTGAGCGACGCCGCGTGTGCGGCGGACTCCACGAGGTGCCGGTCGACCGTGAAGCGGTGGTAGCTGTTGCGCTGCGGCTTGGACCGCACCGACTCCCACTCCGGCAGCAGGCGCACGAGCAGTCCGGCCTGGTCGAGCTCCTCGAAGACGGCGACCGCGCCCTCGCCGGCCGCGAGCATCCCCACGAAGGCGTCCCTGGCCGGCCCCGGCCAGGGGTCGGGCAGCGGCGGGCAGGCGGCAAGCCGCTCCAGCGTGATCGGTGCGATCGGCAGCCCCGCCCACGCCGCGGCCTGCGCGACGCGGAGCACCAGCAGGCCGTCGTCGGCCGGCGCGGCGTCGCGGGCGAGCACGACCTCGCCGTCCTGCTCGACGACATCGTCCGCGAGGGGCCGGCGCACCGGACCGGCGGGGCCGCGCAGGCCGAGCATGCGGCGCTTGGGGGCTGCCGCCGCGACCCGTCGCCAGGTGCTGTCGGACGCGAACGCGATCGTGCGGGCGGCATGCGAGACGGCAGCCATGAGCGCGTCCGCGTCCACCAGCCCCAGCGATTCGGCGACCCCGTCCTGCTCCTGCATCAGAAGCCGGTCGACAGTGCGCCGCCCCGCCCGGCCCGTACGGCGGTGCAGCTCGCCGCGGACGTCGAGCAGCACGTCGTACGCGCCCCGCAAGGCCTCCCCGGGCTGGTCGGCGACCTGCGCCACGGCAAGTGCGTGCAGCGCGTGGACGTCGCGCATCCCGCCGCGGGCCTCCTTGAGGTCCGGCTCGAGGAGGAACGCGACCTCCCCGAACTGCTTGGCACGCTCCTCGACGAAGGCGCGCAGCTCAGGCAGCCGCTTCGCCGCGCCGGCCCGCCAGGCCGCGCGCGTGGCGGAGACGAGCTGCCGCGCCAGCTCGAGGTCACCGGCGACCGGCCGGGCGTCGAGCAGGCCGAGCGCCGCCTTCAGGTCGTCCTTCGCCACGGCCCCCGCCTCAGCGACGGTGCGCACGGAGTGATCCAGGCCGATGCCGGTGTCCCAGACGGGGTACCAGACCCGGTCGGCGATCGCGCTCACGTCATGGCTGCCGTCATGGACGAGCACGAGGTCGAGGTCGGAGCCCGGCGCCGGGTCCCGACGACCCAGCGCGCCGACAGCGACGAGGGCCACGCCGGGCCCGGGGTCACCGAGCAGGCCGGCGAGCCAGCCGTCGTAGGCCTCGGTCAGCGCGCTGCGCAGCGGTGCCCCGACCAGCTCCGGGCGAGCGAGCAGCGCCTCACGCGCGGACTTGAAGGCGGCGGCGTCCATGGTCGCGAGCCTGTCAGAGCGCGTCGGCGCCGCGCTCACCGGTGCGAACCCGCACGACGTCGTCGACCCAGGTGCTCCAGACCTTGCCGTCGCCGATCGAACCGGTCTGCGCCGTCGCCACGATGGCGTCGATGACCCCAACCGCGTCCGCGTCGTCGACGAGCACCTCCAGGCGCACCTTCGGCACGAAGTCGACGGTGTACTCGGCACCGCGGTAGACCTCGGTGTGCCCCCGCTGGCGACCGAAGCCCTGCACCTCGCTGACGGTCATGCCCTGCACCC
>DATLCV010000038.1:0-37338 GCA_035526225.1 Mycobacteriales bacterium
CACGACCTCGGGCGGCACCACGACCACCCCCGTCGCTCCGACGTCGTACAAGCTGGTCCTCACCAAGGTCTCCGGCGGGACGGCCACGTTCTCCGTCGGCGGCAAGATGATGCTGGCCAAGGTCGGCAGCGTCTTCGGCCCGACCGCGGAGCTCAAGCTGCTCGACCTGACCGACACGCCGAAGGGCTGGGTCGCCACGATCCAGGTCGGCGACAGCGAGCCGGTCGACGCGCTGAGGGGCGAGACGCTCTACGTCCGCTAGTCCACCTGCATGGAACACTGAGCCCATGCTTCGTTGGCTCACAGCTGGGGAGTCCCACGGCCCCGCCCTCGTGGCGGTGCTCGAAGGGCTCCCCAGTGGCGTGTCCGTGACCACGGACGACCTGGCGCACGAGCTCGCGCGTCGCCGGCTCGGTCACGGCCGAGGCGCCCGGATGGCCTTCGAGCGCGATGACGTCAGCTTCCTCGGCGGGGTGCGGCACGGCGTCACCCAAGGCGGTCCGGTGGCCGTCACGATCGGCAACACCGAGTGGCCGAAGTGGGAGACGGTCATGGCGCCCGACCCCGTCGCCCCTGAGCTGCTCGAGGGCCGTGCGCGCAACGCCCCGCTCACGCGGCCGCGCCC
This sequence comes from Mycobacteriales bacterium, assembly GCA_035526225.1. GTDB lineage: Bacteria > Actinomycetota > Actinomycetes > Mycobacteriales > SCTD01 > RYN-111. The sequence goes on from DATLCV010000038.1 coordinate 626, forward strand.
CGGGCACGCCGACCTCGTGGGCATGCAGAAGCACGGCTTCGACGACGCACGGCCCGTTCTGGAGCGCGCCAGTGCCCGGGAGACCGCAGCGCGCGTCGCGCTGGGCGCCGTCGCGAAGGCCTTCCTCCGCCAGGCGTACGGCGTGGAGGTCCTCAGCCATGTCGTGAGCATCGGCGGCGCCCAGCGGCAGGGCGCTGAGCTGCCGACTCCCGACGACCTGGCACGGATCGACGAGAGCCCGGTGCGCGTCTTCGGCGAGGCCGACGACGCCCGCCTGGTCGCCGAGGTCGACGCGGCGCACGCCGAGGGCGACACGCTGGGGGGAGTGGTCGAGGTCCTCGCCTACGGCCTGCCACCGGGCCTGGGCAGCTACACGCACTGGGACCGGCGACTCGACGCACGCCTGGCAGCCGCGCTCATGGGGATCCAGGCCATCAAGGGCGTCGAGATCGGTGACGGCTTCGCGTCGGCACGCCTGCGCGGCAGCGCGGTCATGGACGAGATCGTGCGCGGCGAGGACGGGCTGACCCGGAGCAAGGGCACGCTCGGCGGCACCGAGGGCGGCATGACCTCGGGCGAGGTGCTGCGCGTCCGTGCGGCCATGAAGCCGATCAGCACCATCCCGCGCGCGCTCCGCACCATCGACACGACGACGGGGGAGGAGGCGGTGGCGCACCACCAGCGAAGCGATGTCTGCGCCGTGCCCGCAGCCGGCGTGGTGGCCGAGGCCATGGTCGCCCTCGTGCTCGCCGACGCGGCCCTGGAGAAGTTCGGTGGCGACTCGGTCGAGGAGACCCGGCGCAACTGCGAGAGCTACCTGAAGAACCTCACCATCCGGTGACCCGCCCGCGCGTCGTGCTGGTCGGACCTCCCGGTGCGGGGAAGACGACGGTCGGACGGCTGCTCGCGGCCGCCCTGGGCGTCCCCTTCCGCGACACCGACGCCGACGTGGAAGCCCTCGTGGGCAAGACGATCGCCGACGTCTTCTTCGACGAAGGGGAGGAGAGCTTTCGCGCACATGAGCGCGCGGCGGTCGCCGCTGCGCTCGAGGCGCACCAGGGCGTGCTCAGCCTCGGTGGGGGAGCGGTCCTGGCCGAGGAGACGCGCGCGCTGCTTCGCGGGCACGCAGTCATCTTCCTGTCTGTAGGGCTCGCCGATGCCGCACGGCGCGTCGGTCTCAGCCGTGACCGCCCCGTCCTGGCCCTGAACCCGCGCGCGACCCTGCTCACCCTGCTGGAGGAGCGGCTGCCGCTGTACCGCGACGTGGCGACGGTCGAGATCGCCACGGACGGGCGCAGTCCCGAGGACGTGGCACGCGAGGCGCTCTCCTCCCTTTAGCGGATCCCGCGGGCGCAATCGGCTCAAGGTGCCCGATACCCGGCGCCGAGACACGAGGGGTGCCGTCGACCTGACAGCCCGCATGTCCGAGGAGCCACGTGAACACCATCATCCGCGCCTGCGCAGCCGGCGCCCTTGCGACGGTCGTGCTGACCACGGCCGGGACCGCTCCGGCGTCCGCCTCGACCGAGGCTGTCGGCGGCGCCGGTCTCCTGGCGGCTCCGGCAGGGCTCACCCCCGACGACACGGGCACGCCCTATCCCCACGCAGCACGCAAGGACGTCACGCTCGACTGGGCTCCGGTGCCCGGTGCGACGGGGTACCGCGTGCAGGTCGGCCGCGACGCCACCTGGTCGGACGAGGCCTCCCTCACCAAGGACGTGAAGATCAGCGAGTGGACGCTGCCGCAGTCGCTGCCGTACGCCACGTACGTGTGGCGGGTGGCTGCCCTCAACGGCGGCGCCCTCGGTCACTGGTCCTCGGAGAGCGGGCAGGCTCACTCCGACGCGAGCTTCACCCGCGGGTGGCGCGCCGCCCCCGTGCTGGACGCCGTCGCCGTGCCGTACGTCGGACGGCCGACGTTCAGCTGGTCGCAGGTCGCGGGCGCTGACGCCTACGAGCTGCAGGTGTCCTCCACGCCCTTCGGCGCGGGTTCGGCGACGGGCCCGACGCCCGACACCTCGCCCAGCCCCACGACGCAGACCCAGCCGCCGGACACGCTCGTCGCGGAGTGCTTCACGCCCCGGACCCGCGTGACGCCGGCGAGCGACGAGGTCGGCCAGGCCGGCACCGCCGGCAAGTGCGACTTCGCGCTGCCCCAGGACGGCAGCACGCTCTACTGGCGGGTGCGGGCGCTTGCGGCCTTCGTGGGCGAAGGCGCCACCGGCGCGACCGTCCCGGTCTCCAGCGCGGGCATCTCGTCCACAGCCCCGAACGACGACAACCTGGGCGAGCTGTGCGGCGCGAACACCCCCGGGTTCGAGTGCGAACCGGCTCGTGCCGGCATCGCCGGCAACTGGAGCGCACCGGGCTCGTACGTCGCCACGCCGGCGACCCCCGCTGGTGCCGTGACCACCACCGTGACGACGACCTCGCTCGGCGCCGACCCTGACGGTCTCTGCACCGTGGTCACCGATGCCACGCCGACGGAGGCCGAGCACGCTGTCTGCCGCGACGTCCCGACCATCCGGTGGGCCGAGGTCAGCGGCGCGACCAAGTACCGCCTCACCTTCGCGCTCGACGACGAGATGACCAACATCCAGCACGTCGTCGCGTCCGCAGCACTTCAGTTCACGGTCCCCGGCTCGTGGGCCGATGCCTCGCCGACCACGTCGTACTACTACGCGGTGCAGGCGTGCAGCAGCACGTGCGGGCCGGTCACGACCACCCCGCCGTCCTTCTCCAAGGCCACCCCACGGCTGACCGTGGGCAGCGCCCCTGGCGTGACCGGCGAGATCCACTTCACGTGGCAGTCGTACGCCGCGGCCCTCGCCGCTGCCACCGGCCAGGAGGCGACCCAGGACGCCTACGCCTACCACGTGCAGGTCGCCCCCTCCGACCACCCGTCGTACGACGTCCTCGCGGACGAGCAGCTGGTGGACGAGACGTTCTACGCCCCTCAGAAGTCCTACGCGGACGGCTCGTACGTGTGGCGCGTCCAGCCTGTCGACGGGGCCGGCAACAAGCTGCCCTGGTCCACGAGCCAGTCGTTCACGCGGGACGCGACGCCGCCGAAGGTCGTGAGCGTGTCCCCGAGCTCGGGCGTCGAGGTGACGCAGCCGCTGAAGCTGGTCTTCAGCGAGCCGGTGACCGGTGCCAGCTCCAGCTCGGTGACCCTGAGCCCGGCCACGACGACCACCCTCACCGTGACGGGCCCGACCACGGCCACCCTGACGCCCGTCAAGCTCGTGCCCGGTGCGACGTACCGCGTGGTCGTCTCCAGTGCCGTGCACGACCTGTCCGGCAACGTCGCAGACCCGCTCGGCCCGACGTTCACCGTGAAGGCGCTCGTGAACGACACGAGCAAGGCCTTCTCCTACGGCGGGACCTGGCGCACGTTCGGCTCCAGCAGCGCGATCGGTGGCGGCTACCACGGCAGCACGCCGACCTCGACGGCCAAGACGAGTGCCACGACCAGGTTCGCGGGTGTCGGAGTGGGCATCTACAGCTGCCTCGGCCCGGCGAGCGGCTACCTCGACATCTACGTCGACGGGGTCAAGAAGGGGCGCGTGAGCCTCTACCGCTCGTACAGCGGCTGTGGCATCAAGGTCGCGGCCGTGAGCGGGCTGGCGCGCACCACCCACACCCTCAAGCTGGTCGGGGTGGGCTCCCACGTCAGCAGCTCCAAGGGCAACGCGGTGAGCGTGGACGCCGTGAAGGTCACGCCGTAGCTCCTGTCGATAGGGTCGGTCCGGTGAGCACGCGCATCCGGGTGGCCAGCGCCTCGCCGTACGACGTGGTGGTGGGGGAGGGGCTGCTCGGTGAGCTGCCCGCCCTGCTCCACGGCGCGCAGCGGGTCGCGGTCGTGCACCCCGAGGCGCTCCGGGCCACCGGCGAGGCAGTGGCCACGGACCTGCGTGAGCAGGGCTTCGAGGCGCACAGCGTCGAGGTCCCCGACGGCGAGCAGAGCAAGGACCTGCAGGTCGCGTCGTACTTGTGGGACGTCCTCGGCAAGGCCGGCTTCACGCGCACAGACGCTCTGGTCGCAGTGGGCGGTGGCGCGACCACCGACCTCGCCGGCTTCGTCGCGGCGACATGGCTGCGCGGCGTACCCGTGGTGCACGTCCCGACCACCCTGCTGGGCATGGTCGACGCCGCCGTCGGCGGCAAGACCGCCATCAACACCAGTGCCGGCAAGAACCTGGTCGGCGCCTTCCACGAACCCGCGGGCGTCCTGTGCGACCTGACCGCCTTGCAGACGCTGCCGCGGCACGACTACGTCAGCGGCCTGGCGGAGGTCGTCAAGGTCGGCTTCACCCACGACCCGCGCATCCTCGAGCTCGTCGAGCAGGACCCGGAGGCGGCGACCCGCCCCGACGGCCCGCACACCGAGGAGCTCGTACGCCGTGCCATCAGCGTGAAGGCTGCCGTTGTCGCCGACGACCTCACCGAGCAGGGCGGGCGCGAGACCCTCAACTACGGGCACACCCTGGGACACGCCATCGAGAAGGTGGAGCGGTACCGCTGGCGGCACGGCGCCGCCGTGAGCGTCGGCCTCGTCTTCGTCGCCGAGCTCGCGCGGCTGGCCGGACGGCTCGACGACGCCACGGCGGAGCGGCACGCCGCGGTGCTGTCCTCTCTCGGGCTGCCCACGTCGTACGACGGTGACTGGGACCAGCTGCTCGCCGCGATGCGCATCGACAAGAAGTCGCGTGGCGACCGGCTGCGCTTCGTCGTGCTCGACGCGCTCGCGAAGCCACGCGTGCTGGAGGACCCGGACCCCTCTCATCTCGTCGCGGCGTGGCACGAGGTGCGCCGCGACTCGGAGCGGCGGAGCCACGAACAGCAGGGACAGTCTGGGACGATCGACCTGTGAAGGTCCTCGTCCTCAACGGCCCCAACCTCGGCCGCCTCGGCACGCGGCAGACCGATGTCTACGGCCTGACGACCTACGCCGAGCTGGTGAAGCTGTGCCAGGAGGTCGAGCCGGAGGCCGATGTCCGCCAGACCGACGACGAGGCCACCCTGATCGGCTGGCTGCACGAGGCGGCCGACGCGGGCACTCCCGTCGTCCTCAACGCGGGCGCCTGGACGCACTACTCCTACGCCGTCCGGGACGCCGCTGCGTTGGTCCCGGTGGTCGTGGAGGTGCACCTGTCGCAGATCGCGGCGCGTGAGGAGTTCCGGCACCACAGCGTCGTCAGCGCCGTCGCCCAGGGCACGGTCACCGGCCTCGGCGTGGAGGGCTACCGCGCGGCCCTGCGCTACCTGCAGCAGGGCTGAGGCCGGACCCGGCTCCGGTAGCCTCTCCGCACATGGCCTCCACGAACGACCTCAAGAACGGCATGGTGCTCAGCCTCGACAACGGACTGTGGTCCGTCGTCGAGTTCCAGCACGTGAAGCCCGGCAAGGGCGGTGCCTTCGTGCGCACCACGCTGAAGAACGTCGTCACCGGCAAGGTCGTCGACAAGACCTTCAACGCCGGCACGAAGGTCGACGTGGCGCAGGTCGACAAGCGGGACATGACCTTCCTCTACAAGGAGGGCACCGACTTCGTCTTCATGGACACCGACACCTTCGACCAGCACTACGTGCCGGTCGCCACCGTCGGCGGCAACGCGGACTACATGCTCGAGAACACCAACGCCATCGTCGCCATGCACGAGGGCTCCGCCCTGTACGTCGAGCTCCCGGCCTCGGTCGAGCTCCTCGTGCAGCACACCGACCCCGGGCTGCAGGGCGACCGCTCGACCGGCGGCACCAAGCCGGCGACGCTCGAGACCGGCGCGGAGATCCAGGTGCCGCTGTTCCTCACCACCGGCGAGAAGATCAAGGTGGACACCCGCGACGGGCGCTACCTGGGTCGCATCAACGAGAAGTAGCAGCAGCCGTGGGTGCGCGGAGCAAGGCGCGCAAGCGGGCTCTCGACGTGCTCTACGAGGCCGAGCAGCGGCAGATCGACCCGCTCGTCACGCTGCAGGACCGCCTCGAGCAGAACGACCCGCCCGTGCCCGACTACGCCGTCGAGCTGGTGCAGGGCGTCGTGGCGAACAAGGCGCGCATCGACGAGCTGCTCACGACGTACGCCCAGGAGTGGACGATCGACCGCTTCCCCGCGGTCGACCTCGCGGTGCTGCGCATCGGCACCTACGAGCTGCTGTGGTGCCCTGGTGTCCCTGACGAGGTCGCCGTCAGCGAGGCCGTCGAGCTCGCGTCGAGCCTGTCGACGGACGAGAGCCCGGCCTTCGTCAACGGCCTGCTGGGCAGGCTGCTGCAGCTCAAGCCAGCCTTGGGCATCTCTTGAGCAGGTAGGGCCGCGGTGGCGTCAGACGCCGAGCGCCTGGCGGGCCTCCGCGTTGAGGACGCCCCAGCCGATGAGCCGCTCGGTGAGCACTGAGGGTGACGCGTCGTAGATGACAGCGAGCGACCGGAGGTCCTCCTGCCGGATCGACAGCACCCGGCCGTTGTAGTCGCCGCGCTGGCTCTGGATCGTCGCGGCGTAGCGCGCGAGCGGTGCGGCCTGCGGTGCGGGAACCGCGGTGAGCCGCTCCAGGTCGATGATCAGGCGCGCGGGCGCCTCGCCGGCGGCCGGCGAGCTCGTCTCGCCCTCCGGCAGGAGCTCGTTCACCGGCACGCCGTAGAAGTCGGCGAGCTCGTGCAGGCGCTGCACCGTCACCGCGCGGTCACCGCGCTCGTAGGAGCCGACGACGACGGCCTTCCAGCGGCCCTTGCTCTTCTCCTCCACGCCGTGCAAGGACAAGCCCTGCTGCGTGCGGATGGCCCGAAGCCGTGATCCGAGGGACTTGGCGTACTCGCTCATGGGCGCCTCCGATCGTCGGGCCCGGGCAGACTGCCCCGGGCTCGCGGCGTCGGTCTCACCACTGGCTCGGCCGGGAGGTGGCCCTCGTCGAGGGTCGGGTGACCGTTCATCTCCCGGCGTCACAGCCTCGCCGTTGTGCGGTTACTGAGCGTGACGGTAGGCACCCACGACGGGGCCGTCAAGCCTCCCGCCGTGCACATGACACCCGTGTCACCACGACGGGTAGTCCTGGTAGCGTGGCCGCACTCTCCACCGAGCCCGTCCCGTGAGGCGGGGAAGGAGGTCGAGCCGGTGACGGCTTCGTCTGAGCACGCCCCCGAGCGCCCCGTGTCGGGCGACCCGGCCGCAGCGCGGCCCGTCCTCGACGCCTCGGGCCTCGGCCGCGTCCTGGACCGCATCGCCCACGAGATCCTCGAGAAGACCGGCGGCGGGGCCGACGTGGTGCTGCTCGGGATCCCGACGCGTGGGACCACGCTGGCCGCCCGCCTCGCCGAGCGGCTGCATGCCTTCTCCGGGCTCGAGGTGCCCTACGGCTCGCTCGACATCACGCTCTACCGCGACGACCTGCAGCTGCGATCACCGCGGGCGCTCGGTGCCACCGACGTCCCGCCAGGAGGCGTGGACGGGCGGCTGGTCGTGCTGGTCGACGACGTGCTGTTCTCTGGCCGGAGCATCCGCGCCGCGCTGGACGCGCTCGCCGACGTCGGCCGGGCCCGCGTCGTCCAGCTCGCGGTCCTCGTCGACCGGGGGCACCGCGAGCTGCCGGTGCGGGCCGACTACGTCGGAAAGAACATCCCCACCTCGCTGCGGGAGACGATCCACGTGCAGCTGACCGAGCACGACGGCGTCGACGCCGTGCTGCTGGGCCCGGCGGCCGAGCGGGAGGCGCAGTGAAGCGCCACCTGCTCTCCGCGGCCGACCTCAGCCTCGACGACGCGACGCTGGTGCTCGACACCGCGGCCGAGCTCGCCTCGCTGACGGATCGCGCGGTGAAGAAGCTGCCGACGCTGCGGGGGCGCACCGTCGTCAACCTGTTCTTCGAGGACTCCACGCGCACCAAGACGAGCTTCGAGCTCGCCGCGAAGCGGCTCTCCGCCGACGTCATCAACTTCGCGGCCAAGGGCAGCAGCGTCAGCAAGGGCGAGACCCTGAAGGACACCGCCCTGACCCTCGAGGCGATGGGCAGCGACGCGGTCGTCATCCGCCACTCCTGGTCGGGTGCTCCCGTCAACCTCGCGCGCATCGTCCGGGGCTCGGTGGTCAACGCCGGCGACGGCACGCACGAGCACCCGACGCAGGCCTTGCTCGACGCCTACACGATGCGCCAGCGGCTGGGCCGCGTCGAAGGCCTCAAGGTCACGATCGTCGGTGACATCCTGCACAGCCGCGTCGCCCGCTCCAACGTCCTGCTGCTGCGCACGCTGGGCGCCGACGTCACCCTGGTGGCGCCGCCCACCCTGCTCCCGACCGGCGTGGACTCGTGGCCCGCCGAGATCTCCTACGACCTCGACGCGGTGCTGCCCAAGAGCGACGTCGTCATGATGCTGCGCGTCCAGCGCGAGCGGATGGGTGCGGCCTACTTCCCCTCTGCTCGTGAGTACTCCCGTCGCTACGGCCTCGACGCCGACCGCGCGGCCGTGCTGCAGGACCACACGATCGTGATGCACCCCGGCCCGATGGTCCGCGGCATGGAGATCGCCTCCGAGGTGGCCGACGGCCTCCGGTCGACCATCGTCGACCAGGTGGCCAACGGCGTCAGCGTCCGCATGGCCGTCCTCTACCTGCTGCTCGGCGGTTCCGAGCCCGCTATCGGGAGCGCCGAGTGAGCTACGTCCTGAAGAGCGTCCAGCTGTACGGCGAGGGCGAGCCCGTCGACGTCCGGCTTTCCGACGGCGTCATCGCCGAGATCGGCCCCGGGCTCTCCGGCGGCGAGGAGGTCGACGGCTCGGGATGCCTGCTGCTGCCCGGCCTGGTCGACCTGCACACGCACCTGCGCGAGCCGGGGCGCGAGGACGCCGAGACCGTCGAGACCGGGACGCTGGCGGCGGCGCTCGGCGGGTTCACCGCGGTGCACGCGATGGCCAACACCAACCCCGTCGCGGACACGGCCGGGGTGGTGGAGCAGGTGAAGCGGCTCGGACAGGAGGCCGGCCACTGCGACGTGGTGCCGGTCGGCGCCGTGACCGTCGGCCTCGAGGGCAAGGACATGGCCGAGCTCGGCACGATGGCCGACTCGGCGGCCCGGGTCCGCGTCTTCTCCGACGACGGCAAGTGCGTCAGCGATGCCTCGCTGATGCGCCGCGCGCTGGAGTACGTCAAGGCGTTCGACGGCGTCATCGCCCAGCACGCCCAGGAGCCGCGGCTCACCGACGGTGCCCAGATGAACGAGGGCGTCAACTCCTCGATGCTCGGCCTGACCGGCTGGCCGGCCGTGGCCGAGGAGGCGATCATCGCGCGCGACTGCCTGCTCGCGGGCCACGTCGGCGGTCGGCTGCACGTCTGCCACGTCTCCACAGCCGGCAGCGTCGAGCTCATCCGCTGGGCGAAGGGCAAGGGCTGGGACGTCACCGCCGAGGTCACCCCGCACCACCTGCTGCTCACCGACGACTGCGCGCACGGCTACGACCCGACGTACAAGGTCAACCCGCCGCTGCGGACGCAGGCTGACGTGGACGCGCTCCGCGACGGCCTGTCCGACGGGACGATCGACTGCGTCGCCACCGACCACGCACCGCATGCCCTGGAGGACAAGGAGACCGAGTGGGGCGCCGCCCTGCCCGGCATGACGGGGCTGGAGACCGCGCTGTCGGTCGTCGCGGCCACGATGGTCGAGCCCGGCCTGCTCACCTGGCGTCAGGTGGCTGAGCGGATGAGCGAGGCACCGGCCAGGATCGGGCGCCTCGAGGACCACGGCCGGCCGCTCGCGGTCGGTGAACCGGCCAACGTGGTGCTGGTCGACCCCGCCGCCCGGTGGACGGTCGACCCCGCGCAGAGCGCGAGCCGCAGCCGCAACACGCCCTTCGCCGGCCGGGAGCTGCCGGGCCGGGTGCGCGCCACGTTCCTGCGTGGGACCCCGACGGTCCTGGACGGCAAGCCCGCCTGATGCCCCGGCTCCTGCTGACCCTCGCCACCATCGCCCTCGCGGCGAGCGCCTACGCGCTCATGCTCAAGGGCTGGCGCGGTCGTCAGCGCCGCCAGGGCGACCTGCCGCCGCTGCCGGCGGCACCCGCCGGATCGCGCCCCCTGGTGGGGCCGGTGACCGGGCTGTTCGTCGGCACCACCGCCGCCGAGGACTGGCTCGACCGGATCGCTGTGCAGCACCTGTCACACCGCGCCGCCGCAGCGCTGTGCCTGGACGAGGCCGGCGTCCGGGTCGAGCGCTCCGGGCTGCCGCCGCTGCTCCTGCCCTGGGAGGCGGTGGACGGGGCAGACGTCGAGACGGCCCTCGGTGGCAAGGTCGTCAGCACCGGCATGCTCGTGCTCACCTGGCGGTGGGGCGGTCGCCGGCTCCGCTCCGCGTTCCGCCCTGACCACCGCGCCGACAACGAGGTCCTGCGCGCCGCGATCACCGCCCGTCTCGCCCTGGAGGCCACCGCATGAGCGCACCCGCCCTGCTCGTCCTGGAGGACGGGCGGACGTTCCACGGCGAGGCCTACGGCGCGGTGGGGGAGACCTTCGGCGAAGCGGTCTTCAGCACCGGCATGACCGGCTACCAGGAGACGCTCACCGACCCGTCGTACCACCGCCAGGTGGTGGTGATGACGGCGCCGCAGATCGGCAACACCGGCGTCAACGACGAGGACCAGGAGTCGGAGCGGATCTGGGTCAGCGGCTACGTCGTGCGCGACCCGTCCCGGGTGACGTCGAGCTGGCGGGCGCGGCGCTCTCTGGACGAAGAGCTGCGGACCCAGGGCGTGGTGGGCATCAGCGGTATCGACACCCGCGCCCTCACCCGGCACCTGCGTGAGCGCGGCGCGATGCGCGCCGGCATCTTCAGCGGCCAGATCCCGCAGGACGCGCTCGACCGAGTCCGCACGAGCCCCCAGATGCTGGGAGCCGACCTGTGCGGCGAGGTCTCCACCAGCGAGCCGTACGTCGTACCGGCCCTGGGGGACAAGCGCTTCACCGTCGCGGCTCTCGACCTGGGCATCAAGTCGAACACGCCCAGGATGATGAGCCAGCGCGGCATCGACGTGCACGTGCTGCCCGCCTCCTCGACCGCGCAGGAGCTCCTCGCGGTCGCCCCGGACGGCGTCTTCTTCAGCAACGGCCCCGGCGACCCGGCGACCGCCGACCACGCGGTCGCGGTGCTGCAGGAGGTGCTGGCCGCGGGCGTGCCCTACTTCGGCATCTGCTTCGGCAACCAGCTGTTCGGCCGCGCGCTCGGCTTCGGCACCTACAAGCTCGACTACGGGCACCGTGGCATCAACCAGCCGGTGATGGACCGCACCACCGGCAAGGTCGAGGTGACCGCTCACAACCACGGCTTCGCCATCGAGTGGCCGGCCGCGCCGTCCTTCGAGCCTGTGACCACGCCGTACGGCGAGGCGACCGTGAGCCACGTGTGCCTCAACGACGACGTCGTCGAGGGCCTCGAGCTGAAGCAGGACGGGCGGCTGACGGCGTTCTCGGTGCAGTACCACCCGGAGGCCGCGGCGGGGCCGCACGACGCGGCGTACCTGTTCGACCGCTTCTGCGAGCTGATGGCCCACCACACGAAGGCAGGGACAAGTGCCTAAGCGCGAGGACCTCAAGCACGTCCTGGTGATCGGGTCCGGGCCCATCCTCATCGGGCAGGCGGCCGAGTTCGACTACTCGGGCACCCAGGCGTGCCGGGTGCTGAAGGCGGAGGGCCTGCGCGTCACGCTCATCAACTCCAACCCCGCCACGATCATGACCGACCCGGAGTTCGCCGACGCGACGTACATCGAGCCGATCACCCCCGAGTACGTCACGAAGGTCATCGAGAAGGAGCGCCCGGACGCACTTCTGCCGACGCTGGGCGGGCAGACGGCGCTGAACGCGGCGATGGCCCTGCACCAGGCCGGGGTGCTGGAGCGGTACGGCGTCGAGCTCATCGGCGCCGACGTGGAGGCCATCCGCAAGGGCGAGGACCGCCAGGCCTTCAAGGAGGTGGTCGCCTCGATCGGCGCCGAGAGCGCGCGGTCCGCGGTCTGCCACACGATGGACGAGCTCCTGGACGCGGTGCAGGACCTGGGCTACCCGGTGGTGGTCCGGCCCAGCTTCACCATGGGCGGTGCTGGTGGCGGGATGGCGTACGACGAAGCCGACCTGCGACGGATCGGCGGCGGCGGGCTTCAGGCCAGCGTCACCACCGAGGTCCTCATCGAGGAGTCGATCCTCGGGTGGAAGGAGTACGAGCTCGAGCTGATGCGCGACCGCAAGGACAACGTCGTCGTCATCTGCTCGATCGAGAACCTCGACCCCCTCGGCGTCCACACGGGTGACTCGATCACGGTCGCACCGGCCATGACGCTCACCGACCGCGAGTACCAGAAGCTGCGCGACATCTCGATCGACGTCATCCGGGCCGTCGGCGTGGACACCGGCGGCTGCAACATCCAGTTCGCGGTCAACCCGGAGGACGGCCGGGTCATCGTCATCGAGATGAACCCGCGAGTTTCCCGCTCGAGCGCCCTGGCGTCCAAGGCGACCGGGTTCCCGATCGCGAAGATCGCCGCCAAGCTGGCGATCGGCTACACCCTGGACGAGATCCCGAACGACATCACCCGCGAGACGCCGGCGTCGTTCGAGCCGACGCTCGACTACGTCGTCGTCAAGATCCCGAGGTTCGCGTTCGAGAAGTTCCCCGGCACCGACGACGAGCTGACCACGACGATGAAGTCGGTCGGCGAGGCGATGTCGCTGGGGCGCTCCTTCGTCGAGGCGCTGCAGAAGGCCATGCGCTCCCTGGAGCAGAGCCCGAGCGGGTTCTGGACCCAGCCCGACCCTGACCTCACCAAGGACGAGGCCCTGACGAAGGCCGCGCGACCGCACGACGGGCGGCTGCACACTGTCGAGCTGGCGCTGCGGCTCGGTGCCACGGTGCAGGAGGTCTTCGAGGCCACCAAGATCGACCCCTGGTTCCTCGACCAGGTCCTCTCGCTGGTCGAGCTGCGGGCTGAGCTCGTCGCCGCGCCCGGCCCTCTCAGCGAGGAGCTGCTTCGCACGGCGAAGCGGATGGGCTGCAGCGACAGGCAGATCGCGGCGCTGCGCGAGGTCAGCGAGCAGCAGGTGCGGGCCCGCCGACACGAGCTCGGCATCCGACCCGTCTACAAGACGGTCGACACCTGCGCCGCCGAGTTCAAGGCCGAGACCCCGTACCACTACTCCTCGTACGACGAGGAGACCGAGGTCGCTCCGTCGGCGAAGCGCAAGGTCATCATCCTGGGGTCGGGGCCGAACCGGATCGGGCAGGGCATCGAGTTCGACTACGCCTGCGTTCACGCCTCCTTCGCCCTGCACGACGCCGGGTTCGAGACGGTGATGGTCAACTGCAACCCCGAGACGGTGTCGACCGACTACGACACCTCGGACCGGCTGTACTTCGAGCCGCTCACCGTCGAGGACGTCCTCGAGGTCGTGCACGCCGAGCAGGAGAGCGCACGCGCCGGCGGAGGGGAGCTCGTCGGTGTCGTCGTGCAGCTCGGCGGCCAGACCCCCCTTCGCCTGGCCCAGGAGCTCAAGGACTGCGGCGTGCCGATCGTCGGCACCAGCCCTGAGGCCATCCACCTCGCCGAGGACCGCGGCGCCTTCGGCAAGGTGCTCGCCGCTGCCGACCTGCCCGCGCCCAAGCACGGCACGGCCACGTCGTACGACGAGGCCGCGCGCATCGCCACCGACGTCGGCTACCCCGTGCTCGTGCGCCCGTCGTACGTGCTCGGCGGACGCGGCATGGAGATCGTCTACAGCGACGCGATGCTGCGCGACTACATGGACCGCAGCACCATCGTCGGTCCGGACACCCCCGTGCTCGTCGACAGGTTCCTCGAGGACGCGATCGAGATCGACGTCGACGGCCTGTACGACGGCACCGAGCTCTACCTCGGCGGGGTCATGGAGCACATCGAGGAGGCCGGCATCCACTCCGGCGACTCCTCCTGCGCCCTTCCGCCGATCACCCTCGGCCGGGCCGACCTCGACCGGATCCGCTTCAGCACCGAGGCGATCGCCAAGGGCGTGGGGGTCCGCGGCCTGCTCAACGTGCAGTACGCCCTCAAGGACGACGTGCTCTACGTCCTGGAGGCCAACCCGCGCGCGAGCCGGACGGTCCCGTTCGTGTCCAAGGCCACTGCGGTGCAGCTCGCCAAGGCGTGCGCCCGCGTCATGCTCGGCGCCACGGTCGCCCAGCTGCGCGTCGAGGGGATCCTGCCGGCGGAGGGCGACGGCGGGCACATGCCGCTCGATGCGCCGATCTCGGTGAAGGAGGCGGTCCTGCCGTTCGGCCGCTTCCTCGGCACCGACACGATCCTCGGGCCGGAGATGAAGTCGACCGGCGAGGTGATGGGTATCGACGCGGTCTTCGGCACCGCGTTCGCGAAGAGCCAGTCCGCGGCGTACGGCGACCTGCCCACCAAGGGCAAGGTGTTCGTCTCCATCGCCAACCGCGACAAGCGGTCGATGATCTTCCCGGTGAAGCGCTTGGCGGACCTGGGGTTCGAGGTTCTCGCGACGGAGGGCACTGCGGAGGTGCTGCGGCGCAACGGCGTGCACGCCCGTGTCGTGGGCAAGCACTCGCAGGACCCGCACGGAAGCGTCGTGCCGATGGTCCTCGCGGGGGAGATCGACCTCATCTTCAACACCCCGTTCGGGGTCGGGACCAGGGTGGACGGCTACGAGATCCGCACAGCTGCCGTCGTCCGCGGGGTGCCGTGCATCACGACCATCCAGGGGGCTGCTGCCTGCGTGCAGGGGATCGAGGCCCTCGTGCGCGGCGACATCGGGGTCTGCTCGCTGCAGGAGCACCACGCCTTCCTGACGGAATCGAGGTCCCGCTAGTGCCGATGCAGATCCAGGCGGAGGTGCTGTCGCTCCGCAAGGTGGGTGCCTACAGCGCCATGACCGTCGTGGCCCCGGGCATGGCGGAGCTGACCAAGCCCGGCCACTTCCTGGCCGTGCAGGTGGGTGGCCCGGAGTCGAGCATGCTGCTGCGGCGGGCCTTCGCCATCTACGACGTCAAGGAGCGCGGCGTCTACGGCGGCACGGTGGAGTTCGTCTTCTCCGTGCACGGCAAGGGGACCGCGTGGCTCGCCGGTCGTCGGCCCCAGGACAAGATCGACGTGGTCGGGCCGCTGGGCAAGCCGTTCCGCCTGCCCGCGCAGCCGGTCACCGCCACCCTCGTGGGCGGCGGCTACGGCAGCGCCCCGCTCCTACCGCTGGCCAGCGCGTTGCGCGAGCGCGGCTGCCGGGTCGACTTCGTGCTCGGCGCCGGCTCGGTGGACCGGCTCTTCGGCCAGCTCGACGCCAAGCGCATCGCGTCGAGCATCGAGGTGACCACCGACGACGGCTCCATGGGACGCCGAGGGCGGGTGAGCGACGTGCTGCCGCAGCTGCTCGACCGCACAGGGTCCGAGGTCGTCTACGCCTGCGGGCCGATGGCCATGCTGCGTGCGGTCAGCGAGCTGGCGACGGAGCGGGGCATCCCGTGCCAGGTCGCCGTCGAGGAGTCCATGGCCTGCGGCATCGGCGTCTGCATGACCTGCGTGCTGCCGGTCGTCGGCGACGACGGCCAGAGCCGCATGGTCCGCTCCTGCGTCGAGGGCCCGGTGTTCCTGGGCGACCGGGTGCGCTGGGACGACGTCGGCACCGTCCCTCCGGACGTGCTGGGCTCCATCAACGCGGTGGGCTGTGATCCTCGATGAGCGAGCTGACCCTTCGGCCGGCGGGTGCGGCACGACCTGCACCCGAGATCGACATGACCACCACGCTGGCGGGGGTGCCCTTCCCCAACCCGGTCTTCACCGCGAGCGGGTGCGCGGCCGCTGGTCAGGAGCTCGACCAGTTCTTCGACGTGAGCGCCCTCGGTGGGGTGGTCACCAAGTCGATCATGCTGGCTCCCCGCTCCGGTCGGGCGACGCCGCGGATGGCGGAGACACCGAGCGGGATGCTCAACTCCATCGGTTTGCAGGGCCCGGGGATCGATGCGTTCCTCGACAAGGACCTGGCCTGGCTGGCCCAGCGCAAGGCACGCGCGGTCGTGTCGATCGCGGGCGGCTCCGTCGAGGACTACGCCAAGCTCGCGGCCAAGCTGCGCGGGCGGCCGGGGCTGTCGATGATCGAGGTGAACATCTCCTGCCCCAACGTCGAGGACCGCGGCCAGGTCTTCGCCTGCGACCCCCGCGCCGCCGCCTCCGTCATCCAGGCGGTCAAGAAGGCCGGCCCGTCCGGCGTACCCGTGTTCGCGAAGCTCAGCCCCGACGTGACCGACATCGCCGAGATCGCCCGGGCCTGCGTCAACGGTGGCGCGGACGGGCTGTCGGTGATCAACACCCTGCTCGGCATGGTCATCGACACCGAGACGATGCGCCCGGCGCTCGGCGGTGTGACCGGCGGGCTGTCCGGCCCCGCCATCCGCCCCGTCGCCGTGCGCTGCGTGTGGCAGATCCGGCAGGCGCTGCCTGACGTGCCCATCCTCGGCATGGGCGGCATCCGCACCGGACTGGACGCCTTGGAGTTCGTGCTCGCCGGCGCCAACGCGATCAGCGTCGGCACGACGGTCTTCGGCGACCCCACCGCCCCGCTGCGCGTCCTCGAGGAGCTCGCGGTCGCACTTGTCGAGCGTGGGTTCAGCAGGTTCGAGGACGCCGTCGGCCTGGCGCACCGCCCGCCGGACCTGCACGTCCCCGAGGGCCCCGACCCCCTGGGCGACCCGCCGACCGAGGACCCGCGCGGCGGCACGTTCGGCAGCGAGCCGTGAGAGCACCGATCGCGGTGGCGCTGGACGCCCCCGACCTGGCCACCGCCGAGCTCTGGGCGAAGGCCGTGAGCCCGCACGTGCAGGTGCTCAAGGTCGGCCTCGAGCTCTACTGCGCGCACGGACCCGCAGTGGTCGACGCCGTGCGCGGCGAAGCCGAGCTCTTCCTCGACCTCAAGCTGCACGACATCCCCAACACGGTCGCGGGAGCGGCCCGTGCCGTCGCCGGGCTGCGGCCTCGGTTCCTGACCGTCCACGCCTCGGGCGGCGCCGACATGGTGCGCGCAGCCGTCGAGGCCGCGCCCGACGTGACGGTCGCGGCGGTCACGGTGCTCACGTCGATGTCGGCACAGGTGCTCGACGACGTCGGGCTCTCCGGGCCGCCCCTCGACGCCGTGCTCCGGCTGGCCGCCCTCGCGGTCGGGGCCGGGGCGGGTGCCCTGGTGTGCAGCCCGCACGAGGTCGCGGCTGTGCGGGCGGAGGTGGGGCCCGGCGTCGTGCTCATCACCCCTGGTGTTCGGCCGGTCGGCGCGGAGGTCGGCGACCAGGCCCGGGTGGCGACGCCGCAGCAGGCGCTCGCCGACGGCGCGGACCTGCTCGTCCTCGGCCGACCGATCACCGGCGCGCCCGACCCCGCCGCCGCTGCCGCCGAGATCGCCGCCTCCCTGCGCTGAACCAGCCCTCTCTGCTGATCCCCCTCCGCGCTTGTCTGCGCAACACGCCGTACCGCGGGCTGCCTTCGCTGTCTCAGGCGGCCTGTCGCGTAGACAGGCGCGGGTTCGCTAGGTTCCCCACGTCCTGCCGAACCGTCCGAGAGGCCACCGTGGCGCTGCCGCCCCTGACGCCCGAGCAGCGGGCAGCCGCGCTCGAGAAGGCCGCGGCGGCCCGCCGGGCCCGCGCCGACCTCAAGGTGCGGCTGAAGTCCCATGGCGCCAGCCTGGCGGAGGTGCTCGACAGCGGGGAGACCGACGACGCCGTCGGCAAGATGAAGGTCGTCGCCGTGCTCGAGGCGATGCCCGGCGTGGGCAAGGTCCGTGCCCAGCGGCTCATGGAGGCGCTGGAGATCTCGCCGGCCCGGCGGGTCCGTGGGCTCGGCGCCAAGCAGCGCGAGGCGCTGCTGCGCGAGTTCAGCAGCGGGTGAAGGGCCGGCTCGTCGTCCTCTCGGGTCCGTCCGGTGTGGGCAAGGGAAGCGTCATCGCCGTCGTACGCCGCCGCCACCCCGACGTGTGGCTGTCTGTCTCGGTGACGACGCGTGACCCGAGGCCGGGGGAGACCGAGGGGCTCGAGTACCACTTCGTCGACGACGCCGAGTTCGCGCGGATGGTGGCGGCGGGCGAGCTGCTCGAGCACGCGGTGTACGCCGGCCACTCCTACGGCACCCCTCGGGCCCCGGTCCTCGAGCGGCTGGCCTCCGGCGTACCGGCCCTGCTCGAGATCGAGCTGCAGGGCGCCCGGCAGGTGCACGCGCGGCTGCCCGAGGCGCATCTCGTCTTCCTCGCCCCGCCCAGCTTTGAGGAGCTGGCGCGCCGACTCACCGGACGTGGCACGGAGAACCCTGAGCGCGTACGGCGAAGGCTCGACATCGCGCGCATCGAGATGGCCGCCGAGGACGAGTTCGAGAGCGTGATCGTCAACGACGACGTCGAGCGTGCAGCCGACGCGCTGGTAGCCTTGCTCAGTGTCCGGGCCGAGCCCGGTAGTGAAGCGAGCCCCTGAGCACTGGAGTCCTTTGTGTCCGGCACCGTCGCGAACCCGATCGGCATCACCAACCCGCCCATCGACGAGCTCCTCGCCGCGACCGACTCCAAGTACAGCCTGGTGATCTACGCCGCCAAGCGCGCCCGCCAGATCAACGCCTACTACTCCCAGCTGGGCGAGGGCCTGCTCGAGTACGTCGGCCCCCTGGTGGACACCGCCGTGCAGGAGAAGCCGCTGTCGATCGCGCTGCGCGAGATCAACTCCGGCCTGCTGACCCACGAGCAGGTCGCCGACCCCGCCGCCACGGCCTAGCCGAGGACGCGTGCCTCGCGTCGTCCTGGGCGTCGCCGGGGGCATCGCCGCGTACAAGGCCGTCGAGCTGCTGCGCCGGCTGACGGAGACCGGGCACGACGTGCGCGTGGTCCCGACTGCGAGTGCTCTGGAGTTCGTCGGGGCAGCCACCTGGTCCGCGCTGTCGGGCAAGCCGGTGGCTGCCAGCACCTGGGACGACGTGCACGAGGTGCCGCACGTTCGCCTCGGGCAGCAGGCGGACCTGGTCGTCGTGGCGCCCGCGACTGCCAACCTCTTGGCGAAGGCGGCACACGGCATCGCGGACGACCTGCTGACCAACACGCTGCTCACCGCGCGCTGTCCGGTGCTGCTCGTGCCAGCCATGCACACGGAGATGTGGGAGCACCCTGCGACGCAAGCCAACGTCGCGACCCTGCGGTCGCGGGGCGTGCTCGTGCTCGAGCCGGCAATCGGGCGGCTCACCGGCGCCGACAGCGGCAAGGGACGGCTGCCGGAGCCCGAGGAGCTGTCGCTGCTGTGTGCACGCGTCCTGGCGCGCGGTGGGCTCGCCCTCGACCTCGCGGGGCGTCGCGTCGTCGTGAGCAGCGGCGGTACGCGCGAGCACCTCGACCCGGTGCGCTTCCTCGGCAACCGCTCGAGCGGACGACAGGGCCACGCGCTCGCCCGGGCTGCCGCGGCCCGGGGGGCCGAGGTCGTCCTCGTCTCGTCCAGCGCGCTGCCGGACCCCGCAGGTGTCAAGGTCGTGAACGTGACCAGCGCCCAGGAGCTCCACGACGCGGTCCTCGGCGAGGCCGTCAGCGCCGACGCCGTCGTGATGGCCGCGGCCGTTGCCGACTACCGGCCCGTGGAGCGGCTGGTGCACAAGCGGAAGAAGACCGAGTCGCTCACGGTCGAGCTGGTGCAGAACCCCGACGTCCTGCGCGCCCTCGTCGCAGTGCGCCGCGCCGGCCAGGTGCTCGTCGGGTTCGCCGCCGAGACGGGTGACGACCACGCGGACGTGCTGACCCACGGCCGCGACAAGCTGGCCCGCAAGGGCTGCGACCTGCTCGTCGTCAACGAGGTCGGCGAGACGGGCCACCCCACCGGCTTCGAGGGCCATGACAACGCCGCGACCGTGCTAGGTGCGGACGGCTCCACGACCGAGGTCCCGCTCGGCAGCAAGGACGCCCTCGCCGACGTCGTCTGGGACCTGGTGGCGGCGCGCTTGTAGCGGCGTGTCCGGCTCACCCTCGGCGCTGTCTCGGGCAGGCTGGCTGCATGCGCCGCTCGCTCCTGCCCGTCCTCGCCGTCCTCGTGCTGGCCGGCTGCTCCGATGGTGACAACAAGGCTGAGCCCAGCCCGTCGTTCAGCCTCCCGCCGATCGAGACCCCGTCGCAGACGCCGAGCCCGACCGCATCGCCCACGCCCAGCCCGACGGCGAGCCCGACCCCCACCTCTCGGACCGTGCCCGCCATGAACGGCGACGTGGACGGCGACGGCACCCGCGACCCCGTACGCGCTACCGCTGAGCTGCTCACCGTCGACCTGTCGAGCGGGGGCACCGTGACGGCTCCGGTGCACGCGGAGTCGCCCCGCAGCCCGGCGATCATGGGCTACGCCGACGTCGACCGGGACGGCCGCTCGGAGGTCTTCCTGGAGACGGCCGAGGGGGCGTCGACGCAGTTCGTCACGCCGTACCGGTACGACGGGAAGGCCCTGCACGAGCTGCAGCTGGAGGAGGGCCCGGCGCGGCTCGGCATCGGCGGGAGCGTGACGCACGGCGACGGCTTCCGGTGCCCTGGTGGCCGGCTCGAGGTGCTCAGCTCGGACAGCCAGGACGGCAGGACGTACACCGTGCACGTGTCCAGCTACCGGCTCAGCGCGACCGAGCTCCTGCTGGTCTCGACCTCGACGAAGACGGCGAAGGCGGGCGACGCCCTGGTCGAGGCGAGCTACCGGCCCGACTGCGGGAGTGTCGGCGACTGACGCCTACGATGGGGGCGGCCTGAAGGTCCCCGTTTCCCTGGAGCTCGTGTGTCGCGTCGCCTGTTCACGTCCGAGTCCGTCACCGAGGGGCACCCCGACAAGATCGCGGATGCCATCAGCGACGCCATCCTCGACGCGCTGCTGGCTCAGGACCCGCGCAGCCGCGTGGCCGTCGAGACGCTCATCACCACCGGCCAGGTCCACGTCGCCGGCGAGGTGACGACCGAGGGCTACGCCGACATCCCGAGGATCGTGCGCGACACGATCCTGGAGATCGGCTACGACTCGTCCAAGAAGGGCTTCGACGGCGCGTCCTGCGGCGTCAACGTGAGCATCGGCGCACAGAGCCCCGACATCGCGCAGGGCGTGGACACGGCTTACGAGGCGCGGGTCGAGGGTGACGCGGACCTGCTCGACCGTCAAGGTGCCGGCGACCAGGGCCTCATGTTCGGGTTCGCCTGCGACCAGACGCCCGAGCTCATGCCGCTCCCCATCGCGCTCGCGCACCGGCTCGCCCAGCGACTGACGGCCGTCCGCAAGTCCGGCGACGTGCCCTACCTGCGCCCCGACGGCAAGACCCAGGTCACCATCGAGTACGTGGACGGCAAGCCTGTCCGGCTCGACACGGTCGTCGTCTCGAGCCAGCACGCCGCTGACATCGACATCGAGACGCTGCTCAAGCCCGACATCGCCGACCAGGTCATCGCGCCCGAGCTCGCCGACCTGGGGATCGACACCTCGGGCTACCGCCTCCTCGTCAACCCGACGGGTCGCTTCGAGATCGGCGGGCCGATGGGTGACGCAGGTCTCACGGGGCGGAAGATCATCGTCGACACGTACGGCGGGTACGCCCGCCACGGCGGTGGAGCCTTCTCCGGCAAGGACCCCTCCAAGGTGGACCGCTCTGCCGCCTACGCGATGCGCTGGGTGGCGAAGAACGTCGTCGCCGCCGGGCTCGCCAGCCAGTGCGAGGTGCAGGTCGCCTACGCGATCGGCAAGGCCGAGCCGGTAGGCCTGTTCGTCGACACGTTCGGCACCGGTGTGGTGGCGGACGACCTGCTCCAGGCGGCGGTCACCGAGGTGTTCGACCTCCGGCCTGCGGCCATCATCCGCGACCTCGACCTGCTGCGCCCCATCTACGGCAAGACCTCGGCGTACGGGCACTTCGGTCGTGAGCTCCCCGACTTCACCTGGGAGACGACCGACCGCGCGGAGCTCCTCCGGAAAGCCGCCGGGCAGTAGGTCCCCAAAGGCGTTCTGGCGCTCGCCGTCCGAGGGAGCCCATACGGTTGCGGCCGTGACGGAGCCGGAGCAGCTGACCTTGGGTGGGCGCCGGCGTCCGGTGAAGGCAGCGCCGCAGCTGGCTGCGGACCGGCCGGTGGCGCGGGTGGCCGTGGACACCGGCGTGGCCCACCTGGACCGGCCGTTCGACTACGCGGTGCCGATGTCCATGGCGGCCGCGGAGCCGGGGTGCCGGGTGCGGGTCCGGTTCTCGGGGCGGTTGGTCGACGGGTTCGTGCTGGAGCGGTGCGGGACGACGGAGCACGAGGGCAGGCTCGCGCCGCTGGCGGCGCTGGTGAGCCCGGAGCGGGTGCTGACCGCCGAGGTGGCCGCGCTCGCGCGGGTGGTGGCCGACCGGTGCGCGGGGTCGTTGTACGACGTGCTGCGGCTGGCCGTGCCGCCGCGGCACGCGAAGGTGGAGGGTGAGCCGGCGGGCGAGGCCCGGGTGCTTCCTGGGGTGCCGGAGGCGGCGACGTGGGAGCGCTACGCGACCGGCCCGTCGTACCTCGGGGCGCTCGGTGCGGGTGCGCCGCGGGCCGTGTGGTCGGCGCTGCCCGGGCCGACCTGGCCCGCGGAGGTGGCGACGGCGGTGCGGACGGCGGCGGCCGCGGGGCGCGGAGCGCTGGTGGTCGTGCCGGACGCGCGGGACGCCGCGCGGGTCGCCGCGGCACTGGGCGACCTGGAGCACGTGGAGCTGCGGGCGGACCTGGGTCCGGCGGAGCGCTACCGGCGCTGGCTGCGGGTGCTGAGGGGCGAGGTGCGGGTCGTCGTGGGGACGCGGGCGGCGGCGTTCGCCCCGGTGCGGGACCTGGGCCTGGTGGTGCTCTGGGACGACGGCGACGACCTGCTCGCAGAGCCGCGGGCGCCGTACTGCCACGCGCGGGAGGTGCTGGTGCACCGGGCGCACCTGGAGGGCGCGGCGGCGCTTGTGGGTGGACTTGCGCGGACCGCGGAGGGCCAGCTGCTGGTGGAGTCGGGCTGGGCGTCCGAGCTGCGCGCTGGGCGCGACGCGGTGCGCGCGACGGCGCCACGGGTCGTCGGCACCTCCGACGAGGACCTGGCGCGCGACCCGGTTGCGCAGGCTGCCCGGTTGCCGCGGGTCGCGTTCGAGGCCGCGCGAGAGGCCCTGGCTGCGGGCGCGCCGGTGCTGGTCCAGGTGCCACGGCGAGGGTACGTGCCGGCACTGGTCTGCCAGCGCGACCGGACGCCGGCCCGGTGCCCGGCGTGCGCGGGGCCGCTGCGGGTCACGTCGGGGCACGCCATGGCGAGCTGCCACTGGTGCGGCCGGCTGGCCGGCGACTGGCGCTGCCCCGGCTGCGAGGGCCGGCAGCTGCGCGCCTCGGTGGTGGGAGCCCGCCGTACGGCGGAGGAGCTGGGCCGGGCCCTGCCGGGCGTGCCGGTGCGGACGAGCGGCCGTGACGAGGTGCTCGCCGGGGTGGGTCCCGAGCCGGCGCTCGTGGTGGCGACACCCGGCGCCGAGCCCGTGGCAGCGGGCGGGTACGGCGCGGTGCTGCTGCTCGATGCCTGGGCGCTGCTGACCCGCGCCGAGCTGCGGGCCGGTGAGGAGGCCCTGCGGCGCTGGATGGCAGCGGCGGCGCTGGCCCGCCCGGCTGCCGAGGGGGGCAGGGTCGTCGTGGTCGCAGACCACGCCCTCGCCCAGGTTCAAGCCCTGGTCCGGTGGGACCCGGAGGGCGCCGCCGTGCGTGAGCTGGCCGACCGGACCGCGCTGGGTTTCCCACCGGCCACCCGGATGGTGGCGGTCTCTGGTTCGCCGCGGGCGGTGGCCGACGTGGTGGAGGCGGTGGTGGAGGCCGCCGGGCAGGGCGAGGTGCTGGGCCCGGTGCCGGAGGGCGACGGCGAGCGGGCGTACCTGCGGGTGCCGCGGACGGACAGCACGCCGCTGCTCGCGGTGCTGCGGACGGTGCTGGCAACGCGCAGCGCGCACAAGGCGGAGGGCGTGCGGGTCCAGGTCGACCCCCTGGCCCTCGCCTAGTCTGGACCGCATGGGCCTGCGACCGATCCGTCTCCTCGGCGACCCTGTGCTGCGCACGAAGGCCGAGACGGTCACGACCTTCGACAAGGAGCTGAGAACCCTCGTCAAGGACCTCACCGACACGATGATCGAAGCCCCTGGGGTGGGCCTCGCTGCGCCTCAGATCGGGGTGAGCCTGCGCGTGTTCACCTACGACGTCGATGACGTCGTCGGGCACCTCATCAACCCTGTGCTGCACTTCCCGGACGCCGAGGAGCAGGACGGCCCGGAGGGCTGCCTGTCGCTGCCGGGCCTGCAGTTCGACTGCGTCCGCTACCAGAACGTCGTCGCGCACGGTCAGAACGAGTACGGCGACCCGGTGACCCTCTCGGGCTCGGAGCTGCTGGCGCGCTGCGTGCAGCACGAGACGGACCACCTGGACGGCGTGCTGTTCATCGACCGGCTCGACGCCGAGACAAAGCGACTGGCCATGGAGGAGATCCGTGAGGCCGCGTGGTCCGGGCAGCCGGCCCCCGTCGTCAAGGCGAGCCCGCACCCCCTCTTCGGCCGCGCGCTCTGACCACGTGAGGCTCGTCTTCGCAGGGACACCGCAGGCGGCCGTCCCGTCGCTGGAGGCTCTGCTCGCCAGCAGCCACGAGGTCGTCGCGGTGCTCACCCGCCCGGACGCGCCTGCGGGCCGCGGACGGGGGCTGCGGGCCAGCCCCGTGCGCGAGGTCGCCGAGGTGAACGGCATCGAGGTGCTGACCCCGGCGCACCCGCGGGACGAGGCGTTCCGGCGACGGCTCGCGGAGCTGGCTCCGGACGTGGTGCCCGTGGTGGCCTATGGCGCGCTGGTGCCGCGCTCGGCGCTGGACCTCCCGCGCCTGGGCTGGGTCAACCTGCACTTCTCGCTGCTGCCCGCGTGGCGCGGTGCGGCGCCGGTGCAGCACGCGCTGCTTGCCGGCGACGAGGTGACGGGAGCGACGACCTTCCTCCTCGAGGAGGGCCTGGACACCGGTCCGTTCTACGGGATGCTCACCGAGCAGGTGCGCCCGACGGACACCGCGGGTGACCTGCTCGAGCGCCTCGCGGTCGCCGGCTCGGGGCTGCTCGCCGCGACGGTGGACGGCCTGGAGGACGGCAGCTTGCACGCCGTGCCCCAACCGGCCGAGGGTGTGTCGCTCGCTCCGAAGATCACGGTCGCGGACGCGCGTGTCGACTGGGCGGCTCCGGCGCTGCGGGTGGACCGGCTCATCCGTGCTTGCACTCCCGCGCCCGGGGCCTGGTCGACGTTCCGGGGGGCGCGGGTCAAGCTCGGTCCCGTCGTGCGGACCGACGAGTCGCTCCCTGCCGGCGCGCTGGTGGGAGATCTCGTGGGCACCGCGACGCAGGCCGTCCGGCTCGGGTCCGTGCGCCCGGAGGGCAAGGGCGAGATGGCGGCCTCCGACTGGCTGCGCGGCCTGCGGCCCCAGCCCGGCGAGGCCTTCGCGTGAGCCCCCGACCTGGTGGCCCGAGCCGTCCGGCGTACCGGCCGAAGGTGCAGGACCCGGTCCGGATCACCGCCTACGACGTGCTCAAGGCCGTGCGGGAGCAGGACGCCTACGCCAACCTCGTGCTGCCCGGGCTGCTGAAGGAGCGACGGATCGAGGGCCGCGACGCAGCGCTGGCCACCGAGCTGTCGTACGGCACGCTCCGTGCGCAGGGGCAGCTCGACGTCGTGCTGCAGGCCTGCGTCGACCGGCCGCTGGACGAGGTGGACGGGCCGGTGCGCGACGTCCTGCGCCTGGGTGCCTACCAGCTCCTGCGGACGCGCATCCCGCCGCACGCGGCAGTGTCCTCGACGGTGGAGCTGGCGCGCGTCGTGCTGACGGCCGGGCCGGTGGGGTTCGTCAACGCCGTGCTCCGAAAGGTCACGGCGCACGACCTCGACGGGTGGCTGACGGAGCTGCGCCCGGCGGACGCGGTCGAGGCCATCGCCCTCGAGACTGCGCACCCGCGCTGGGTGGCGCAGGCATTCCGCGACGCGCTCGGCGGCGATCTCGTCGAAGCTCGGGCCGCGCTCGCGGCCGACGACACCAGGCCCGAGGTGCACCTCGTCGCGCGCCGGATGCCGCGCGAGGAGCTCGTCGCGCAGTCGGGGGGAGTGGCCGGTCCCTGGTCCGACCGTGCCGTGCGGCTGCCAGAGGGCGGCTCGCCCGGCGCGATAGGCGCCGTGCGCGACGGACGGGCGGGGGTGCAGGACGAGGGGAGCCAGCTCGTGGCCCTCGCGCTCGCCGCGGCCCCGCTGGCGGGTCCCGACTCGCTGTGGGTCGACCTGTGCGCCGGCCCGGGCGGCAAGGCCGCTCTGCTCCAGGACCTCGCGCGGGAACGTGACGCCAGGCTCGTCGCGGTGGAGCTGCAGCCGCACCGCGCGCAGCTCGTGAGCAAGGCCGGCGTGCACGCGGTGCTCTGTGCGGACGGCAGGCGGCCCCCGCTGCGGGACGGCTCCGCGGACCGCGTCCTGCTGGACGCCCCCTGCTCGGGACTCGGTGCGCTGCGCCGGCGCCCGGAGGCGCGGTGGCGGCGCCAGCCGTCCGACCTGCCCGGCCTCACGGCACTGCAGGGCGAGCTCCTCGACGGCGCGGTGCGGCTGCTGCGTCCCGGAGGGTTGCTCGCCTACGTCACCTGCTCACCCCACCTCGCCGAGACCGCGGTGCCGGTCCTCGACGTGCTCCGACGGCACCCCCGCCTGGAGCGCGTGGACGCTCGGCCCCTGCTCCCCGGCGTACCGGACCTCGGGGACGGACCGGCGGTGCAGCTGTGGCCGCACCGGCACGGCACCGACGCGATGCACCTGTCACTCCTTAGGCTGGGGGCGTGAGCCGCTGCCTGATCAGCCCCAGCATCCTGTCGGCGGACTTCGCGCGCCTGTCGGAGGAGGCCGCTCGCGTCGAGGGCGCCGCCGACTGGCTGCACGTCGACGTCATGGACAACCACTTCGTGCCGAACCTGACACTCGGACTGCCCGTCGTCGAGTCGCTGCTGAAGAGCACCACGATCCCCGTCGACTGCCACCTCATGATCGAGGACCCGGACCGCTGGGCCCCGGCCTACGCCGAGGCGGGAGCCGGCAGCGTGACCTTCCACGTCGAGGCGGTGACCGCACCCATCAAGCTGGCCCGCGGGCTGCGCGCCCTCGGCAGCAGGGCGGGCATGGCGCTACGCCCCGCAACGCCGATCGAGCCGTACGTCGACCTGCTGCCCGAGCTGGACATGCTGCTGGTCATGACCGTCGAGCCGGGCTTCGGCGGCCAGGGCTTCCTCGACGTGGTGCTCCCGAAGATCCGCCGGGCCAAGCAGGCCATCGGCGACCTCGACGTGTGGCTGCAGGTCGACGGCGGCGTGAGCGACAGCACGATCGAGCGGTGCGCCGAGGCGGGTGCTGACGTCTTCGTGGCGGGCAACGCCGTCTACGGCGCGGCAGACCCGGCCGACGCGATCGAGCGGTTGCGTGCTGCTGCCCGACGGGCCCAGGCGGGCGCGTGAAGGGCCGGGTCCTCGTGGTCTCCGACGACGAGGTGGTGGCCCGCTTCCTCCAGCACGACCTGCGCAACGAGGCCTACGAGGTCGACGTCCTCGACGACGGCGCGCTCACGCTCGAGCACGCCATCACCACGCGGCCCGACCTGCTGCTCGTGGACCTCTCGAGGGAGGGGTGCGACGGCATCGACGTGGTGCGCCGGCTGCGATCGCACCCGCCGACGGCCTCCCTCCCGGTCATCCTGCTGACCGCAAGGTCCGACCCGGCGGACAAGGTCGTGGGGCTGACCGCGGGCGCCGACGACTACGTCACGAAGCCCTTCGACACCCTCGAGCTCATCGCACGCATCGCCGGCACCCTGCGTCGTACGGCGGACATCCGCGCCCTCTCCCCGCTCACAGGCCTGCCGGGCAACCACCGCATCGACGTCGAGGTGGCGAGCAGGGCGGCAGCCGGCTCGCCGTACGCCCTGTGCCACTTCGACCTCGACGAGTTCAAGGCGTTCAACGACGTCTACGGGTTCCAGCGCGGTGACGACCTGCTGCTGCTGCTCGCGTCCTGCTTGCAGCGGGCGGTGACGCGCGCCGGGCACCCCGTCCCGTTCCTCGGTCATGTGGGGGGTGACGACTTCGTCGTCGTGTGCACGCCCGAGCAGGCCGAGCCGCTGTGCGCCGACGCGCTGCGCGAGTTCGATGCGCTCTCGCCGTACAAGTACGACCCCGATGCCGCCGCCCAGGGCTACCTCGAGGTGGTGGACCGCCGCGGCGAGGCCAGACGGCAGCCGCTGGCCGCAGTGAGCGTCGGCGTGGCCGCGGACCGCGCCGGCGACCGCGACTTCCGGGCCGTCATCACCGCGGCCACGGAGATGAAGAAGGTGGCGAAGGAGCACGAGGGGTCCTACGTCGCGGTCGACCGCAGGAGCTGAGCGGGTGCGTGCGAGACTGGCGTCCCGGTGCATCGCCCCGGAGCGCGACCCGGGGGAGCAGTGAGGGCACAGCGGTGAGCGGTGTGAGCGACCAGGACGCGATGCGTCGTGCCGCCGCCCTCGGCGTCGCGGTCCTGGGCACCACCAGCCCCAACCCCCCGGTCGGCGCGGTCGCGCTCGACGCCTCAGGGGCCGTGGTCGGGGAGGGGTCGACGCGCCCGCCGGGCGGCGCCCACGCCGAGGTGAGCGCGCTCACCGCAGCCGCCGGCCGCGCGCACACGGTGGTCACGACGCTCGAGCCGTGCGCCCACACCGGCCGCACCGGCCCGTGCACCCAGGCCCTGCTGGAGGCGGGGGTGCGGCGGGTCGTCATCGGCTGCCCTGAGCCGACCGCCCAGGCCGGCGGTGGGGCCGCGCAGCTGCGGGCGGCCGGAGTGGAGGTCGTCGAGGGCGTCCTGGTGGACGAGGTCGCGCGCGGTGCGCTGGCCGGCTGGCTGCACCGGCAGCGCACCGGTCGCCCGCACGTCACCTGGAAGTACGCCGCGGGCCTCGACGGGCGGTCCGCGGCGCGGGACGGGAGCAGCCGCTGGATCACCGGGGAGGCGGCTCGGGCCGACGTGCACCGCCTGCGCGCGGAGTGCGACGCGGTCGTCATCGGCATCGGCACCGTCCTCGCCGACGACCCGGCCCTCACCGCGCGACCCGACCCGGGGCACCAGCCGCTGCGGGTCGTGGTGGACAGCGACGGCCGCACTCCCGGCACCGCGCAGGTCCTCGACGACGCGGCGCCGACTCTGGTGGTGACCCACGGCCCGTCGTACGGCGAGGAGCGGACCCTCGTGCTCGACCCCGCCCCGGACGGGCGGGTTGACCTCGCCGCGCTGCTGTCCGCTCTGGGTGAGCGCGGCGTCGTCAACGTGCTGCTCGAGGGCGGCCCGAGGCTTGCCGGGGCCTTCGTGGCTGCCGGCCTGGTCGACCGCGTGGTCGGCTACATCGCTCCCGTCCTGCTCGGCGCCGGGACGGCCGCGCTGCAGGACGCGGGGGTGGACTCGATCGACCAGGCGGTGCGGATGCGCACCACCGACGTGACACAGCTGGGCGATGACGTGCGGCTGACGATGGAAAGGGGCTGACGCGGTGTTCACCGGGATCGTCGAGGAGCTCGGCGAGGTCGTCGCCTGGCAGGACCTCGCAGACGCGGCGCGCATCACGGTCCGCGGCCCGCTCGTGACCAGCGACGCCTCCCACGGCGACTCCATCGCCGTCAACGGCGTCTGCCTCACCGTCGTCTCCACTCAGGGCGGGGCGTTCACCGCAGACGTGATGCGCGAGAGCCTGCAGCGGTCCGCGCTGGGCGGCCTGGGTGTGGGCAGCCGCGTGAACCTCGAGCGGGCCGTGCGCCTGTCGGACCGGCTCGGCGGCCACCTCGTGCAGGGCCATGTCGACGGGACCGGGGAGGTGGTGTCCCGGACGCCGTCGGAGCACTGGGACGTGGTGCGCATCACGCTGCCTCAGGACCTCGACCGCTATGTGGTGGAGAAGGGCTCCATTACCGTGGACGGGGTCTCGCTGACTGTCTCGAACATCGGGACGGCGTTCTTCGAGGTCTCGCTGATCCCCACGACACTGGAGCTCACGACGCTCGGGGCGAAGGCGCCGGGAGACCTCGTGAACCTCGAGGTGGACATCACCGCCAAGTACGTCGAGAAGCTCCTGAAGGGCAGGCTGGGGTGACCGTCAAGCCGGCGCTGGACACGGTCGAGCGCGCCATCACCGACATCGCCGCGGGCCGTCCCGTGGTCGTCGTGGACGACGAGGACCGCGAGAACGAGGGCGACATCGTCTTCGCTGCGCAGATGGCGAGCCCGGAGCTGGTCGCCTTCACCATGACGCACTGCCGCGGGCTGCTGTGCGTGCCTCTGGAGGAGGACGTCCTCGACCACCTGCAGCTCGGGCAGATGGCGCCGCACAACACCGAGCGGATGCAGACGGCCTTCACGGTCAGCGTTGACGCCCGGGAGGGCGTGACGACCGGCATCAGCGCCGCGGACCGCGCGCACACCATCCAGCTCCTGGCCGACTCGGACACCTCGCCCTACGACCTGGTGCGGCCGGGGCACGTCTTCCCCTTGCGGGCCAAGGCCGGTGGCGTGCTGCGCCGGCCTGGCCACACCGAGGCGGCGGTGGACCTCGCCCGCCTTGCCGGGCTGCGGCCGGCCGGCGTCATCTGCGAGATCGTCAAGGCCGACGGCACGATGGCGCGGCTCCCAGAGCTGCGTGACTTCGCTGACACGCACGGCTTGGCCCTGATCTCGATCGCCGATCTCATCGCGTTCCGCCGCCGCACCGAGAAGCAGGTCGTGCGCGTCGCCGAGGCCAAGATCCCCACTGCGCACGGCGAGTTCACCGCGGTCGGGTACGAATCGGTGCTGGATCGCACCGACCACGTCGCCCTGGTGCGTGGGGACATCGGCGACGGCGAGGGCGTGCTCGTCCGCGTCCACTCCGAGTGCCTGACCGGCGACGTCTTCGGCTCGCGGCGCTGCGACTGCGGCCCCCAGCTCGACGCGGCGCTGCGCCGTGTGGCGGAGGAGGGTCGCGGCGTCGTCCTCTACGTCCGCGGGCACGAGGGCCGAGGCATCGGCCTGATGCACAAGCTCCAGGCCTACCAGCTGCAGGACACCGGCCACGACACCGTCGATGCCAACCTCGAGCTCGGCCTGCCCGCCGACGCGCGTGACTACGGCACGGGAGCCCAGATCCTCGTCGACCTCGGGATCCGCACGATGCGCCTGCTGTCGAACAACCCGGCAAAGCGCGCTGGGCTCGAGGGCTACGGCCTGGAGATCGTCGGTCGTGAGCCGCTGCCGGTGCACGCCACGCCGGAGAACCTCCGCTACCTGCGCACCAAGCGCGACCGCATGGGTCATGACCTTCCGGGGTTGGCCGCCTTCGAGGACGAGGCGACCGACGGCAGCACCGACGACGCCATCGGCGCACCCGCATGAGCGGAGCCGGAGCCCCCGGGGCGACGGCGTTCGACGCCAAGCACCTCACGATCGCCCTCGTCGCGACGCGCTGGCACGAGGGCATCACCTCGGCGCTGCTGGCCAGCGCCGAGCGCGCCGCGGCCGAGTGCGGCATCACCGAGCCCACCGTGCTGCGCGTGGCGGGCGCGCTGGAGCTGCCTGTCGTCGTGCAGGCCGCGACCGCCAGCCACGACGCGGTCGTCGCGCTGGGAGTTGTCGTCCGCGGAGGCACACCGCACTTCGAGCACGTGTGCGACGCCGTGACGTACGGCCTGACGCGTATCGCGCTCGACAGCCGCACCCCCGTCGGCAACGGTGTGCTGACCACTGACACGGTCGAGCAGGCTCTCGACCGCGCGGGACTGCCCGACAGCGCGGAGGACAAGGGCCGCGAGGCCGTGCTCGCCGCGCTCGACGCCGCTCGTGTCCTCCGCTCACTCCGCACAGGGAGCTAGTCGCATGCTGGCCGTCGTCCTGCCCAAGGGCAGTCTCGAGAAGCAGGTCCTGGAGCTCTTCAGCGCCGCAGACCTGACCGTCGTCCGCGGCTCCGACCGCGACTACCACGCGCGCGTGGACGACCCCCGCATCGACAAGGTCCGCTTCCTGCGCCCCCAGGAGATCCCGACGTACGTCGAGCAGGGCATCTTCGACCTCGGCATCTCAGGCCGCGACTGGATCACCGAGACGGCTGCCGACGTGGTGAGCCTGGGCGAGATCGGGGGAGGGCGCGCCGGCGAGGCCGTCGTGCGTGTCGTGCTGGCCGTGCCGCGGGAGTCCCCGTGGGAGTGCGCGGCCGACCTCCCCGAGGGAGTGCGGGTCTCGACCGAGATGCCGGAGACGACGCGCCGGTTCCTCGAGGAGCGGGGTGTGAAGGCGAAGGTCTTCACGAGCCACGGCGCGACTGAGGCCAAGATCCCGGACATCGTGGACGCCATCGTCGACCTCACCGAGACCGGGTCGTCCCTGCGCAAGGCGGGTCTGAAGATCATCGAGACCCTGCTCACGAGCCGCACAGAGCTCATCGCGAACCGCGCTGCCTACGAGGACCCCACCAAGCGGGCCGCGATGGAGGACCTGCTCGTGCTCATCCAGGGCGCGCTGCGGGCGCGTGGCCAGGTGCTCCTCAAGCTCAACGTCGCGGACGACCGGCTCGAGGAGGTGCTGGCCGTCTTGCCGTCGATGTCCTCGCCGACGGTGATGCCGCTCGCGCGCAGCGCGATGCACGCACTCGAGACCGTCGTCCCGAAGCTCGGCGTCAACACCCTCATCCCCGCCCTCAAGGCCGCCGGAGCCCGCGACATCCTCGAGCTTCCGATCTCCAAGATCGTCGAGTGACGCGGCGCCCGTGAGCCGGTGGCCGGCCGGGGGAGGTCGGTGACGTCCAGCGCGCCCCTCGCCGTTCTTGCCGGCGTCGTGTCGGGTGCCCTCGTGGCCCTGCAGCAGCGGGTGAACGGTGACCTCGCCGTCTCCCTCGACGACGCCGTGCTCGCGGCGGTCGTGTCCTTCGGCACCGGCTTGGCGCTGGTCGTCGTCGTCGTGGCCGTACGGCGGTCCGCCCGCGCCAGGGTCGCCACGCTGCGAACGCTCCCGTGGCACTGGCGCCTCGGCGGCCTCGGGGGCGCGAGCCTGGTGGCGGCCGGCGCAGCGGCCGCACCGCGCATCGGAGTGGCGTTGTTCACGGTCGGCCTCGTCGCCGGCACGACCCTCGGCGGGCTCGCCGTCGACGTGGTGGGCCTCGGACCCGGCGGACACCACCCGCTGACCCCGCCCCGGTTGGCCGGGGCGGGCATCGGCCTGCTCGCCATCGTGGCGAGCGCGGCTGAGGGGCTGCACGCCGCCGATCCCTGGCTGCTCGTGGCCGTCGTCGTGGCGGGTTGCCTCGTGTCGTACCAGCAGGCGGTCAACGGCCGGGTGCGGGCTGCGACGGACGCCACCGTGGCCACGCTGCAGAACTTCGTCGTGGGCCTCACCGCGCTGCTGCTGGGCCTGGGCCTGCACGCCCTGACGTCAGGGGTGGGCGCGGCGTCCTGGCCGGGCGCGGACCGGCTGTGGCTGTACCTGGGCGGGCCCATCGGGGCCACCTTCGTCGCCGTGGCCGCCATCGTCGTCAGGCAGCTCGGCGTGCTCCGGTTCGGCCTCGCCGTGACGGCGGGTCAGCTCGCAGGCGGTCTGCTGCTCGACCTCGACCGGGGCCTGGAGACCGCGACGCTGGTCGGCGCCGCCCTGGCGATGGCGGCGGTGGCGGTCAGCGGTGCCGGCTCTCGTCGGAGGGTGCCGGCGTGAGGGTCGACCACACGCCGACCCGGCTCCGGCACATCTGCCGGGTGCTCGCCGCGCTCGTCGTGGTGGTCTTCGGCGTCGTCACCGTGCTGCTGCCCCGCGGCGAGGACCGCGTCGAGGCGTTCGGTCCGCTCGACCAGGCTGCCTTCTTCGCGATCGGGCTGCTGATCGCCGGTGGGGTGCTGGTGCTCACCCGCTTCCGCGTCCGGGCCGACGCCCGCGGCGTCTGGGTCCGCAACAGCTTGGGGGAGCGGTACTTCCCCTGGGCCGTGGTGGTCGGTGTGCACCTGCCACCGGGTTCGACCTGGGCCCAGCTCGAGCTGCACGACGACGAGACGGTGGCCATCCTGGCCGTGCAGACCTCGGACGGTGACCGCGCAGTCGACGCGGTCCTGGCTCTGCGCGGTTTGCTCAAGGACGCCCAGGGTGCCTGAGCTCCCGAGGTCGCCCGCTCCGGACGACGGGACGGCGGACCTGCGGCTGGCGGCTGCGGGCACGCACGCCGAGGTCCTTGCCGCGCTGGCGGGCGCGCGGGTCTACGCCGCTGTCGCCGCCACGGCCACGACCGAGGAGGTCACCGAGCACGGCCTGCGCGCCGAGTCGACCGCCGAGATGGCGGTGCTCGTCCTGGAGGCCTCTGGTCAGCGGGCGCTGCCGGTGTTCTCGTCCGTCCTCGCGCTGCAGCGCTGGCGGCTCGACGCCCGACCCGTGCCGCTCACCGGACCGCAGGCCTGCCAGGCCGCGCTCGACGAGGGGGCCTGCGCCCTGGTGATCGACCCGGGGGGCCCGGCAGTGGTGCTGGAGGAGCACGAGGTGCGCTCGCTCGCGTCGGGGTTCGTGCCGGTGCCCGGCAGCGGCCTCGCGACCCGGCGGGCCGACGTCGAGCTCCGGGCACCCGCCGTACCCGTGCCACAGGCGCTGCGATCGGCGCTGCAGGCGGCGCTCGCCGGCGAGGGGCTGCGCGCGGCGCGCCTGCTCGAGGGCCCGGACGGTCTCGTGCTCGGGATCGCGGCGCGCACCCCCCTGGGACCGGCCGACCTCGCGGCCCTGGCCCAGCGCGTCGTGGTGCGCCTGGGATCGCAGCTCCCGCCCGATGGTCTGGACCTGGTCCAGGTCCCGCCGCGCGGAGCCGGTGTCGTGCTGCTACGACGAACGCTCAGACGGGGCCGGTGAGCCGCTCGCCGGGGCCCTCGCCACGCTCGTCCGGGAACGGCGAGGCCTCGCGGAACGCCTTCTGCAGGGCCTGCAGGCCGTCGCGCAACGGAGCGGCGTGCACGCCGAGATCGGGGCCTGCCGCCGTGATCAGGCCGGCCAGTGCCGTGATGAGCTTGCGCGCCTCGTCGAGGTCCAGGGTCGCCGTACCCCGCTCTGTCAGACCGCACTTCACCGCCGCAGCGCTCATGAGGTGCACCGCGACGGCGGAGACGACCTCGGCAGCCGGGACGTCGGCGAGATCACGCAGCTCGGGGTCCTCGGGGCTCATGGGCTGGTAGCCTCTCAGACGCGACCCGCCCGCCGAGCGATCGGTGGGCGTGCAAGCGGAGGTCCCACCTCCCACCCGCGCAGCCGCGAGGCAGCCGGGTCAGGTCGGCCCGCCGGGCACGTTCCGGCGGCGTCGTGGCCCCCTCAGGGGGGCCGGTGGGCTCTGCGCTGCGCGCAGGGCCCTTCTTTCGTGAAGGGGCCCGCGGCCTGCACAGCACACGTCCTGACCGCATTCTTTGGAGGCAGCATCAGCGCTGAACACCGCATCAACGACCGGATCCGCGTCCCCGAGGTGCGCCTGGTCGGGCCTGGTGGGGAGCAGGTCGGCATCGTCGCCATCGGCGTGGCCCTGCAGATGGCCCAGGACAACGACCTGGACCTCGTCGAGGTCGCGCCCATGGCCCGTCCCCCGGTCGCCAAGCTCATGGACTACGGCAAGTTCCGGTACGAAGAGGCGCAGAAGGCCCGCGAGAGCCGGAAGAACCAGGTTCTGACGGTGATCAAGGAGATGAAGCTCCGCCCCAAGATCGACCCGCACGACTACGAGACCAAGAAGGGCCACGTCGTCCGCTTCCTCAAGCAGGGCGACAAGGTGAAGATCACGATCATGTTCCGCGGTCGTGAGCAGAGTCGGCCCGAGCTCGGCTTCCGGCTTCTCCAGCGACTGGGGGAGGACGTCCAGGAGCTCGGTTACGTCGAGTCCGCCCCCAAGCAGGACGGACGGAACATGATCATGGTGCTGGCTCCGCACAAGAACGCTGCAGACCTCAAGAAGGCCTCACACGAGAAGCAGGCTGACACGCAGCCCGCCGGCGGCCCGGCCGCAGGCGACGAGAGCTAAGGACAGCAATGCCCAAGCAGAAGACGCACAGCGGTGCCAAGAAGCGCTTCAAGGTCACCGGGAGCGGCAAGGTCCTGCACGAGAAGGCCGGCAAGCGGCACCTGCTCGAGCGCAAGGCCTCCAAGCTCACGCGCCGGCTCACGGGAACGGCGGAGCTCTCCAAGAGCGACACCAAGAGCGTCAAGAAGCTCCTCGGCCTGTAGTCCCCGCGGCTGTCCACGGCTCCCAAGGCGAGTAAGGAAGAAGAATCCGATGGCACGTGTGAAGCGGGCGGTCAACGCCCAGAAGAAGCGTCGTGAGGTCCTCGAGAAGGCCAGTGGCTACCGCGGTCAGCGGAGCCGGCTGTACCGAAAGGCCAAGGAGCAGCTGCTCCACAGCGCGACCTACGAGTACCGCGACCGCAAGAAGCGCAAGGGCGACTTCCGCCAGCTCTGGATCACGCGCATCAACGCTGCAGCGCGCCAGAACGGCATCACCTACAACCGCCTGGTCCAGGGGCTGAAGCTCGCGGGCATCGAGGTGGACCGCAAGAACCTCGCAGAGCTCGCCGTGAGCGACCCGGCAGCCTTCACGGCGCTCGTCGAGCTGGCCCGCAAGGCCCTGCCGAGCGACGTCAACAGCCCGGCCGCCTGACGCTCTGATCACCTCGACGTGATC
>DATLCV010000040.1:0-14933 GCA_035526225.1 Mycobacteriales bacterium
GTCTTCTTCGAGCGCGAGATCGGCAGCGGCGCGAGCAAGCACGTGCCGCGGCTGCACCTGCCCTGGATCGACACGTCGTCCAACACGACGTACTTCATGGTCTGCGCGGTCGCCTTCACCGCGTGCAGCATCGGCGTGCTCGCCCTGCGACGAGGCAGGTACGGGCGGCAGCTCACGGCGCTGAACGACTCGCCGGCCGCGTGCGCCACGCTCGGCGTGAACACCAACATCACCAAGCTGGTGGTCTTCGCTGCCTCCGCCGGGCTCGCGGGCCTGGCCGGGGCGCTCTTCGGCGGCATCCGCAGCGGCATCTCCCCCGGCGACTTCACCGCCATCGGCAGCCTCGCCCTGCTGCTCTCGCTCCGGATCGGCGGGGTCAACACCGTCACGGGGGCGCTCTTCGGCGCCCTCACCGTCGCGATGTTCCCGACGCTGCAGTCCCACGCACCGAGCATCCCTCAGCTGTCGTACCTGCTCACCGGCCTCGCCGCAGTGAGCATCGGCAGGGACCCGGACGGCTTCGGCGGGCAGGTGTCCCGCCTGGGCGAGCGCCTCCGGGCGGGGGCCGCCGCGCGTCGGCACCCCGAGCCGGTCGACGCCCGAGAGGAGGCCGTCCTTGTCCACCGCTGAGCGCACCGCTGAGCCCACCACCCAGCCCACTACCGAGCCCACCACCGACGACGCGGCCGTCCTGAGCGTCGAGGCCGTGAACGTGCGCTTCGGCGGCGTTCACGCGGTCAACGACGTCACGTTCAGCGCCAAGGCCGGAGAGGTCACCGGCCTGATCGGCCCGAACGGCGCCGGCAAGACCACCACCTTCAACGTCATCACCGGCCTCGAGTCCCCCACCTCCGGCCGCGTCCGCATCGACGGCGTCGACGTGAGCGGGCTCCCGCCGTACAAGCGGGCGCGGCGTGGGGTGGCCCGTACCTTCCAGCGGCTCGAGGTGTTCGGCACGCTCGACGTGCACGACAACCTGCTGGCCGCGGCAGAGTTCCGGCGGGCATGGTCCGGCGACAAGACGAGCCCGCACCAGGTCGTCGACGAGCTGCTCGAGCGCGTGGGGCTGCGGCACGTGCAGCACGAGCGCGTGGACGCGCTGCCGACCGGGCTCGCACGGCTGGTGGAGCTGGGGCGTGCCCTCGCCACCCGGCCGAAGCTGCTGCTGCTCGACGAGCCTGCGTCCGGCCTCGACATGAGCGAGAGCGAGGCGCTCGGCGACCTGCTGCTCGAGCTCGCGAGCGAGGGAATGGCTGTGCTCATGGTCGAGCACGACGTCGAGCTGGTGATGAAGGTCTGCTCGCTCATCCACGTCCTGGACTTCGGGCGCATGATCGCCGGAGGGACCCCGCGCGAGGTCCAGCAGAACCCGCACGTCCAGGCGGCCTACCTGGGCGCCGAAGAACCCCTCGAGGAAGAGGCCGTATGACCTCACCCCACGAAACCGCTCGCTGCGCTCACGCTTCCGCGGGGACCCCGAGGTGACGCCCGCGCTCGAGCTCATCGACGTCGTGGCCGGCTACGGCCGCATCGAGGTCCTGCACGGGGTCTCGCTCCGCGTGCCGCCCGGAACGGTGTTCGCGCTGCTCGGCCCCAACGGTGCGGGCAAGACGACGACGATGGCGGTCGCCGCCGGCAAGCTGCGGCCGACGTCGGGCTGCGTGCACGTCACGGGCACGCACGTGAACCGCGTCGCCCCTGAGGCGCTGGCGCGCGCTGGCGTGTGCCGCATCCCCGAGGGGCGCGGGGTCTTCCCCAACCTCACCGTCGACGAGAACCTGCGGATGTGGACCTACTCAGGTCCGCTGTCGGCCCGCGAGGTGCGCGACAAGGCCTACGCCCGCTTCCCGCGGCTCGGCGAGCGTCGCAGCCAGCTGGCGGGGACGATGTCGGGCGGCGAGCAGCAGATGCTCGCCATGTCGCGGGCGCTCGTGACCGACCCGGGCGTGCTGCTGCTCGACGAGATCTCGATGGGCCTCGCACCCAAGATCGTCGCCGAGCTCTACGAGCTCGTCGCCCAGCTCGCCCAGGAGGGGATCAGCATCCTGCTCGTCGAGCAGTTCGCCCGGACGGCGCTCGCCGTCTCCGACTACGCCGCCGTGATGACCGGAGGACGGATCGCCATGGTCGGTCAGCCCGCCGACGTCGCAGACTTCGTCAACGAGGCCTACCTCGGAGGAGCAGGATGACGACCGTCCGCAGAGGTGCCCGCCGTACGGGTGCCGTCCTGCTCGCCTCCGGCCTGCTGTGCCTCGGCGCAGCCGCACTCCCGACTGCCCTGTCGTCGGCGACGGCGGAGGAAGAGCTCGGCTCGGGCCTCGGGTCCTACAGCCTGTCGGCCAACGCCCCCGCCCTGCAGGTCCGCGAGGACTACTCGGCGCAGCAGTGCACGGCGAACCCCGCCGGTCCCGCGGGCTGCGAGGGCGTGATCAACGAGAGCGTCTCGTCGCTCACCAGCGGCCCCGTCGGGCACGGCCTGGCCTCGGTCGCCTGGCCGGGGACGCTGGCCGGCAACCTCGGCACGCTGCTCATCACCCTGGGCGCCGGCCAGGTGCCCCCTGAGGCGAAGGCGCTCAACAGCCCGATCCGGGCCGAGGCGCGCATCGGCGGCAAGAACCCTGTGGTGACGGACTACCCGCCGGCGCCGGCCCCGCCGATCGCGCACATGAAGGCGGACGCGTCAGCCGAGAAGGTGACGGCGGAGGCCTGGCTCGGTGGCGCCCAGAACGCGACCGTCGGCACGCTCGGCTCCTCCACCAGCCGCACGACCAGCGAGCTGACCGGGGTCAGCGCCGCGCGGGCGATCGCCCACAGCGAGGTGCACGACGTCACCATCGCCGGCGTCCTGCACCTGAACGGGGTGGTCTCCGACGCCGTCGCGACGACGGACGGCACCACGGCCAAGGCCAGCGGGAAGACGGTGGTCACGGGGGCGACGGTGGGTGGCTTCCCGGTGTCCATCGACGAGAACGGCATCACGGTCGTGACGCAGAACGTGCCGTTCCCGAAGCAGGCAACCGACGCCGTCAACGCCGCGCTCACGCAGGCCGGCATCACGGTGCGGCTCAGCGAGCCCCACGGCACGCCCACCGGCGGCAGTGTCGACTACGACGCCGGCAGCCTGGTCGTCGTGTGGGACCAGCAGCCAGGCGCTGCGCTCAGCGCGGTCCTCGGCGGCGCCCAGGTCTCGGTGCGGTCCACCGCCGGCTTCGGGTGCCTGTTCAACTGCACACCCGATGGCACGACGGGCGGCACCACAGGCGGCACGTTCGGCACCACCGGAGCCACCCCGCCCCTGGCCGGGAGCGTCGACCCCGCGCCGCTGCCCGGCACCGACCTGCCACCCGCTCCCGTCACCGGTCCTGGCCCGCAGGTCGTGCAGCCCGAGACCAGGGCGTTCAGCGGGAAGCTGCCCACAGGCCTGTCCCCGTGGCT
Organism: Mycobacteriales bacterium; assembly: GCA_035526225.1. GTDB lineage: Bacteria > Actinomycetota > Actinomycetes > Mycobacteriales > SCTD01 > RYN-111. The sequence goes on from DATLCV010000040.1 coordinate 3,436, forward strand.
CGGCGGGCTCGCCGTCGTCGGCGCCTTCCTCACCATGGCCGGGATGCGACGGCTGCCCGACCGCGTCCTCGTCGTCAGCCCCACGTCCTGCCCGAACGGAGAGACCTCATGACCACCCTCGACCCCACGGTGGACGTCGCCACGACCGTGCGGCAGGAGCGCCTGGCAGTGCAGGTCAGCGGCCTGCGCGGGCGGCGCGGACTGAGCAGCGACCGCTGGATGCTCGTGGTCGGCGGCACCCTGCTGCCCCTCGGCGTGATGCTCGTGCTGCTCGGCTGGTGGGGTGCCTCCCACACGGTGTTCGTGTTCGAGCAGGTGCCCTACCTGCTGTCGGGCGGCGTCCTGGGCCTCGCCCTGGTGATCGCAGGCGGGTTCCTGTACTTCGCCTACTGGCTCACGCTGATGGTGCGCGAGAGCCGGCTGGGTCGGGCCGAGCTGGCCGACGCGCTGGGGCGGGTCGAGCGGCTGCTCGAGGAGGCCGGCGCGGCACCGCGCACCGCCCGCAGCAAGGGGGCTCCGTCTTCTCGCCTCGTCGCGACGCGGACCGGCACGATGGTGCACCGCCCGGACTGCGTCGCCGTCGACGGCAAGGCCGACCTGCGCGAGGTCGACGCGGAGACGGCGGGGTTGACGCCCTGCAAGCTCTGCGACCCCTTCGGCTGATCAGCCGCCGAGGGCGCCGACGATGCCCTCCAGCGTCGCGCCGCCCTTCGGCGCGATGAACAGCCCCTCCGCCTCGGTGAGCAGCCGACCGTCGAGGTGGCACGTCCCGTGCACCCACCGCTTGCGGCCGTCGGTGCGGTCCACCCAGGCCCGCACGTCGAGGTCACGGTCCAGGGGCGTCGGCGCCAGGTAGCGGATGGTGATGGACCCCGTGAAGCCGGCGCGCAGCTGCGAGCGGCCCAGCAGGTCGTCGTACATCGCCGCGACCATGGCGCCGTGCACGTGCCCGGGCGGACCCTGGTACGCCGAGCCGAACCGCACCGAGCCCTGCGTGCGCCTGCCGTCGGGGCCGTCCGGACCCTCCGTCACCGCCCACAGGCGCAGCGGCGGAGCGACGGCGTTGCCGCCGCCGGAGACGGGGTTGAAGCGGTTCGGGTCGAAGGGCCGCACCACCGCACCGTCGGCGGGGGCGTGAACGCTGGACACGGACTCCAGGCCGTCGGCCAGCTCGCGGGCCAGCTGGACGTGCGGGATCAGCTCCCCCGCGAGCGGGCGCACCTGGACCGCCGCCGCCAGCACCCGTCGTAGCTCGTCCGCCAGGGCCTGCAGCTCCTGCGCCACCTGCTCGGGGTGCTCTGGACCCAGCAGTGCCTCGTCGTCGCCGGCGTACCTCATCCGGTCAACGCTAGGGCACCCGGACCGCCGCGCTGTTGGGGTCGACCATGAGCGAGGACTCGTTGACGGCCTCGAAGGCGGACGCCGGGATGCGCTTGAGCTCCTCGAGCAGGGGACTCGTCCAGCGCGAGTCCGAGGTCCCCTGGAAGTACCAGGGCGAGCCGTTGTCGGCGAGGATCAGGCCGTAGGCCTTCATGGCGCGCAGCACGACTTGAGTGTCGGCCCGGTAGCGCGTGATCGCGTACGCGGCCTTGAGCCGGAACCGCGCCCCCATCGGCGGGTACGCCGGGTTGGTGACGGACCCGGCCTGGTGCCGCGCGGGCCAGATGTAGAGGCGGTTCGTGACGTTGGTGGTGAAGCGGATCGCGTGGTCGACCCTGCCGGACGCGACCTCGTCGTACCGCAGCAGGCCCGGCAGGATCGGCAGGCCCGCGGCGTCCGCGCTGGTCCAGCCCGCTCGCCGCAGTGCGTTGCTCTTCAGGTTCCACGTCGCGCCGGAGCCGGCCAGCCACGCACCACCGCTGCGACGCGTTGCCCAGGTCTCGTAGACGCGGCAGTACGAACGGTCGACGACGACGGTGTGCCGATCGCCGCTGGTCCACTGGCCACCCTCGACCTTGGTGTCACTGCCCAGGGGGTAGCCGACCCGGTCGCTCTCGCTCGCGTAGTCGAAGCGGACGCTCACCTTGGCGTGGCTGCCGTACACGTAGGTGATCGGGATGCCGTAGGGCACCGGCTGGTCGCCGTACGACGGACCGAAGTCGGGGTGCAGCGTGCGCGTCGGGGACATGTGGCTGATCCACTGCGCACTGCGGGAGTGCACGGGAAGCTTGCTGACATCCGCGTGCCAGACGTTGTTGGCGGGGAAGGCCGGACAGCTCGTCCCGGGCAGGGGCTTGCTCGTGGCGGCCAGCGCCGGCGAGGCCAGCAGGCATGCCGCGACGGCCGACAGGGCGATCGGGCGGCGCATGCTCACGTCATCGGCGTGCGCTGGGCCTGTCCGCAGCGCCGGACGGGTGACCACTCAGGAGCGGCAGCCCCGCACGAAGACGTAGCAGCGCAGCGCGGGCTCCTCGGACGTCTCCGGAGCCCCGACGAGGTTGGCGCTCGGCACGACGATGCTGATGATCGCCGGCACCAGCTGGACCGGCTGCAGGTAGTTCTGCGGGTTCGCCGGGTCGATGCCCGGCTGGTACTGCTGCTGGCAGACCAAGGCGGGGACGCGCGCTGGCACGGCCGGACCGCGGTGGTTCAGGGCGTCCATGACGAGCGCGTAGGTGACCGGGTCGACGGTGCCGTTGAAGTTGTGCTCGTAGACGTCGTTGGGGCAGAGCTCCTGCACGGCGACGTTGGTGATCGCGCCCTGTCCGGTGTGCAGCGAGGAGGAGGCGGTGGCCGGGCTGTCGCTGGGCTGCACCTCCTCGTCGGTGTGCGTGAAGACGTTCGTGTAGGAGATGCCGCGGAAGGTCTCGGCCCGGCTGTTGAGCGCCTCGATGAACCGGGCACTCGCGGCCTGCTGCCACGCGGCGGGCACGCAGCTGGTGACCCCGACGCGGCACGAGCCGCCCGCCGTGGTGCCGTGGTTCGTGGGAGCCATGCCGACGATGTCGTCCACCATCGTCCGCGTGTCGGGCCAGAACCGCAGCGCCCAGCGCATCGACATGCCGCCCTGGCTGTGACCGACGACGGCGATGCGGCGTCCCGCCATGCGGTGCGTGGCGCGGATCGCATGGACGAGGTACTCACCCGCGACCTGGATGTCCCCGAGGGTGTGGTGCGGTGGCGTCAGCGCGCACCACGGGCGCTTCTGCGCGGTGAACGCGCGCTCGTAGTTCCAGGAGAAGTTCTGCTCCGCCGTCGCACTGGTGCCAGGGCTCAACAGCACCGGCTGCAGGCGGCCGTGGCGGAAGTCGCCCTCGCAGTGCAGCGCCGCCTGCAGGTCCTTGGTCGGGACGCTGAGCCTGGGTCCCGGCCGGTCGAGGGGCGCATACGGCGACCCGGCCGCACCCGCCGTACCGGCCGTCCCGAGAGCACCTGCGGTGGCGAGCGCGAGCAGCAGCCGCAGCACAGACGTCCGGCGCACGACGTACCTCCTCCTCGAGCGCCCGCGCGACGCCGTTCCGGACATCTTCGACGACGGGCGCACCCTCACCTGCGGGTGCCTCGTTGTGACTAGCAGTCCGGTGCCGTTCGGCGGTCGAACTAGGGCCGTAAGGCGGATGTGGTCGGACCGGGACACGGTCGACACTCTGGTCAGTGGGAAAGGAGCCTTCGATGCTCACCAGGACCCGCGAGGCCCGCGCAGAGGCCTACCGCAACGAGATGCTCACGCGCATCGCCGCCGCCGCCGCCGAGGCGCGCAACCGCCGTACGCAGCCCGCGCGGACGCCCCCGCAGTAGCACGCGTCATCCAGCCCGCTTGGCGTCCCGCTGCTCTTCATGATCGTGGTGGGCTCAGACACCCCCTGGGGTGTCCAGCTCCCCCACGATCACGGGCGCGTTGGCTCCAGATACCTGGACATCCTCGTATCTTGGGAGCATCCTGGTGCGAGATACGTGGACATCCATGCATACCGAGGAGCAGCTCGATGGCATCCGCCACACCCCTGCACGTCCCGTCCCGCCCCGTCCGGTTCGTCACCTCGGCGAGCCTGTTCGACGGGCACGACGCCGCCATCAACATCATGCGACGGGTGCTGCAGAGCCAGGGAGCGGAGGTGATCCACCTCGGCCACGACCGCAGCGTCGACAGCGTGGTGCAGGCCGCCGTGCAGGAGGACGTCCAGGGAGTCGCCGTCAGCTCCTACCAGGGCGGCCACGTGGAGTACTTCACCTACCTCAAGGAGCGCCTCGAGGAAGTCGGCGCAGGGCACGTGCAGGTCTTCGGCGGTGGTGGTGGCGTCATCGTCCCGGAGGAGATCGCCCTGCTGAAATCGCGCGGGGTCACGATCTTCGCTCCGGAGGACGGCCAGCGCCTCGGACTGCCGGGGATGATCAACGAGCTCGTCAGGGCCTGCGACGTCGACCTCGCCGCGCAGCCGCCGCAGCTGGACGACGTCCTGTCGGGCAGCGTGCCGGCGCTCGCCAGGGCCCTCACCGTGCTGCAGGAGGGACGCGACCCCGAGCTCGCGGGCGTGCTCCGGGAGCGGGCCGGGAACGTCCCGGTGCTCGGCATCACCGGCACCGGCGGGTCCGGGAAGTCCAGCCTCACCGATGAGCTGCTCCGGCGGCTGCGCGTGGACCAGGAGGACAAGCTCCGCATCGCGGTCATCGCGATCGACCCCACCCGGCGCAAGGCCGGTGGGGCGCTGCTCGGCGACCGCATCCGCATGAACGCGCTCGCCGGTGACCGGGTGTTCTTCCGCTCCCTCGCCACGCGTACGACGGGCACCTCCGTCCCCGCGCACCTCGACGACACGGTCGCGGCCTGCAAGGCAGCAGGCTTCGACCTCGTCGTCGTGGAGACGCCCGGCATCGGGCAGGGCGACGCGAGCATCACCGGCTACTGCGACGTGTCGCTCTACGTGATGACCCCCGAGTACGGCGCCGCCTCGCAGCTCGAGAAGATCGACATGCTCGACCACGCCGATGTGGTCGCGGTCAACAAGTTCGAGCGCCGGGGCGCGGAGGACGCGCGCCGTGACGTGGCCCGCCAGCTCGTCCGCAACCGCGAGGCCTTCGGCGCGTCCTGGGAGGACATGCCGGTCTTCGGCACCAGCGCCGCCCGCTTCAACGACGACGGTGTCACCGCGCTCTACCTGCACCTGCGGGGACTGCTGGTCGACAACGGCCTGCAGGCCGGCCCCGGGCTGCTGCCTGCCGTGAGCACCAAGCAGTCGACGGGGCTGGCCTCGGTGCTCCCCTCTGCCCGCGAGCGCTACCTCGCGGAGATCAGCAGCTCCGTCCGCGACTACCACCGCACGACCGAGGAGCAGGCCGAGCTGGCCCGTCGGCGACAGCACCTGACGACGGCCCGCGACGCGGTCGCCGACGGAGGAGAGCTGCAGCGGCTCATCGACGCCACCGCCGTCGCGCCCGACGTCGACGCCGCCCTGCAGGAGTGGCCGGCACGGGTCGAGGAGTACTCCGGCGACGAGCTCGTCTACACCGTGCGCGGGCAGGAGATCCACACCCCACTGACGCGCGAGACCCTGTCGGGCAACAAGGTCCGACGCGTGGCGGTGCCGACGACGAAGGAGGACGGCGAGCTCGTCCGCTTCCTGCGTCGGGAGAACCTTCCGGGCTACTTCCCTTACACCGCAGGCGTCTTCCCGTTCAAGCGACAGGGTGAGGCACCTGCGCGGATGTTCGCCGGCGAGGGCGACGCCTTCCGCACCAACCGCCGCTTCAAGGTCCTCTCGCAGGGCCAGCCGGCCACCCGGCTGTCCACGGCGTTCGACTCCGTGACGCTCTACGGCCGCGACCCCGACCTGCGTCCTGACATCTACGGCAAGGTCGGCACCAGCGGCGTCTCGATCGCCACGCTCGACGACATGAAGGTCCTGTACGACGGGTTCGACCTCGTCTCCCCGAGCACCTCGGTGTCGATGACCATCAACGGCCCGGCGCCGACGATCCTGGCGATGTTCCTCAACACCGCGATCGACCAGCAGCTGGAGAAGCAGCCCGACGCGGACCCTGCCACGGTGCGGACGCAGGTGCTGCAGAACGTCCGCGGCACCGTGCAGGCCGACATCCTGAAGGAGGACCAGGGCCAGAACACCTGCATCTTCAGCACCGAGTTCTCGCTGCGCTGCATGGCCGACATCGCCGAGTGGTTCGTCGGCAACAAGGTGCAGAACTTCTACTCCGTGAGCATCTCCGGCTACCACATCGCCGAGGCCGGGGCTAACCCCATCAGCCAGCTCGCCTTCACCCTCGCCAACGGCTTCACCTACGTCGAGGCCTACCTCGCACGCGGCATGCGGATCGACGACTTCGCGCCGAACCTGTCGTTCTTCTTCAGCAACGGCATGGATGCGGAGTACACCGTCATCGGCCGGGTCGCGCGCCGCATCTGGGCCGTCGCGATGAAGGAGCGGTACGGCGCCTCGGAGCGCTCGCAGAAGCTGAAGTACCACGTGCAGACCTCGGGCCGGTCCCTGCACGCGCAGGAGATGTCCTTCAACGACATCCGCACCACGCTGCAGGCGCTGTGCGCGCTCTACGACAACGCGAACAGCCTGCACACCAACGCCTACGACGAGGCCGTCACGACGCCGACCGAGGAGTCGGTGCGCCGGGCGCTCGCCATCCAGATGATCATCGATCAGGAGTGGGGCCTGTCGATGAACGAGAACCCCCTCCAGGGCTCGTACGTCGTCGACGAGCTCACCGACCTCGTCGAGGAGGCGGTGCTCCGGGAGTTCGACCGGATCGCCGAGCGCGGCGGGGTCCTCGGGGCCATGGAGACCGGCTACCAGCGCGGCCGCATCCAGGACGAGTCGATGCTCTACGAGCACCGCAAGCACGACGGCACCCTGCCGCTCATCGGGGTGAACACCTTCCGGAACCCGCAGCCGGAGCAGCACGGCCCCGTGGAGCTGGCGCGGGCCACCGAGGACGAGAAGCGGTCGCAGCTCACCCGGCTCGCGGAGTTCCACGACCGGCACCGCCAGGACGCGCCCGCCGCCCTCGCTGCGCTCCAGGAGGCGGCCACCAGTGGGGGCAACGTCTTCGACGCCCTGATGTCCGCCGTACGCGTGTGCTCGCTGGGGCAGATCAGCGAGGCGTTCTTCGAGGTCGGCGGCCAGTACCGCCGCAACGTGTAGGCGTGAGCGCCGAAGCGAGCTCGCGGAGCCTGCGGGGCGAGAGAGCGCCGCAGCGAACCATGGGCGTGGACCCGATCGCGCTCGCCAAGGACAACTGGGTCGAGCACGGCTGGGGCGACGTCGCCGACGGGATGGCGGCGGTGACCTCCGTGATGCGGGCCCAGCAGATCTTCCAGGCCCGCGTCGACGAGGTGCTCAAGCCCTACCGGCTGACGTTCGCGCGCTACGAGCTGCTCATGCTGCTGCACTTCTCCAGCAGCGGGTCGATGCCGGTGAAGAAGGCCAGCGAGCGGCTGCAGGTGCACCCGACCTCGATCACCAACGCCGTCGACCGGCTCGAAGCCGCCGGCCTGGTCCGCCGCCTCCCTCACCCGACCGACGGCCGCTCCTCGCTCATCGAGCTGACGAACGACGGCCGACGGCTGGCCCTGAAGGCGACCGGTGCCCTGAACACCGAGGTGTTCAGCCGCCCCGGCCTGTCGCCCAAGCAGGTCGGTGCCCTCATCGGCGTTCTCGAGGCGCTGCGCCGCGACGCTGGCGACCTCGACTGACGCAGGCTGCCGGCATGCACGAGCAGCCGCCGAGCCGGGACGAGCTGGCCTACACGGCGCTCACCGGTGGAGCACGCCCGGCGTCGGGGCCGGCGCGGCCCGGTCATCTGGTGAGCCCCGGCCTCAGCCTCGCCGGCGGGGCGGTCGTGTTGCGCCTCGCGCTGGCGGTGCTCCTCGCAGTGCTGCAGAGCTGACCCGGAGCCCTCTCCCCCCTCGCGAGTCGTCAGGTCGTCAGGTCGTCAGGTCGTCAGCGTCGTCAGGTCGTCAGCGAGCCTGGACTCGCTCACAACCTGACAGGTCGCTTGCCCACCGTGGTTCCTGCGAGCTGTCAGGCCGTGCTCGAGCCAGGACTGACTGACGACCTGACAACTGTGAGCACGTGGGAGGCAGACTGCGCGGATGAGCACCGGCTTGCGGGACGTGCACCGGCCGTCGGACCGGACCTGGGTGGACGGCGCGGTGCGACGGCTGCTCGACATGGCACCGCGCGCGGCCGACACCCCGCTGCTGCGCCTGCCGCTGCCCTACGACGACGTGCAGGTGCTGCTCAAGGACGAGTCGCTGCACCCGACCGGCTCGCTCAAGCACCGGTTGGCGGGCTCGCTCGTGCTCTACGGCCTGGTCAACGGCTGGATCAGGCAGGGCACGACCCTCGTCGAGGCGTCCAGCGGCTCCACCGCGGTGAGCGAGGCCTGGGTCGCCCGGCTGCTCGGCCTGCCGTTCGTGGCCGTCCTGCCGCGCAGCACGTCACCGGAGAAGATCACGCTCATCGAGCAGCAGGGCGGCCGCTGCGCCTTCGTCGACAGCGCCTCCGACGTGTACGCCGAGGCCACCCGCCTGGCGGTGGAGACGGGCGGCCACTACCTGGACCAGTTCCGGTACGCCGAGCGCGCCACCGACTGGCGCGGCAACAACAACATCGCCGAGAGCGTCTTCGACGAGCTGCTCGGTGACGGTCGCCCGGCGCCCAGGTGGGTCGTGGTCGGTGCGGGCACCGGAGGGACGAGCGCGACGTTCGGGCGCTACGTGCGCTACCGGCAGCTCCCCACCCAGGTCTGCGTGGTGGACCCGGAGGGCTCGGCGTTCTTCGACGGGTGGGCGACCGGCGACAGCGCGGTGACGGCCACCGCGTCGCGCATCGAGGGCATCGGGCGTCCCCGCGTGGAGCCGTCGTTCCTGCCGGGTGTCGTCGACCGCATGATCGGGGTCCCCGACGCCGCCTCCGTGGCTGCGGCGCGGTGGCTGGCCCGGCGTACAAGCTGGTCGGCAGGCCCGTCCACCGGCACGAACCTGGTCGGCGCGCTGCACCTGGTCGCCGAGATGCGCGCCGCCGGCGAGACGGGCAGCGTGGTGACGCTGCTGTGCGATCGCGGCGACCGCTACGCCGACACCTGCTACGACGACGCCTGGGTCGCCGAGCAGCGCCTGGACCTGGCGCCCTGGGACGGCTGGCTGGCCGAGCGGGCCTGACCTACAGGACGATCTTCTGGCCGGCGATCTCGATCTCGTAGAGAGTGCCTGCCTGGAAGTCGATGGCACGGCCGCCCAGCGCCTCGCGCACCTCGCCGAGCGGCAGGCCCATCGCGCCGGCCGGGCCGCCGAACTCCTCGTACCTGTCGCGCATCGCGGCCGGGACCAGGCGCACGCCGGCGGGCGTGCGGTAGAGCCCACCCCCTGCGAACTGCTGCGTCGTGGTCGTCGCCTCCCCGATCGGCAGGCCCTCGGCCGCGGTGGCCCCCCCGTCCGCCAGCCAGCGCGCCTCGAAGTCGCCCTGCAGGGCGTGGGCACCCGTGGCCTGGGACCACACGACCCTGCCCCCGGCGAAGCGCTGCTGCGTCAAGCCTCCAGGGAGGCTCTGCATCGGGGCCACGGGGACGCCGAGGGCGCCACGCACGCCGCCGTTGGCCTGGTAGCGCGCCCAGGTGTCTCCGGTGACGGCGAAGGTGCCGCGCCTGCTCGACACGATGCCGCCGTGCTCGAAGACCTGGCTCCACCCGCCACCGGCCACCGGCGTCTCCATGCCGAGCGGGAGACCGAGGCCGCCAGAGGCGCCGCCGAGGGCGCGCCACAGCCGGGTGATCCGCACGCTGCGGCCGTCGGCGAGTGCGCGCAGCGTGTTGACGCTGCAGCACATGAAGTTGTGGTCGACGGCCCCCCGGATCCCCGGGAGGCGGTAGGAGCTGGTGTGCTGCCAGAACGTCCAGCGGTTCCAGCCGGGCAGCGGGCCAGGCCGCTTGTTCGTGTAGTGCGCCAGCCAGAGGGGGTAGGCGCCGAACGTGCGGTTGTCCCGCATCTTGGTGTGCCAGAAGTTCGGCGAGGTGTAGAGGATCGGCACGCGAGCCGTACGGCGCTCCACCTCGTTCAGGAAGGCGTGCGCCCAGCGGGCGAGCCGGGCGGGGCTCAGGCCACCGCTGGTCTCCAGGTCGAGCACGATGCCGAGGTCGTTCGCCTCGCGGGTCGAGCCGACCACGCTCACGATGCGGGCGGCCTGCTCGACGGCGCTGTGCGAGGGGTCGGCGTAGTGGTAGGCGCCGCGGATCATGCCGGCCCTGCCCGCTGCGGCCCACTCGCGCTCGAACCAGGGATCGACGCGGTTGCTGCCACCGGTGGCCTTGATGAAGGCGAAGTCCTGCCCGGAGCGGCGCACGGCGGCCCAGTCGATCAGCTTGCCGGTCGAGTGCTGGTACTTGGACACGTCCGGGCCCTCGAGGGCACGCGAGCTGGTCGCGGTCGAGGCACCGGGCCTGGTCGAGCTCGCCTCCGCCTGCGGTACGAGCGAGGCGGTCACCATCAGCACGGGGGCGAGGGCGAGGAAGCGGAGGCGCACACCCGTCCAACGAGGGCGTGCGGCCTGCGTCACGGGTCGACTGCGCTCCGTGACCGGAACAGGGAAGAGCGAATCCCCCCGAGCTGAGTTGCGCACCTGCAAGAGCCCCTTGTCCGACCCTGGAAGAACGGCCCCCCGGGGCCGAAGCTGACTGCCCTCGAGCGTGCCACGTCAGCACCTTGATCACAGGAGAGGTGAGAGGGGTCTTCTCACCCGGACAGGTTTGGAACAGCAGAACGTGGCTTCGCCCGCAGTGTCCTCAACGTCAGGATGACCACGCGGGTGTCCGCTTCGCCCGATTGTGCGGGGTCAGGCCTCGGCGCGCGCGATGGCGGTCATGGCGTCCTTGTCCACGACCTTGACCCGAAGCCGCGGCCCGGGCTGCCCGTCCTTGCCGACGACCTCGCCGTACGCCGCACCGAGGGCCTTCTCGTGCTCGTCGAGCCGGTACCAGCCGTCCCACGTGGTGTAGCGCACGCCCGCCGACTCCAGGAAGTCCACGACGGCGTCCTCCGACGGCTCGGTGGCTCGCGGCCCGGAGGGAAGGTCCTCGAGCAGCGACTTCACCGTCTCGATCGCGTCGCCCTTGGTGTGCCCGATGAGCCCGACCGGCCCGCGCTTGACCCACCCGTTCACGTACACGCCTTCGAGGTGGTTGCCGTCCATGTCGAGCACCCGACCCGCGACGTGCGGGACCACGTGCTCGCGGTTGTTCCAAGGCAGACCGGGGAGCTCGGTGGAGCGGTAGCCGACGCAGCGGTACACCGCCTGGACCGGCCAGTCCTTGATCACCCCGGTCCCGCGCACGTTGCCGTCCCCGGTCAGCTCGGTGCGCTCGGTACGGAAGCCCTCGACCCTGCCCTCGCCGTAGACCTCGACCGGGGACTCGAAGAAGTGCAGGAACAGCTTGCGGGGCCGCTCGCCGACCCCGTGCTCCGCGGTGCGCATGGCGTAGCGCTCGAGCTCCTTGACGACCATCTTGGTCTGGTTGTCGCTGTTGATCGCCTCGAC
>DATLCV010000063.1:0-15901 GCA_035526225.1 Mycobacteriales bacterium
GTGGTGGATGCGTTGGAGCGGATCGCGGGGATGGTCGATGAGACGACCACTGCGGCGAAGGAGATCTCGATCGCGACCCAGCAGCAGCGTTCAGCGTCGGATCAGGTCGTGGGTGCGATGACCCAGGTGTCGGACGTGGCCAGGCAGTACGCCGTCGGTTCCCGGCAGGCCGCCGCCGCAGCCGCCCAGCTCAACGTGCTGGCCGCCGAGCTGCGGTCCTCCATCGCCCAGTTCCAGACCGGCTGAGCCCCGCCGTACCCCGCTGCGGCATGCTGAGCCGGTGACCGCCGGACTCGCGCAAGGGCCTCTCACCGGGACCACCGTGGTGGAGCTCGCGGGCATCGGCCCGGGGCCGTTCGCCGCGATGCTGCTCGCCGACCTCGGTGCCGACGTCATCCGCGTCGACCGCACCATCCCCGGCGGGCTGCAGCTCGGCCGCGGCTACCGCAAGGACGTCGTGAACCGGGGCAAGCGGTCGCTGGCGGTCGACCTCAAGCAGCCTGAGGGCCGCGACCTCGTGCTCGACGTGGTGGCGCGGGCTGACGTGCTCGTGGAGGGCTACCGGCCGGGTGTCGCCGAGCGGCTCGGCCTCGGCCCCGACGACTGCCTCGGCCGCAACCCGCGCCTGGTCTACGGGCGGATGACCGGGTGGGGCCAGGACGGCCCCCTGTCGCAGGTCGCCGGGCACGACAACGGCTACCTCGCGCTGACCGGCGCGCTGTGGGCGATCGGCCGCGCCGACGAGGCCCCGACGCCACCGCTCAACCTCGCCGCCGACTACGCCGGCGGGTCGATGTTCCTCGTCATGGGCGTCCTCGCCGCGCTGCTCGAGGCACGCACCAGCGGCCAGGGCCAGGTCGTCGACGCCGCCATGGTCGACGGCGTCAGCGTCCTCACGACGATGTTCACGTCGCTGACGCAGATGGGAGTGTGGGACCCCACCCGCCGCGGCACCAACCTGCTCGACACTGGCGCTCCCTGGTACGACGTCTACGAGTGCGCCGACGGCAAGTGGGTGTCCGTGGGTGCCCTCGAGCCGCAGTTCTACGCCGAGCTCGTCCGGCTCTCCGGGTTCCGGGAGGGGCAGGACGACAGTCGCTTCCACCAGGTGCCCCAGGAGCACTGGCCGGCGATGAAGCAGGAGTGGGCCGCCCTGTGGCGCACCCGGCCCCGTGACGAGTGGGCCGCCCTGCTCGGCGGCACCGACGCCTGCGTGCAGCCCGTCCTCGACTGGCAGGAGCGCACCGAGCACCCGCACCTCGTCGCGCGCCGCACCTACGCCGAGTACGACGGGGTCGTGCAGCCGGCGCCCGCCCCACGGCTGTCGCGCACCCCGCTGACCGTGCAGCGCCCTGCCTGCTACCCGGGCGAGCACACCCGTGAGATCGCCAAGGAGCTCGGAGTGAGCGACGACCGCCTGGACGCCCTGATCAAGGCCGGAACGGTGGTGGCCGAGTGAGCAGCTCCGACGGTCGCGTCGTGGTCATCACCGGCGCCGGCGCCGGCATCGGCAGGGCCGAGGCGCTGCTGCTCGCTGCCGAGGGAGCGCGTGTCGTCGTCAACGACGTCAACGCCGACAACGCGCACGCCGTGGTCGAGGAGCTGGCCACCGCCGGCGCGGAGGCGGTCGCCAACACCGATGACGTCAGTGACGCGGAGGGCTCAGGACGCCTTGTGGCGCAGGCGGTCTCGTCCTTCGGGGGGCTCGACGCGCTCGTCAACAACGCCGGCATCCTGCGCGACCGGATGTTCGTCAACATGACCTTCGACGACTGGGACGCGGTGATGCGCGTCCACCTGCGCGGCACCTTCGGCCCGACGCGTCACGCCGTGGACTACTGGCGCGCGGAGTCCAAGGCCGGCCGCCAGCGGGTGGCGCGCATCGTCAACACCTCCAGCCCGAGCGGCATCTACGGCAACGTCGGCCAGGCCAACTACGGCGCCGCCAAGGCCGGCATCGCGGCCTTCACGCAGATCCTGGGCGAAGAGCTCTGGCGGTACGGCGTGCTGGCGAACGCGATCGCGCCCAGCGCGCTGACTGCGATGACCGAGGGCCTGCAGGGCTACAAGGAGCGGCTCGACGAGCTCGAGGCGCGCACCGGCTGGAAGAACCCCGGCGGGCCGGAGAACATCGTGGCCCTCGTGGCCTGGCTCGCCTCGCCGCTGGCGACCGTCAACGGCCGCGTCTTCAACCTCCGCGCGGGCCACGTCAGCGTCGCGGAGGGATGGCGCCCGGGTCCGGCGTACGAGAAGGAAGGGTCGTTCGACGTCAGTGAGATCGACGGCGTCCTCCCCGGCCTTCTGGGGGAGGCCGCCCCGCAGGTCGACGCCTACGGCTCGCCGAAGGCCTACGGCGCGTGAGGGTTGTCGTGGTGGGTGCCGGGCTCGCGGGCCTGCGCACCGCGGAAGCCCTGCGCGACAAGGGGTTCGCCGGCGAGCTCGTCCTCGTCGGTGACGAGGTGCACCTGCCCTACGACCGGCCGCCGCTGTCCAAGCACGTGCTGCGCGGTGAGCGGGATCCGGTGCTGCTGCGCCCCGAGGCGGCGTACGCCGAGCTGGCCCTCGACCTCCGGCTCGGCGTCGCGGCCACCGGCCTCGACCTGCAGACCCGCCGGGTGCTCACCGGGCACGACCCCATCCCCTTCGACCAGCTGGTGATCGCGACGGGCGCGACCCCGCGTCGCCTCCCCGGTTCGCCCGGGCACGTGCTCCGGACGCTCGACGACGCGCAGGCCCTCGCACCGCTGCTCGCCCCGGGGCGGGTCATCGGCGTGGTGGGAGCCGGCCTGATCGGGTGCGAGGTGGCGGCGAGCGCCCGGGCCAAGGGCGCCGAGGTGCACGTGGTCGACCTGCTGCCGCGCCCGCTGGTGCGGGTGCTGGGAGACGCCGTCGCCGCACGCGTCCAGGCCCTGCACGAGGAGCACGGCGTGCGGTTCCACCTCGCCACGAGCGTGGTGCAGGCCAGCGCTGCCCACCTGGAGCTGGGCGACGGCACGGTGCTCGACCTCGACGCCCTGCTCGAGGCGATGGGCGTGGTGCCGACCACCGGCTGGCTCGCCACCAGCGGCCTGACCGTCGACGACGGGGTCGTGTGCGACGAGAACGGCCGCGCGACGGACGGGGTCTGGGCCGTCGGCGACGTTGCCCGCTGGGGCAGCACGCGCCACGAGCACTGGACCAGCGCCACCCGGCAGGCCGAGGCGGTGGCTGCCGGGGTCCTCGGCCTTCCCCCTGCGGCCGGCGAGCCGCCGTACTGGTGGAGCGACCAGTACGACGTGAAGCTGCAGGGGCTGGGCCGGCTCGAGGTCGGGGACGACGTCGTGGTCGTCGAGACGGGGCCGCGCAAGCGCCCGCTCGCTGTCTACTCCCGCGGCGGGCTGCTGTCGGGAGCGGTGGGCTTCAGCAACGCCGCCGCCGTCTTCGCGCTCAAGGAGCGCTTCGGGGACCCCCTCGACGAGGTGCTCGCCACACTCGGCTGAGGCAGGACCACCGGGCCCCGCGTCGAACACCAGGAGAACGCCCACACCTGGAGTCACCGTGCGCCTGCCCCGCCCCCTGCTCGGCCTGACCGTGGCCGCCGTCTTCGTCCCGCTGGCGCTGACCGCGGCGGCCGGCACGCGCACGGTCGCGCCGACGTTCGTGCAGTACACCTCCCCCGTCGGCGTGGACCTGCTCACCGGCGCGCCCGAGCCCGTGGCGGGCGTGATCCGGACGGCCAAGCAGAACCCCCTCGGCGTGCCGGTCTTCGGCATCTACAGCCAGACCGGCATCGGTGACTCCTGTGGCGAGCCGACCCTGGCGGTGCACCCCAAGACAGGCGAGGTCCTCTACCAGTGCGGGCTGCAGACCCTGCTGGTGAACAAGTTCGGCAAGAAGGGCACTGCCACCTGGACGCCGGTGCAGCCGCCGGTGGAGGGCGTGCAGTCCAGCGACCCGATCCTGCGCCAGGACCCCACCACCAACCGCGTGTGGATCAACCAGCTCATGCCGCAGGGCTGCTCGGCCCAGGCCTACTCCGACGACTTCGGGCGCTCGTGGACGCAGGCGCCGGTCGGCTGCGGCATCGGCATCTCGTTCGACCACCAGACGATCGGGGCGGGCAAGGCGACGGCGCTCACGACGACGCCGCTGTACCCGAACGTCCTCTACTACTGCACCAACGACCTGGCCGCCCTCAACTGCGGAGTCAGCCTCGACGGCGGCTTGACCTACGGTCCGTCGCACCCCGTCGCCGTGACGCCGCCCCAGGACCCAGGCGTCGGGGACAGCTGCTCGCCGATCATCGGCCACATCAAGTCGGCGCCGGACGGCACGACCTACGTCATGCCCGACGGCTGCTCCGACGAGGGCGGCGACCAGGCCGTCTTCGTCACGACCGACAACGCGCTGACCTGGACCAAGCGCAGCATCCCGCACGCGTCCCAGGGCGACGCCGGGCACCCGTCGCTCGGCGTCGGCAGTGACGGGACCGTCTACGCCGCGTGGGGCAGCAAGGACAACGGCGGCGGGGGCGGACGCGTGCACGTCGCGGTGAGCCGTGACCGGGGCGCGCACTGGACGATGCCGAAGGCTCTGGGCAAGGAGCTCGGCGTCCACGTCTCGCGCTTCCCGCTGGCCGTCGCCGGAGACGGCGACCGCGCGGCCGTCGCCTACCTCGGCAGCACCGATGACGGGAACCCGGGGAGCAACAGGAACTTCCACGGCACCTGGCGGATGTACGTCTCGCTCACCTACGACCGCGGCCGCACGTGGAAGACCTACGACGCGACCCCGGGCAGCCCGGTCCAGGTCGGTTCCATCTGCACCGGCGGGACCTCCTGCACGACCGGCCCGCTGAGCGACCGCAACCTGCTCGACTTCAACGACATGGTCCTCGACGGGCAGGGTCGGCCGGTCATCGCGTTCGCTGACGGCTGCCTGAAGACGAAGGGCTGCACCACGAAGGACCGCCTGAGGAAGGGCGCGATCCTGAAGATGGCGAGCGGCAAGAGCCTGTACCGGAGGTTCGACTAGCCCGCGCGGTCGTCCAGGTTGGTCAGCCGGAGCTGACCCTTCGCCACCAGCCGCCCTGACTCGTCCGTGATGTCGACGTCCCACAGCTGCTGGCCCTTGCCCCGGTGCACCGGGGTCGAACGCGCCGTCAACCTGCCCTCGGTCGTGGCCCGCAGGAAGTTGGTGTGGTTGCTGGTGCCGACCACCTTCCCGCCGTACCAGGTGGCACCCGAGATGCTGCCCACCGTCTCGACGACTGCCGCGAGCACGCCGCCGTGCAGGATGCCGTACGGCTGGTGCAGCTCGGGGCGGATGTCGAACGCCGCGGAGACGCCGTCTGGGGTGACCTCCAGCAGCTGCAGGCCGATGTGGCCGTCGAAACCGGGCAGGACGGGGAAGTCAGTCACCCGGGGACCGTACGACGGACCAGCGGCACAGCAGCACCCCGGGGTCGTCGTGCAGCAAGGACACCAGCCTGAGCGGGTGCGGTGTCTCCAGCCCGTGCAGCAGGTACGGGCCGGTGCCGACGAGCTGCGGGCTGACGGTGAGGAAGAGGTCGTCCACCAGCCCGGCCCGCAGCAGGGTGGTGAGCAGGGCGGGGCCGCCCTCGCACAGCAGTCGCGTCAGGCCGCGCTCGTGCAGCGCCGCGACCAGCTCCACGGGGTCGGTGGGCAGCAGCTCGACGCCCTCCGGGCCCTTCGGCGCAGAGAGCAGCACAGGCCCCTCCAGGACGCGGCCACTGCCGAGCTGCCCGGAGCGGGAGACGACGACGACGGGCGGTGCCGGGTCGTAGTCGTGCGCCTCTCGCCACGCGGCAGCGGCCGTCCCGAACCGCACCGAGCCGTAGTTCTCCGCGCGCAGCGTGCCGGCACCGACGATCACCGCGTCGCACGTGGTGCGCAGCGCGCGGAACGACGCCTTGTCGGCGGGGCTCGACAGGCCCTGCGAGCGGCCCTCCACGGCGATGGCGCCGTCGGTGGAGGAGACGAAGTCGGCCCGCAGGTAGGGGCCGGGCTCGTCGTACAGGTCGAACAGGTCCTGGGGGGAGAGGTCGCGGACCTCGGGGATCAGCTGGCGCACGCCCCCCAGCGAACTACAGGACGGGCTCGCCGTACACGTGGGGCATCAGGGCGTTGGGCGGGATCACCCCGAGGCGGCCCTGCTGGAAGTCCTCGACAGCCTGCTGCAGCTCCTGCCGCGTGTTCATGACGAACGGTCCGTACTGCGCAACGGGCTCGCGGATGGGCTCGCCGCCGAGGACGAGGACCTCGAGCGCGCCGTACCGCGACTCCTGGGCGTCGTCGGCGGTGACGGTGAGGTGGTCGCCGCTGCCGAAGACCACCATCTGCCCGGCGCGCACCGGGCGGCCCTCGACCCCCGCGCGGCCGCTGCCGGCGAGCACGTAGACGAGCGCGTTGTACGTCGGCTCCCAGGGCAGGCTCAGCTGCGCGCCGGGGGCGACGGTGGCGTGCACGAACGTGATCGGGGTGCGCGTGGAGCCCGGTCCCTTGTGCCCGGCGAGATCGCCGGCGATGACGCGGACGAGCGCCCCGCCGTCGTCGGATCCGAGCAGCGCGACGTCACCGCCCTCGAGGTTCTGGTAGGCCGGGGCGACCATCTTCTGGGCAGCAGGCAGGTTGACCCACAGCTGGACGCCGTGGAAGGTGCCGCCGCTCTCGACCAGCTCGGCCGGCGGCGTCTCGATGTGCAGGATCCCGCCGCCTGCGGTCATCCACTGCGTGGCCCCGTCGGTGATGAAGCCGCCGCCACCGTGGCTGTCCTGGTGCTGGAAGGCGCCGTCGATGATGTAGGTCACCGTCTCGAAGCCGCGGTGCGGGTGCCAGCTCGTGCCCTTGGGCTCGCCCGGCGCGTACTCCACCTCGCCCATCTGGTCCATCATGATGAACGGGTCGGTGTCGCGGCTGGAGATGCCCGCCATGGTCCGCCGTACCGGGAAGCCCTCGCCCTCGTAGCCGGTGGGCGCGGTCGACACCTGCCTCACGGGTCGCTCGGTGTCGCCCAGTCCGGCGCGGGGGATGCGCGGCAGGACGAGGGTGTCGGCGGTCACGGCAGGCATCGGGCTCTCCTCAGGTTGTTGCGGTTGCAATAGTTCACAACGCACGAGCCCTCGGCAACCTTCCCGGAGCGCTCAGGCGTGGAGAGCGGCCAGGGCCATCGCGCGCAGGACCGGGGCGTGCGCGCCGGCGTCCTCCAGGTGCGGCGTGCTGTTGAGCAAGCCGAAGACAGCGTGCGCACGGGCCCGCGCCTCGGCGCGCGACAGGGGCGGCACGAGCTGGTCCACCCAGAGCTCGACGTAGGACCGCTGCAGCCTTCGCACCGCGTGCGCGTCGGACGGGGCGAGCGAGGCGAGGTCGCGGTCCTGCACGCGGATGAGGTCGGGCTCGGACAGCGAGAACGCCAGGTGCCGGTCGACGAGCCGTTCCAGGGCCTCGGGGGGAGTCCGCGACCCGGCGACCTCGACCCGGCCGCCCTCGAGCAGGTCGTCCGAGATGCCCACCAACAGCTCGGCGAGCAGTGCGTCCTTGGAGGAGAAGTGCCGGTAGACCGCCGGCCCGCTGATCCCGCAGGCCGATCCCAGGTCCTCGATGGAGACGCCGTGGTAGCCGTACTCGGCGAACATCCGGGCAGCCTCCCGGAGCAGCTGCTCCTGGCGAGGTGAGGTCACCCCTTGCCTCCCGAGGTTAGGGATCGCTAACATAGCCCAGGTTAGGGATCGCTAACAAGCCTGCCGAGAGGGAGTCGCTGTGGACGCCCCCGTCCTGCGCACCGCCGCCGCACCCGGCAGCGAGGCGTTCGCGAGCAACGACGCGCACCACCGCGAGCTGGCCGCCCAGCTGCGCAAGGACCTCGAGCAGGCTGCCCAGGGCGGGCCTGAGACCGCGCGCACCAAGCACGTCGCGCGCGGCAAGCTGCTGCCACGCGAGCGGGTCGACGCGCTGCTCGACCGCGGCAGCTCCTTCCTCGAGCTCAGTCCCCTGGCAGCCCACGGGATGTACGACGGGGACGCGCCCGGCGCGAGCCTGATCACCGGAGTGGGCCGGGTCCAGGGCCGCGAGTGCGTCGTCGTCGCGAACGACGCCACCGTCAAGGGCGGCACCTACTACCCGATGACGGTGAAGAAGCACCTGCGGGCGCAGGAGGTCGCGCTCGCCAACCACCTCCCGTGCCTCTACCTCGTCGACTCCGGTGGTGCGTTCCTGCCCAAGCAGGACGACGTCTTCCCGGACCGCGAGCACTTCGGTCGGATCTTCTACAACCAGGCGACCATGAGCGCCCGGGGCATCCCTCAGGTCGCCGCCGTCCTCGGCTCGTGCACCGCAGGTGGTGCCTACGTGCCGGCCATGTCCGACGAGGCTGTCATCGTGCGCGACCAGGGCACCATCTTCCTGGGCGGTCCTCCGCTGGTGAAGGCTGCGACCGGTGAGGTCGTCACCGCCGAGGACCTCGGCGGCGGGCTGCTGCACTCAAAGACCTCTGGTGTCACCGACCACCTCGCCGACGACGACGCCCACGCCCTGCGGATCGTGCGCGGCATCGTGAGCACCTTCGGCCCCCGCACTCCCGCACCCTGGGTGGTCGAGGCGCCGGAGGCCCCAGCGCTCGACGAGTCCGAGCTCTACGGCGTGGTCCCCGCCGACCCGCGCACCCCCTTCGACGTGCGTGAGGTCATCGGCCGGCTCGTGGACGGCAGTCGCTTCCAGGAGTTCAAGAAGGAGTACGGCGCCACCCTGGTCACCGGCTTCGCGCGCATCCACGGCCACCCCGTCGGGATCATCGCGAACAACGGGGTGCTGTTCTCCGAGTCCGCTTTGAAGGGCGCGCACTTCATCGAGCTGTGCGACCAGCGGTCGATCCCCCTGCTGTTCCTGCAGAACATCACCGGCTTCATGGTCGGTCGCGAGTACGAAGCAGGCGGCATCGCGAAGCACGGCGCAAAGATGGTCACCGCCGTGGCCTGCGCCCGGGTGCCCAAGCTCACCGTGGTCATCGGCGGTTCGTTCGGTGCCGGCAACTACTCGATGTGCGGGCGGGCGTACAGCCCGCGGTTCCTCTGGATGTGGCCCAACGCGCGCATCTCCGTCATGGGCGGGGAGCAGGCCGCGAGCGTGCTGAGCACCGTGCGCCGGGACGGCATCGAGGCCAAGGGCGGCGCCTGGTCGGCCGAGGAGGAGGAGGCGTTCAAGGCGCCCATCCGCGACCAGTACGAGCACCAGGGACACCCCTACTACTCGACCGCCCGGCTGTGGGACGACGGCGTCATCGACCCGCTCGACACCCGCACCGTCCTCGGCCTGGCTCTCGGCGCAGCGGCCAGCGCCCCGCTCGAGCCGGTCTCCTACGGCGTCTTCCGCATGTGATGCGGAGCATCGACAAGAGCAGGATGTGAGCATGTTCAGCACCGTCCTGGTGGCGAACCGCGGCGAGATCGCGGTCCGGGTGATGCGCACCCTGCGCGACATGGGCATCCGCACCGTCGCGGTCTACAGCGATGCCGATGCCGGCGCCCGCCACGTGCTGGAGGCCGACGTCGCGGTGCGCCTGGGCCCGGCTCCCGCTCGCGAGTCCTACCTGTCGATCGAGCGGGTCGTCCAGGCGGCGCTGGACACCGGCGCGCAGGCGGTGCACCCCGGTTACGGCTTCCTCGCCGAGAACGCAGAGTTCGCCAAGGCCCTGGCGGACAAGGGGATCGTGTTCATCGGTCCCCCGGTCGGGGCCGTCGAGGTGATGGGCGACAAGATCCGCGCGAAGACGACGGTCGCCAAGGCCGGTGTGCCCGTCGTACCTGGGCGGAGCGAGCCGGGGATGACCGACGCCGATCTCGTGGCCGCGGCCGACGAGGTCGGCTACCCGGTCCTCGTCAAGCCCAGCGCGGGCGGCGGCGGCAAGGGCATGTTCCTCGTCGAGCGGGCCGAGGACCTCGCGGAGGCGCTCGTCAGTGCCCGCCGTACCGCAGCGAGCGCGTTCGGCGACGACACGCTGTTCCTCGAGCGGTACGTCAAGACGCCGCGGCACATCGAGGTGCAGGTGCTGGCCGACAGCCAGGGGACGACCGTGCACCTCGGTGAGCGCGAGTGCTCGCTGCAGAGGAGGCACCAGAAGGTCGTGGAGGAGGCTCCGTCGGCGCTGCTCGACGAGGCCACCCGCACGCGCATCGGCGCCAGCGCCGTGGCCACCGCCACGGCGGTCGGCTACGTGGGTGCGGGCACCGTCGAGTTCATCGTCAGCGCCGACCGTCCCGACGAGTTCTTCTTCATGGAGATGAACACCCGCCTTCAGGTCGAGCACCCGGTCACCGAGCGGGTCACCGGCATCGACCTCGTCGAGCAGCAGGTGCGCGTCGCCGCAGGCTTGCCGCTGGGGCTGACCCAGCACGACATCCGCCTCGACGGCCACGCGGTCGAGGTCCGCACCTACGCCGAGGACCCCGCCCGCGGCTTCCTGCCCACCGGCGGCACCGTGCTCCGGCTCGACGAGCCCTACCGCGAGGACGTGCGCGTCGACTCCTCCCTGCTCGAGGGCACCGTCGTGGGCAGCACGTACGACCCGATGCTCAACAAGGTCATCGCGTGGGGGCCGGACCGCACGGCCGCGCTGGCCCGGCTCGATCGCGCCCTTGCCGAGCAGGTGGTGCTGGGCGTGACGACCAACACGGCCTTCTTGAGGCGGCTGCTGCAGCACGATGACGTGCGCGCCGGCCGGCTCGACACCGGCTTCATCGAGCGGCACCTCGAGGAGCTCGCGGTCGACGAGGTCCCGGCGGAGGCGCTCGCCGTCTACGCCCTGCGGGAGAGCCTGCTGCGCGACGACACCGACCCCTGGTCCACCGGCTGGCGACCCGGAGCGCCTGCGGCGCAGCGCTGGCTGCTGGCGCTTCCCGGGGGCCGTACGGCGAGCGTCAGCCTCACCGGCGGCGCCGTGACCGTCGACGGCTCGGCGTTCGACGCGTCCGCGGTCCTCGACGGCGACGACGTGCTCCTCACCTCTGGCGGTCGGACGACGCGGTGGGCCACCGCCGCCGACCGCACCACCGTGTGGGTCGGTCGTGACGGGGCCGCGTGGCCGGTGCACGAGGCGGTCCTGCACCTGCGCGAGGAGGGCAGCGCGCACGACGGCGACATCACGAGCCCCATGCCGGGCAGCGTCATCGCTGTGCACGCCTCGGCCGGGCAGGCGGTCACCAAGGGCACGCCACTGGTGGTCGTGGAGGCCATGAAGATGGAGCACACCCTGACCGCCCCCGTCGACGGCACCGTGGGTGAGGTGCTGGTGCGGGTCGGCCAGCAGGTGGCCGTCGACGA
This sequence comes from Mycobacteriales bacterium, assembly GCA_035526225.1. Classification (GTDB taxonomy): domain Bacteria; phylum Actinomycetota; class Actinomycetes; order Mycobacteriales; family SCTD01; genus RYN-111. Next base: position 11,313 of record DATLCV010000063.1, read on the forward strand.
GCTGCTCGTGACGGTCACCCCATGACTGCCCCGCACATGACGTCGCTGCCGGGGCTCCCAGCACGCGTCACGGTCTACGAGGTGGGCGCCCGCGACGGGCTGCAGAACGAGAAGGGCGTCATCCCGGTCGAGGTCAAGGCCGAGCTGGTCCGGCAGCTGCTCGCCGCCGGCTTGACCGCGGTGGAGACCACGAGCTTCGTGAGCCCGCAGTGGGTGCCGCAGCTGGCCGATGCGAGCGAGCTCCTCGCCCTGCTCGGCGAGGAGCCGCCCGGGGTGCGGTTGCCGGTGCTGGTGCCGAACGACAAGGGCCTCAACCGCGCGCTGGACGCGGGCGTCAAGGAGATCGCGGTCTTCGGGTCGGCGACCGAGGCGTTCGCGCAGCGCAACCTCAACCGCTCCGTCGCCGAGTCGCTGGAGATGTTCCGGCCCGTCGTCGACCGGGCCCGGGCCGAGGGCCTGCGGGTCCGCGGCTACCTGTCGATGTGCTTCGGCGACCCGTGGGAGGGCTTCGTCGCTCCCGAGATCGTCGCCGGCCACGCCCGGACCCTGCTCGACCTGGGCGTCACCGAGCTCAGCCTCGGCGACACGATCGGGGTCGCCACGCCCGGTCAGGTCGTGGCCCTGCTTGCCGCGCTGGACGCGCGTGGCGTCGGCACCGACCAGCTCGCCGTGCACTTCCACGACACGTACGGTCAGGCGCTGTCCAACACCCTGGTCGCCCTGCAGCACGGCATCACGACGGTGGACGCCAGCGCCGGCGGTCTAGGCGGCTGCCCCTACGCCAAGAGCGCGACCGGCAACCTGGCCACCGAGGACCTTCTGTGGCAGCTGCACGGTCTCGGGGTCGAGACCAGCGTCGACCTGCACGCCCTCGTCCGCACCAGCACCTGGATGGCCGAGCAGCTCGGTCGCCCGAGCCCCTCGCGCACCGTGCAAGCCCTCTCGAAGGAGATCGACCCCGCATGAGCCTGGACACCCGACTCACCCCTGAGCAGGTCGAGCTCAAGAAGACGGTCGAGGCGTTCGCCCGTGAGGTCGTCGCTCCGGTCATCCACGCCCACGACGAGGCGCACACCTTCCCCTACGAGGTCGTCGAGCAGATGGGGGAGATGGGGCTGTTCGGCCTCCCCTTCCCTGAGGAGTACGGCGGGATGGGGGGCGACTACTTCGCCCTGTGCCTGGCCCTGGAGGAGCTGGGGCGTGTCGACCAGTCCGTCGCGATCACCCTCGAGGCAGGTTGCTCCCTCGGCGCGATGCCGGTCTACCGCTTCGGCACCGAGGAGCAGAAGCAGGCGTGGCTCCCGCAGCTCACCAGCGGGCAGGGCCTCGGTGCCTTCGGGCTCACCGAGGCCGGCGGCGGCTCCGACGCGGGCGCGACACGGACGACGGCGCGGCTCGAGAGCGGCGAGTGGGTCATCAACGGCAGCAAGGCGTTCATCACCAACAGCGGCACCGACATCACCCGGCTCGTCACGGTGACGGCGGTCACCGGCGAGCTCCCCAACGGTCACAAGGAGATCTCCGCGATCCTCGTGCCCGTGCCGACGTCGGGCTTCACCGTCGAGCCGGCCTACAGCAAGGTCGGCTGGAACTCCTCCGACACGCACCCCTTGAGCTTCGACGACGTGCGGGTGCCCGAGGAGAACCTGCTCGGGCAGCGGGGTCGCGGCTACGCCAACTTCCTGTCGATCCTGGACGAGGGCCGCATCGCCATCTCCGCGCTCGCGGTCGGCGCGGCGCAGGGCTGCGTCGACGAGTCGGTCAAGTACGCCAAGGAGCGCGAGGCCTTCGGCCGGCCGATCGGTCATAACCAGGCCATCTCGTTCAAGATCGCGCGGATGGAGGCGCGGGCTCACGCCGCGCGCACCGCCTACTACGACGCGGCGGCCAGGATGCTCGCCGGCCTGCCGTTCAAGAAGGAGGCGGCCATCGCCAAGATCGTGTCCAGCGAGGCGGCGATGGACAACGCTCGTGACGCGACGCAGGTGCACGGGGGCTACGGCTTCATGAACGAGTACCCCGTCGCCCGTCACTACCGTGACTCCAAGATCCTGGAGATCGGCGAGGGCACCACCGAGGTGCAGCTCATGCTCATCGCCCGTGAGCTCGGGTTGTGACGAAGAGTCGGTGTCGGGAACCCGTCACCGTCACGGGTTGTGGCCAGGTGCTCCCGCGAGCGAGAGTGTGGGCAGACCCCCGGCACCCAGCCCGAGCGCGAAGGACGAGGCATGCTGCACAAGCACGACAAGGAGACGAAGGCCGTCGCCGACGAGCTCGCCGGGCTCTCTGTGTTCAGCACGCTGGAGCGGCGGGCCGTGGACGCCCTGGCCGCGTCGGGGCGCGTGGTGCACCTGCCGGCCCACTGGGCGCTGGTGAGTGAGTCGCAGCCCGCGGACTCCTGCTACGTGCTGCTGTCCGGCAGCACCGAGGTGCGCCGTCACGGCGACGTCGTGGCATCGCTCCAGCCCGGCTCGCTGGTCGGCGAGGCGGCCCTCGTCGAGCACAAGACCCGCAACGCGACGGTCGTGACCACCAGCGACGTGCGCGCGCTGCGGCTGGGCTTCGAGGAGCTCACAGCCCTCTTCGGGCAGTACCCCCCCGTGGAGCGGGCCTTCCGCGCCGAGTGGGACAAGCGCCGCGCCGGCGTCTAGTTGTTGAGGCCGAGAGGGGCGTCAGCCGCGCTGCGGATGACGCGCGACAACACGCCAGGTTGAATCCTCCAGCGCCCATACGTCGACCACCACGCCCTCTCCTACGACCTGCGCGCCGTTCAGCGTGTACTGCTGGCGGATCCAGGACTCGACAACGACCACCTGGCCCACATCGAGCTGGCGCAGAACGTCGACCTCGAACCAGTCCCAAGCCACAGCACAGCTAGCGTCGATCCACGCGCGCTTGCCGCGTTGATTGTCGCGCGAGGGCATCGACCACAGCATCTGGTCGCTGCACGCGTTCTCCAGGTAGACGTGGTCATGCCGCAGAACTGCATCCTGCAGGGCCCGTGTTGCGGCCGTCGCGTCGAACATGGCGTTCGATCATGGCATCCGCGATCCCGAGCGACCAGCCGCAACGACCGCGTGGATGCCTGCAACGGCCGTGAACGCTCTCGCCGAGGCCGGGACTTCGCTCGGCGTGCGGCCGGAATAGGGTCCCGCCCATGAGCACGCTGGAGACCTTGCGACTCTGGTTCACCTCGTTCACCGAGGATCAAGAATCTGCCCGCGCTCTCTGGTCACCAGGCACAACGCTGCACGCCGCAGACGGCGGATTCACCGGAGACTTCGATGATCTGCTCAGTTGGTACGCCCGAAAGCGCGACCACGAGGGCGCGGGATTCGCCTGGCACCTACAGGAGGTGCTGGGCGGTGAGCGATATGCGGCAGCAGTCATTCGCCTGGTTTCGGACGCTCGGCCGGTGGGATGGGACCAGCACGCGGTCTACGAGATAAGTGAGGGCAGGATCCAGGAGGTCTGGCTTCACGAGTCGTTGGCCGCCAGTGATCAGTAGGTGGGGGGTGGGCGGCGGTACTGGCGGCCGTCGGGGGTGGTCCAGAGGGTGTCGCCGGTGTCGGGGTCGAGCTCGACGGTGAAGTAGCGCTGCTTCGCGCGGTGGTGCCGTCGACACAGGCAGTGGCAGTTCTGCTGTGACGTTGGTCCGTGGGGCCAGGGCTCGCGGTGGTCGACGTCGCAGTGGCGGCCGGGCACGGTGCAGCTGGGGAAGGTGCAGGTGCGGTCGCGCCGTTCGACGTGCCGTCGCAGCCGGCTCGGGACGCGGTAGGTACTGCTGCTCAGGTCGCGGATCGCGACCGGCTCGGTCAGGAGCTGGTCCAGCACCGTCCGCACGGCGTCCGGCACCGGCTTCGGCTTCGGCTCGTGTGCGGGGGTGGCGGCAGGCTCGGCGGGCTCGGCCTGGCGATGGTGCTGGGCGGGGCCGGGGACGGGGGTGTCGACGGTGATCACCTGGCCGGTGGTGGCGTCGACGGTGATGCGCTGCACGGTCTCGGCCTGGGCCAGCAGCTCCCGCGCGGTGCTCGGCAGGACCGGTCCGAGGCCGGGGATCTCGGCGAGCTCCAGATCACCGCCCTGCGCGACCGACACCGGCATGATCAGCGCGACCTGCACCCCGCGCACGGAGATCGTCACCGGCTCACCGTCCAGCCCCACCGAGGGCACGGTGGACTCGCCGCCGTCGGCGTCGACGGTGAGCAGCTCGTACGCCGCGTCGTGCATCCGCTGCATCAGGCTGCGGGACTCACCCGGGATCCGGCCCATCGCTTCGGCGCGGGCCCGGATCGCCTCGTGCATCGCCGCGACCTGCACCTGCGGCCCCTCGATGCTCAACGCCGCAGCCCCCACACCGGTCGGGAAGGCGCTCACGCCGCGCTGCTCCGCGACCGACTTCCTGCGCTTCTCCGCGGCGCTCAAGTCCGCCAGGACCGCCACCGTCTGCAACCGCTTCTTCAGCTCCCCCGGCATCGGCCAGCCGTGTCCGGCGTCCACCCGGCTCTGACAACGCACCAACGTCTCGCGGATCAGGCCGGCCTGCTGCCCGGTGTCCCCGGCGGCGAACCGGCCGGCCTCGGTCAGCA
>DATLCV010000078.1:0-20273 GCA_035526225.1 Mycobacteriales bacterium
AGCCCTGGACCTTGGCGGTGGTGATGGTGATGGCGAGGTTCGGCTTGCCGTCGTTGACCGGCGTCGAACCGCCCTTGGCGATCGCGTCCAGGACGTCCAGGCCCTTCGTGATCGTCCCGAACGGCGTGTACTTGGGCGCGAGCGGGCTGTCCTTGTACACGAGGAAGAACTGGCTGCCGTTGGTGCCGGGTCCGCCGTTCGCCATCGCGACGGTGCCGCGCGGGTAGATCACCTGACCGCCGGTGTTGGGGGCACCGAGGCCAGTGAGGTTCTCGTCCGCGAACTGGTAGCCCGGACCGCCTGAGCCGCTGCCGGTCGGGTCGCCGCACTGGAGGACGAAGATGCCGGCGGTCGTGAGGCGGTGGCAGGACGTGCCGTCGAAGTACTTCTGCCCGGCCAGGAAGGTGAAGCTGTTCGTGGTGCACGGCGCCTTCGCCCCGCGCAGCGTGAGGTCGACCTCGCCGCGGCTCGTCGTCAGCACGACCTTGGTGTCGGACTTCGTGGCAGGGCCCTTCGTGCTGGGGAGCCCGCTGACGGGCTTGGCGGCCTGGCCGGCGGTGGAGTAGCTGCACGCACCCGCCGCGGTGCTCGAGGTGGCACTCGCGCTGGCACCGGGGTCGGCCGACAGCGCGTCGTCGTCGTCGCCACCGGTGAGCACGGCGATGCCGACGATGACGGCAGCCACCGCGAGCGCCGACAGACCGGCCAGGACCGTCGCGCGCCGCTTGCGCCGCTCTGCCTCGAGGGCCGCCCGGCGCGCTGCTTGGCGCTGCGCGCGCATCCGGGCGAGCTCGCGCTCCCGCTTGGTGCTTGCCACGTGGTCTCCTCCTGCGGTCAGGTCCCGGGCGAGTCTAGGGAATCTCGCTCGGGTCGGCGCTCACCGCGCCGGTAGGGTCGGTCCGACCAGCCGGCACCAGCAAGAGGAGTGACGACCGTGTTCGTCCGCGGGTTCCCCGCCGCCGCCTTCGGCACCAACTGCTGGGTCGTGGCGCCCGCTGAGGGCGAGCAGTGCGTCGTCATCGACCCCGGCATCGGTGTCGAGGCCGAGCTCGAGCTGGTCCTGAGCGAGCACCGGCTGCAGCCGGTTGCCGTGCTCATCACGCACGGCCACCTCGACCACACCTTCTCGGTCACGCCCGTGTGCGGGGCGAAGGACGTCCCGGCGTACATCCACCCTGATGACCGGGAGCTGCTCGCGGACCCGGTGAAGGGCTTGTCCGCGGAGTCGCGGCAGCTGTTCGGCGGCGGGCTGGAGTGGAGCGAGCCGGCCGACGTCCGCCTGCTCGACCCGTCCGTGCCGCTGAGCCTGGCTGGACTGGACTTCACCGTCGACCTGGCCCCCGGGCACACGCCGGGCTCGGTCGTCTTCGAGAGCGCCCAGACGCTGTTCTCGGGTGACGTGCTGTTCGCCGGCTCGATCGGGCGGACCGACCTGCCCGGCGGGTCGTGGGAGCAGATGCAGCGCTCGCTCGCCGGCGTCATCCTGCCGCGCGACGACGAGACGGTGGTGCACTGCGGCCACGGGTCCTCCACCACCATCGGCCACGAGCGCCGCACCAACCCTTTCCTGCAGGACCTCGCGACCGCGCCGCCGACCCGGGGGCTGTAGTGGCGCGCACCGCGCCGCTGTCGGGGTTCCCGGAGTGGTTGCCCGAGGAGCGCATCGTCGAGCAGTACGTCCTCGACACGCTGCGGCAGGTCTACGAGCTGCACGGCTTCAGCTCGCTGGAGACCCGCGCCGTCGAGCCCCTCGACCAGCTGCTGCGCAAGGGCGAGATCGACAAGGAGGTCTACCTGCTCCGCCGCATGCAGGCCGAGGAGGGGGAGGGCGACAAGGGACTTGGGCTGCACTTCGACCTCACCGTCCCCTTCGCGCGCTACGTCCTCGAGCGCGCCGGCCACCTCGAGTTCCCGTTCCGGCGCTACCAGATCCAGAAGGTGTGGCGGGGCGAGCGACCGCAGGAGGGGCGCTACCGGGAGTTCACCCAGGCCGACATCGACGTCGTCGACCGGGACGAGCTGGCTTTCCACCACGAGGTCGACCTGCCCCTGGTGGTGCTGGAGGCCTTCGCCGCGCTGCCGTTCCCGGACGCGACGATGCACGTCAACAACCGCAAGCTCGCCGAGGGCTTCTACCGCGGTGTCGGTGCTGACGACACCGCGCTCGTGCTGCGGGCGGTCGACAAGCTGGACAAGGTCGGGCCCGAGAAGGTGCGCGCGCAGCTGCTCGAGCTCGGGCTCACCGACGCGGCGTCCGCCGCCTGCCTGTCCCTCGCCGGCATCACCACTCCCGATGCGTCCTTCGCCGAGCGGGTGCAGGCCCTCGGTGTCACCGACCCGTTGCTCGACGAGGGCCTCGAGGAGCTCGTGCGCGTCATCGAGGCCGCCCACGCGGTCGCCCCGGGGCGCCTGGTCGCCGACCTGAAGATCGCCCGTGGCCTCGACTACTACACGGGAACCGTCTACGAGACCCTGCTGCACGGACACGAGGACCTCGGCTCGGTCTGCTCCGGGGGCCGCTACGACGCGCTGGCCTCCGACGGCAAGACGTCCTACCCCGGGGTGGGCGTGTCCATCGGCGTCTCCCGCATCCTCGGCAGGTTGCTGAAGACCGGGGCGGTACGGGCCTCGCGCTCGGTGCCTGCCGCCGTACTGGTGGCTGTCAACGACGAGGCGAACCGTACGGCGAGCAACCAGGTCGCAGCCTCCCTGCGGGCGCGCGGGGTGCCCACCGAGGTGGCGCCGAGCGCCGCAAAGTTCGGCAAGCAGATCAAGCACGCCGACCGGCGAGGCATCCCCTACGTGTGGTTCCTGTCGGACGGTGGGCACTCGGTGAAGGACCTCCGCACCGGTGATCAGGTCGCGGCAGATCCGGCCGCATGGTCGCCCCCGGCGCAGGACCTGCGCCCCACCATCACGAGGCACGAGGAGAACCCCCAGTGACGCGCACGCGCTTCCGGAGCCACGGTGCGGGCACGCTGCGCCCCGAGCACGCCGGACAGACCGTCACCCTCGCCGGGTGGGTGGCGCGGCGGCGCGACCACGGTGGCGTGGCCTTCATCGACCTGCGCGACAGCACCGGCGTGGTGCAGGTCGTCCTCCGGGACGCGGTGGCCCACGACCTGCGGGCGGAGTTCTGCGTGCAGGTCGTCGGTGCGGTGCAGCAGCGGCCGGCCGGCAACGAGAACGCAGACATCCCGACCGGCTCCGTCGAGGTCGCCGTGGAGACCCTGACGGTCCTCACGGCAGCGGCGCCGCTGCCCTTCCAGCTCGACGACGAGGTGGGGGAGGAGGCGCGGCTCAAGCACCGCTACCTCGACCTGCGCCGCCCCGGACCTGCCGCTGCGATGCGGCTGCGGTCGGAGGTGAACCACGCCGCGCGGGAGGTCCTGCACGGGCGCGGGTTCCTGGAGATCGAGACGCCGACCCTGACCCGCTCCACCCCCGAGGGGGCGCGTGACTTCCTCGTCCCGGCCCGGTTGCGCCCCGGCTCCTGGTACGCCCTGCCGCAGTCCCCGCAGCTGTTCAAGCAGCTGCTCATGGTGGCGGGGATGGAGCGGTACTTCCAGATCGCGCGCTGCTACCGCGACGAGGACTTCCGCGCCGACCGCCAACCGGAGTTCACGCAGCTCGACGTCGAGATGAGCTTCGTCGACCAGGACGACGTCATCGAGCTGGCCGAGGCGGTGCTGGTCGCCCTGTGGGACCTCGTCGGCTACCAGGTCCCCACGCCGATCCCGCGGATCACCTACGCCGAGGCGATGCGCCGCTACGGCTCCGACAAGCCCGACCTGCGGTTCGAGCTCGAGCTCGTCGAGTGCACCCAGTTCTTCAAGGACACTCCCTTCCGCGTCTTCCAGGCCCCGTACGTCGGGGCGGTGCTCATGCCGGGGGGAGCGGGCCAGCCACGCAAGCAGCTCGACGCGTGGCAGGAGTGGGCCAAGCAGCGCGGCGCCAAGGGCCTGGCGTACGTGCTGTTCCAGGGAGACGGCTCGCTGACCGGTCCGGTCGCCAAGAACCTGTCCGAGGCAGAGCAGGCCGGGTTGGCAGCCGCCGTCGGCGCGTCCGCGGGTGACTGCGTCTTCTTCGCCGCGGGCGAGGCGCGGGATGCCCGCGCGCTGCTCGGCGCGACGCGGCTCGAGGTCGGGCGGCGGCTGGGCCTGATCGACGAGAGCGCCTGGTCGTTCGTGTGGGTCGTCGACGCGCCGATGTTCGAGCCGGCGTCGGTGGCGACCGCCTCGGGCGACGTGGCGCTCGGGCACAGTGCCTGGACCGCCGTGCACCACGCGTTCACCTCTCCCAAACCTGAGTTCCTCGACAGCTTCGACGCGGATCCCGAGAGCGCCCTCGCTTACGCCTACGACATCGTCTGCAACGGCAACGAGATCGGCGGCGGGTCCATCCGCATCCACCGCCGTGACGTGCAGGAGCGGGTGTTCCAGGTCATGGGCATCACGCCCGAGGAGGCGCAGGAGAAGTTCGGCTTCCTGCTCGAGGCGTTCTCCTACGGCGCGCCGCCGCACGGTGGCATCGCACTCGGCTGGGACCGCGTCTGCGCCCTCCTCGCCGGCGTGCCGTCCATCCGCGACGTCATCGCCTTCCCCAAGAGCGGTGGCGGCTTCGACCCACTCACCGCGGCGCCGGCCCCGATCACGCCTCAGCAGCGCGCCGAGGCCGGCGTCGACGCTGACCCCGAGGCAGACGAGGGCGTCACCAGCGGGAGCGGATCCGCAGGGTCCCGCTCGTGAAGCCGCGCTCCCGCATCCCGAGGCGGTCGTAGAGCGCTCGACCTGCGGTGTTGGTGCTGTACAGCCCCAGCGTCACCACGTCGCAGCCCTCGGCGAACAGGTCGCCGATCAGCGCCGCCGTGACCGCGCTGGCCAAGCCGCGGCCCCGGTAGTCGGGGTGCGTGGTGATGGCGCTCAGGTGCCCGACCCCGGTGGCTTCCGTGGTGTCAGCCGCGCACGCCACCAGCAGGCCGTGCGGGTTCTGGACGCCCACCCACCGGCGCACGCGGGCATCACCAGGCCGCGCGGCCGCATCGGCGTGGGCGACCTCGAGGAGCGCCGAGACCTCCTCGTCCTTCGCCGGCCCCACCTCTGCCTCGATCGGCTGCCGTGGCGGGACGTGCGTGCACCAGCGGAAGTCCCAGTCGGTGCCCTCGAGCGCGACCCAGGCCGGCAGCAGCGCACCGGTGCCCTGCGGCACGGTCACCGACTGCCCGTCGCGCAGCTCTGGCAGCAGTGCCTCGATGAGCAGCGCCACGGCAGCCGGTTCGCCGTACGTCATGAGGTAGCCGTCGGAGAAGCGCCACGCGACTGCGCCGTGCCCTGCCCACCCCTCGACGTCGGTGCGTGACAGCCGACCCCGCACATAAGGGTCGTGGTCGGCCGCCACGAGCACCTCCGCGGCGGAGGTCAGGGGCGTGATCGACACGCTCCCACGCTAGGGCCCGCCCCGCCGGGGAGAAGCGCGAGCGCTGTCTCAGCGCCGGTTCGACAGGGTCACCCGGATCGTGCCCGTCGTTTTGAGCCGGTTCGTCGGGCAGTCGGCCGTGACGAGCCAGTTGTTCAGGCCGAGGTGGAAGGACAGCGTGGAGCCTGGTCGGACGGGGAGAGGTCGGGACGTCTGACCGCAGAAGAACACATCGCTGCTGCCGCTGCGCTGGACCTGGACGAAGACCGGCTGCCCGTGCGCGTCCGTCACCTTGGCGCTGAAGAAGGTTTCCTTGGGGCGGGTCTTGACGATCAGGCACGCGAAGGAACCCGTCGCCGAGCTGCACCCCGTCACCGGTGCTGGGTAGGGGCCGTAGCTCCCGACGACGGTCCGCTCGAGGCGCTTGCTGCTGCCAGCGTCGGCGGCGCCCGACGCGAGGCAGAGCAACCCGAGGCTGACCAGGAGGACGAGCGCGCGCTTCATGTGGATTTCCCTGTCTGGGGCAAGGGGTGCGACGTGGGACGAGCAAGCGCTGCCAAGTATTCGCCGGGCCCTGCACGACGCCTAGGGGCTGCGGCTGTCGGATCCCCGACAGCGGTGGCTCCCGCCCCGCGACGACGCCTCCACCGCCGTCCCACGCGCCCGCGTAGGGTCGTCTGCGTGGAGCCGTCCCTGTTCGACGACGCGCAGGCCGATGCCGCGGCCCGGGTAGCTCCGCTCGCCGTGCGCCTGCGGCCGCGCACGCTCGACGAGGTGGTCGGCCAGCGCCACCTGCTCGCCGAGGGTGCCCCGCTCCGGCGGCTGGTCGAGCAGGACGCGCCGCTGAGCGTGGTGCTGTGGGGTCCGCCGGGCACGGGCAAGACCACGCTGGCGATGACCATCGCGAACACGACCCACCGCCGCTGGCGCGAGCTGTCCGCGGTCACAGCGGGTGTCAAGGACGTCCGCGAGGTGATCGAGGAGGCCAAGCGGGCACTGGGGGAGACGGGCCGGCAGACGGTGCTGTTCATCGACGAGGTGCACCGCTTCTCCAAGACGCAGCAGGACGCGCTGCTCCCGGCCGTGGAGAACCGCTGGGTGTCGCTCGTGGCCGCGACCACCGAGAACCCCTTCTTCTCCGTGATCAACCCCCTGCTCTCGCGGAGCCTGCTGCTGACGCTGGAGCCGCTGTCGGACGAGGACATCCGGACCCTCGTACGCCGGGCAGTCAGCGATCCGCGCGGAGTGCAGGTCTCCCTGGCCAAGGACGCGGAGGACTTCCTGGTCCGCCTCGCGGGTGGCGACGCGCGGCGAGCCCTGACCGCGCTCGAGGCGGCCGCGCACACCGACGAGGTGACCCTGGAGGGGCTCGAGCAGGCCGTGGACCGGGTGGCGGTGCGATACGACCGCGACGGCGACCAGCACTACGACGTGGTGAGCGCCTTCATCAAGAGCATCCGCGGCAGTGACGTCGACGCGGCACTGCACTACCTCGCCCGGATGCTCGAGGCGGGCGAGGACGCCCGCTTCATCGCCCGCCGCCTCGTGGTGCACGCCAGCGAGGACATCGGCATCGCCGACCCCACTGCGCTCACCGCGGCGGTGAGCGCAGCCCAGGCGCTGGAGCTCGTCGGGCTGCCGGAGGCCCGCATCAACCTGGCCCAGGCGACCATCCACCTCGCGCTCGCGCCCAAGAGCAACGCGGTCATCGCCGCCGTCGACGCGGCGGTTGCCGACGTGCGCGCCGGCCGCACCGGGGCGGTGCCCAAGCACCTGCGTGACGCGCACTACGAAGGAAGTCAGAAGATCGGCAACACCGGTTACCGATACCCTCACGATCTCCCGGGAAGGGTTGTGGCACAGCAGTACGCCCCAGACCCCGTCGTCGGGCGGGACTACTACCTGCCCGGTGACCTGGGGGTCGAGCGCGTCGCCCGCGAGCGGCTCGCGGGGCTGCGTGAGGTCTTGCGCGGCCAGCGCGAGGTTCAGCCCGAGGACGTCGCGGTCGGCTTCCGGCCTCGGCTCACACACACGGAGGAGCGCACGTGATCGACGTAGGAGACCTGGTCGGACTCATCTTCGCGGTCGCGTTCGCCCTGATCTCGCTGGCGATGATCTGGCTGCTGCTGCGGCTGCGCAGGACGGTCGACGAGCTCACCAAGCTCGTCGCCGGTATCACCGACCAGACGGTCCCCCTCCTGGGGGAGGTGACCGGCACAGTCGTCCACGTGAACGACCAGCTCGTCCGGGTCGACGCCATCACCGGCAACGTCCAGGCGATCACCACCAACGCCAAGGCGCTCAGCGGCCTGTTCGCTGCCACGCTCGGCGGACCCATGGTCAAGGTCGCGGCGCTCAGCTACGGCGTCCGCCGCGCGGCCGGCAAGAGGCACGAGACCGACGTGCGCAAGCGCGTGAAGGCAGAGATGAAGGCGGAGAAGAAGCGCTCGTGACGCGTCGTCTGTTCTACATCGCGCTCGGGGCCACCGCGGGCGTCCTGGTGGTACGCAAGGCATCGCATGCCGCACAGAGGCTCACCCCGGCGGGGCTGTCGCAGGGCGTCGTCGGCGCGCTCGGCGGGCTCGGCGACGCGATCAGGGGCTTCGGTGAGGAAGTGCGCCTCGGCATGGCCGAGCGCGAGGCGGAGCTGCGCGAGGGCCTCGGGCTCGACGAGGAGGTCGAGTGAAGACGCCCCACGAGACCGCTCGCTCCGCTCACGTTCCCGCGGGGGACCCGTCTTGAGGTCCGAGGAGATCCGGTCGCGCTTCCTCGGCCACTTCGAGCGCAACGGGCACACCGTGGTGCCGAGCGCCAGCCTCATCGCCGACGACCCGACCCTGTTGCTCGTCAACGCGGGGATGGTGCCGTTCAAGCCGTACTTCCTGGGTGAGGTGGCCGCGCCCTACGCCACAGCGGCGAGCGTGCAGAAGTGCGTGCGCACCCTCGACATCGACGAGGTCGGCAGGACGACCCGGCACGGGTCCTTCTTCCAGATGGCCGGCAACTTCAGCTTCGGCGACTACTTCAAGCAGGGCGCGATCGAGCTGGCCTGGGACCTCATCACCCGCTCGACCCAGGACGGCGGCTACGGGCTCGCCGACGACAAGCTCTGGATCACCGTCTACCTCGATGACGACGAGGCGTTCGACCTGTGGCGCAAGGCCGGCGTGCCGGAGAGCCGCATCCAACGGCTCGGGCTGGCCGACAACTACTGGCACATGGGCGTGCCCGGACCGGGTGGCCCCTGCAGCGAGATCAACTACGACCGCGGTCCCGCCTACGGCGCCGACGGCGGGCCTGCGGTCAACGGCGAGCGCTACCTCGAGGTCTGGAACCTCGTGTTCATGCAGTACCAGCTCCAGACGGTGCGCACGAAGGTCGACTTCGACATCAGCGGTCCGCTGCCCCGGCAGAACATCGACACCGGCTTGGGCCTGGAGCGCATGGCCACGATCCTGCAGGGCGTCGACAACCTCTACGAGATCGACACCAGCATGGCGATCCTCGAGCGCGCGAGCCAGCTGACCGAGGCCGTCTACGGCCGCGACCACGGCGCCGACGTGCGGCTGCGCGTCGTCGCAGACCACGTGCGCACCGCCGTGATGATGGTCGGTGACGGCATCACGCCGGCGAACGAGGGGCGGGGCTACGTGCTGCGCCGCATCGTCCGGCGCGCCATCCGCGCCATGCGCCTGCTGGGCGCGCACGGCCACACGATGAAGGACCTGGTCGACGCGACGATCGCGGCGATGGGGCCGCAGTACCCCGAGCTCGTCGCCGACAGCGCGCGCATCCACGCGGTCTGCGAGGCGGAGGAGAGCGCCTTCCTCGAGACCATCACCCGAGGCGTCGCCATCTTCGACACCGCCGTCCCGGAGGCGAAGGCCGCCGGCGGCGTGCTCAGCGGGCCGAAGGCCTTCCAGCTGCACGACACCTACGGCTTCCCCATCGACCTCACCCTGGAGATGGCCGCCGAGCAGGGCCTCACCGTCGACGAGCCCGGCTTCCGCTCCCTCATGGCCGAGCAGCGCCGCCGTGCGAAGGAGGACTCGAGGGCCAAGAAGACCGGCCACGTCGACGTCAGCGCTTACCGCGCGCTGCTCGACACCGCCGGCCCCAGCCAGTTCACCGGGTACGCCGAGATCGTCACCGAGACGGCCGTCCGCGGCCTGCTCGTCGACGGTGTCCAGGCGCAGGCGGCGGGGGAGGGCGCGCGGGTCGAGGTGGTCCTGGACCGCACCCCGTTCTACGCGGAGGCCGGGGGCCAGCTCGCCGACCACGGCCGGATCGTCCTCGCGGACGGCACCGTGCTCGAGGTCGAGGACGTCCAGCGGTCGCTGCCCGATCTGGTCGTGCACCGCGGCCGGGTGGTGACCGGCGAGCTCACCGTCGGTTCCGCCGCGCAGGCCCAGGTCGACGTGGAGCGCCGCAAGGCCGTCTCGCGCGCGCACACCGCAACGCACCTGGTGCACCAGGCCCTGCGCGCGGCCCTGGGGCCGCAGGCGGCGCAGGCCGGCTCGCTCAACGCCCCGGGCCGGTTCCGCTTCGACTTCAGCTCACCTGGCGCGGTGCCGGCCAGCGTGCTGCACGACGTCGAGCAGGAGATCAACGAGATCGCCCTCGCGGACCTTGAGGTCCGCGCGTTCGTGACGACCCAGGACGAGGCGAAGCGCCTGGGTGCCATCGCCCTGTTCGGGGAGAAGTACGGCGACGCCGTGCGTGTGGTCGAGGTCGGCGACTACGCCCGTGAGCTCTGCGGAGGCACGCATGCGGCCCGCTCGGGCCAGCTCGGCATGGTCAAGCTGCTGTCGGAGTCGAGCATCGGGTCCGGCGTGCGTCGGGTGGAAGGCCTCGTGGGCCTCGACGCCTACTCGTTCCTCGCCCGCGAGCACCTGCTGCTGAGCCAGCTCGCGAGCACCTTCAAGGTGCCCACCGACGAGGTGCCCGACCGCGTCGCCGCCGTGCTCGAGCGCTTGCGCGAGGTCGAGAAGGAGCTGTCCGGTCTGAGGTCGGGTGCCGTGCTGCAGCAGGCGGCGGAGCTCGCCGCGGCGGCCAAGGACGTCGGCGGGCTGCAGTACGTCGGGGTCGAGGTGCCGGTCGGGACGGCCGGTGATCTGCTGCGGGGGCTGGCGCTCGACGTCAGAGGCAGGCTTGCCGGTCCCGGGGCGGTGCTCGTCGCGTCAGGCGGCGACCGCGTCAGCCTGGTGGCCGCCGTCAACGACGAGGGCCGCGCCCGCGGGTTGTCCGCCAACGACATCCTCCGCGAGGCGGCCACGGCCGTCGGCGGCAAGGGTGGCGGCAAGGACGACGTCGCGCAGGGCGGCGGCACAGAGCCCGCCGGCATCCCGCGGGCGCTGGAGCTCGCCGAGGAGCTCGTACGCAAGGCCGCCGGCTCCTGAGCGCGAGCCGGGTGCAGGGAACCGTCGTCGCTGTCGACGTCGGGACCGTGCGCGTCGGCGTGGCTGCCAGCGACCCGCACCGGGTGCTCGCGAGCCCGGTGGAGACGGTGCCGGCCCCCGGCCTGGCCCGTGTCGCCGCGCTGGTCGCGGAGCGGGACGCCGTGCTCGTGCTGGTCGGCCTGCCCACCAGCCTGTCCGGCCGCGCGGAGAGCGCCAGCGCCGACATGGCCCGCGAGTACGCGCGGTCGCTGGCCGAGCTGACCGCCGTACCCGTGCAGATGGTCGACGAACGGCTCACGACCGTCACCGCGACCGCCGCGCTGCGAGCCAGCGGCAAGCGCGGCAAGCAGGCCCGCGCCCTGGTGGACCAGGCGGCGGCGGTGGCGCTGCTGCAGGGCTTCCTAGACTCAGCCCCGTGACCGACACCGTGCTGGACGAACCGACGCCCGCCCCGCCGACGCCCTACCGGCGCCGGCGGCTCCTGGTCGTCGCGCTGGTGGTGGCGCTGCTGGCCGCACTCGCGTACGGCGGCGCGCGGACCTACGACAGCGCGTTCGGTGTGGCCGACTACAGCGGTTCGGGCTCCGGGCACGTGCTCGTGCAGGTCAAGGCTGGCGACAGCGCCTCAGACATCGGCGCGACGCTGCTCAGCCGGCAGGTCGTCAAGAGCGTCAAGGCCTTCACGCGGGCAGCGGGGAAGGAGACGCGGTCGCGCGGCATCCAGCCCGGCTTCTACGACCTGCGCCGCCAGATGAGCGCTGCCGCGGCGCTCGCCCGGCTGCTGGACCCGGCCGCGCGGGTGCGTGGGCGGGTGACGCTGCCGGAGGGGATCCCGCTCTCGGTGGTGGTCGACCGGATGGTCAAGTACACCGAGCTCAAGCGGGCTGACGTCGTCGCGGCGCTCGAGAACCCGTCGGTGCTCGGCCTGCCGGCGTTCGCCAAGAACCGCCCGGAGG
Source organism: Mycobacteriales bacterium (assembly GCA_035526225.1). GTDB lineage: Bacteria > Actinomycetota > Actinomycetes > Mycobacteriales > SCTD01 > RYN-111. Next base: position 11,771 of record DATLCV010000078.1, read on the forward strand.
GGTTCCTGTTCCCGGCGACGTACGACGTCGAGCCCGGGACGGCCGCCGTGGACGCGTTGCGCCTCATGACGGAGAAGTTCGCCGAGGTCGCGGCGGGTCTCGACCTGGAGGCCCGGGCGGGGGAGCTCGGGCTCTCGGCGTACGAGATCGTGACGATCGCCAGCATCATCGAGGACGAGACGGCTCTGGACGCCGACCGGGGAAAGGTCGCCCGGGTGGTGCTCAACCGGCTGGCGCGGGGGATGCCCCTGCAGCTGGACTCGACCGTGAACTACGTGCGGACGCAGAAGAAGGCACGGCTCTCGCTCGACGACATCCGCGTCGAGTCGCCCTACAACACCTACGCGCACACGGGTCTGCCACCGACGCCCATCGACTCCCCGGGGGAGAAGGCGCTGGAGGCCGCGCTGAGCCCCGCCGAGGGCGACTGGCTGTACTTCATCACCATCGACAAGGCCGGGAACTCGCTGTTCACCAGCGACTACCAGGAGTTCTTGCGCGCGAAGGCCAAGGCCCAGCGCGAGGGCGTCTACTAGGTGGTGCGCGCAGCGGTCCTCGGCTCGCCGGTCGCGCACTCCCTGTCGCCCCTGCTGCACCGGGCGGCCTACGCATCCCTCGGCCTCGACTGGGCCTATGACGCGATCGAGGTGCGACCCGAGGGGCTCGCTGCCTTCCTCGACGGCTTGGGCAGCGACTGGGCGGGGCTGAGCCTCACCATGCCCCTCAAGCAGGCAGTGCTGCCCCTTCTGGACGAGCGCGATGGGCTGGTCGAGCGCACCGGGTCCGCGAACACCGTCGTGCTCTCCGACGGGCGGCGCTCGGGCCACAACACCGACGTGCACGGTCTCGTGGCCGCGCTGCGCGAGGCGGGCGTGGAGCACGTGGACCGGGCGGCGGTGGTCGGCACGGGAGCCACGGCGGCCAGTGCGCTGGCCGCCCTGCACGACCTGGGGGCGCACCAGGTCCGGGTGCTGGGCCGCGACCGAGCGAAGATCGAGGCTCTGCGGCCGGTCGCGGTGGCCTTGGGCGTCGAGCTGCGCCCCGCGGAGCTGCACCCGCTCGAGCTCGAGGACCGTTGGCCCCAGCTGGTGATCAGCAGCGTGCCTGCGGGGGTGCTGGACGACTTCGCCGCGGCTTCGGACCCCGGGCCGGACCCGCCCCTCCTGCTCGACGTCACCTACGAGCCCTGGCCGAGCCCGCTCGCGGCGGCGTACGCCGCTGCCGGGGGCACCGTGGTACCGGGTACGGCGATGCTGCTGCACCAAGCTGGGGAGCAGGTGCGGCTGATGACCGGCCTCGAACCACCGATCGAGGACATGAGGGCGGCGCTCACCGCGCGCTGAACCTGGTCCACCCCCCTCACATCGGGCCAGGTGGCCCTGTCCCGACGTGTCATCCGACCCCGCAGGCGCTCAAGCAAATAGTGACTTCCGCCGAAGGCAAGACCAAGGCGCGCTAGCACGCGCCGGTCGTCGGAAGGGGCGAGGGACATGTCAGACGCGCAGACGGGCAGCCGCTCAGAGCGGCTGGATCGCGCCATCCACGGTCTGCTCGCGCAGACCCCCGAGATCGAGGCGGCTGCCGTCGTCTCCTTCGACGGGCTCCCGATGGCCTCCGCGCTGCCCCCGACCATGGACGAGGACCGCGTGGCCGCGATGAGCGCCGCCCTGCTCTCCCTCGGCGAGCGAGCCGCCCAGGGCCTCGGCCGCGGCGAGCTGTCCCAGGTGTACATCGAGGGCGATGCCGGGACCGTGTTCCTGGTGTCCGCCGACGACGAGGCCGTCCTCGTGGCTGTCGCCGCCAAGGGGGCCAAGGTCGGCATGATGCTGTTCGAGGTCCGCCGCGCCGCCGCGGCCGTCGCGGACGCCCTCCGCGCCGAGGAGGTCCTCCCACCTGCTCCCGAGGTCCCTGCCCAGCTCGTAGAGCCTTTGCTCGCGGCAGTGCCCGCCCTGCCCGAAGAGCTTCCCCAGTACCCCACGCCCGCCGTGGCCGCCGAGGCGCCCGTCTGGCCGCCGTACGCCCAGAACGGGGCAACCCCCGCGCCTGCTGACAACCCGCACTGGTCCTGACCACCAGCCCGAACTGACCCAGATGGGGCCGTTGTGAGACTCGAGGGAACGCTCGACGCGTTCAGCCTCCCGGACATCTTCCAGCTTCTGAGCTACACGAAGAAGACCGGGACGCTGCACCTGCGCCGCGACGGCCTGCACGGCGTCGTGCACGTGCGTGACGGTGCCGTGACGGGCGGCCGCGGCGACGTGGCACGCCAGGCGCTCGGGCGGCGACTCGTGGGTGCCGGGCTCGTGGACGACGAGGCGCTTGCCGACGCTGCCGAGCAGGTGCTGGACAACCCCGCGCTCGGGCTCGGCAAGACCCTCGTGGCCAGCGGCAAGGTCGATCCGCTGGCTGCCCGTGAGCTCGCCTCCGAGCAGGCGGCGGATGCCGTCTTCGAGCTGCTGCGCTGGCCCAACGGCGAGTTCGCCTTCGTCATGGACGAGGCGGACCCCGACGACGTCGGCGCGACACTTCCCGTCGAAGAGGTCGTGGCCGAGGCCAACCGGCGCCTCACCGCCTGGCAGGGCCTCGAGGACAGCGTCCCCTCGCTTGCCGCAGTGGTCTCCGTGGTGGCTGCGCCGGCCGCCGAGCCCGCCTTCAGCCGTGAGGAGTGGGCCCTGCTCGCCCTCGTCAACGGCACCCGCACCGTCAGCGACCTCGTCGCCCTGGCCGGCACCGGGGAGTTCGTGGTCGTGGCCGCGCTCGCCGCGCTCGCCGAGCGCGGGCTGGTCCAGGTCGGCGGCACCGTTGCCGCCGATCCGCACGCGCAGCGCCAGCAGCTGCTCGCGGCGCTCGAGGGCCGACCGGCCCCTGACGCCGAAGCGCCGCTCGCGCCTGCTGCCGTGCCCGCGCCTGAGGCCGCTGCCGCGCCGGTCCGCCAGACAGTGATCCCCGAGCGGCCCGAGCCCTTCACACCCACCCGTCGACCGGATCACGCGGAGCCCATCGCCCCGGCCTTCCAGCGGTACGCCGCCACGGCTCAGGCCTCCTCCCCCCCGGCCCCGGCGTCCTCCGGCCTCGGAGCGGTCCAGGGCGCCCACGCCCTGGCGCCCGAGTCGGCGCCGTCCTCGTACATCGACCGCGACCCGTCCGTGAACAAGAGCCTGCTGCTGCGGCTCATCGCCGGTGTGAGGGGGTTGTAGTGAGCACCCGTTCCCCAGGCCGCCGCAAGCACGGCGGTACGGCGGTGAAGATCGTGGTCACGGGTCCGTTCTCGGCGGGCAAGACCACGCTGATCCGCACCATCAGCGAGATCACGGTCCTGTCGACCGAGAAGGACATCACCGACGAGACGCGGTCGCGCAAGGCCGAGACGACGGTCGCGATGGACTTCGGGCGCATCACGATCGACCGCGACCTGGTCCTCTACCTGTTCGGCACGCCCGGACAGGATCGCTTCGACTTCATGTGGGAGATCCTCGGCGAGGGGATGCTCGGCTACATCTTGCTCGTCGACGCCGACCGCCCCGACTCTCTCGAGGAGGCCGTGGGCATCCTCGAGGCGTTCCGCCGGATGGCTCGTGTCCCGTTCGTCGTGGCCCTCAACCGCGCTGCGGGCATCGCGCCCGCCGACGAGGCAGAGGTCCGCAAGGTGCTCGAGCTCGCGCACGACGTGCCTGTCGTGCCGTGCGACGCGACCGACCGGGAGTCGGTCAAGGCGGTGCTCCTCGCGCTGCTCTACAGCGTCGTGGACGAGCTCGACGCCGCCGCTCCTCATTCCGCGCCGGCTCGGGCGTAGGTCCGCTCCGGTGGGGTGGTTCCGCCGGCGCAAGCCCGGTCGGCACGCGCTGGGCGGTGCCGTCCGTGACATCCCGTCCGCACCACTGCCCGTGCTCGTGCACCCGAGCGGGCCGGCCGTGCGCGTCGACGACCTCGGAGGAACCCGTGTCGAGCTGGGCTTCCGGGACGGCTCGACAGCGGCCCTCGCGCCCGACTCCGCCCAGGCCCGGGCGTTGACCGAGATCGCAGCGGTCCTGACGCGTCGGGACTGACGCGCGCCGTCCGATCGGTAGCCTCGCCGGGTGCTGACCTTTCGCCGCAGGTCCGACCCCCTCCTCGTGGCGGTGGACGGCGCAACGGCCGCGGCGGTGGCGTTCGCCGCGTACCGGGTGCGGTTCGCCGGCGAGCTGCCGCTCCTGCCCGACGACGCGAGCACCTACCGCGTTGCCGGCCTGGGGCTCGTCGTGTCATGGGTTCTCATCGCCCGCTCCACGGGGCTCTACCGCCGCGCGTCCCTGCGCCCCGGGAGCTCCAACCTCCCAGCGGCCGGGCTGGCCGCCGTGCTGGTGGGCGTGGCCCTGCTGCTGGCCGACTACACCGCCTTCCACGGCGACCTCGACGTCGGCTGGATCGGGCTCGTCGTGCTCGGGCTGGCGCTCGGCGGCTTGCTGGCTCGCGCGCTCATGCGCCGGAGCAGGCGGGCCCTCGTGCCTCTCGGACTGGCCCTGGAGAGGTACGCCGTGCTCGGCACCGGTCCGGAGGCGGACCGCGTGGCGGGCGAGCTCGCCGCGGCCCGCAAGCCGATCTTCGTGCTGGTCGCCAGACTGCCCGCCGGGCTCGGTGACGACGAGCTGGTGTCCGCGCTGCGTGCTCAGCGCATCGACGGCCTCGTGGTGACGCCGGGCGACGCATCGCGGGGCAAGCGACTCAGGGAACGGCTGGCTGACGTCGGTGTCGACGTGGTCAGCCCGTAGGGACGCGGCAGGCACGAGCCGTGCGAGTCGTCACGCGCCCCGTTGGGCCGAACGGGTCAAGGTCGGCGGTGATCACGCCGATGCGAAGGGAACCGCCTGACCCTGGGGAGTGACCCGCGTGAAGCAGCTCGGCGACATCCTGCTCGAGGGTGCCCTGGTCACACCTGACCAGCTGCAGGCCGCGGTCCAGGAGCAGCAGCGGGCAGGCCGCAGTCTCGGCCGGGTGCTGGTCGAGCAGGGCGTGCTCACCGAGTCGCAGCTCGTGGCGGCCCTCGCCACCCAGATCGGCATGAAGTTCGTCGACCTCAGCGACTACCCCGTCGACGGGTCCGCGGTCGCCAAGGTGCCGGACAGCGTCTGCCGCCGCCACACCCTGCTCCCCATCGGGTACGACGAGGGCAAGCTCGTTGTCGCCATGGCCGACCCGGCCAACGTCTTCGCACTGGACGACATCAAGTCGATCACGCGTCTGGACGTGCGGCCGGTCGTGGCCACCAAGGCGGACGTCCTGGGTGCGATCAACCGCTACCACCGCGGTGACGCCGAGCTCGACGACCTCACGCACACCCTCGACGCGGCGAACGACGACGACGACGACCTGGGCCGGGTCAAGGAGATCGTCGAGGACGCACCGATCGTCAAGTTCGTGAACCTGCTGATCACCCAGGCGATCCAGGACCGGGCCTCGGACATCCACATCGAGCCGACGGAGAAGGACCTGCGGGTCAGGTTCCGCATCGACGGCGTGCTGCACGAGGTCATGCGCTCGCCAAAGTCGATCACCTCCGGCGTGACGTCCCGCCTGAAGATCATGGCGGACATCAACATCGCCGAGCGCCGCATCCCGCAGGACGGCCGCCTGTCGGTGACCGCCAACACCAAGAAGATCGACCTCCGCGTCGCCACGCTGCCGACGGTGTGGGGCGAGAAGATCGTCATGCGTGTCCTGGACAACTCCACCGCGATGCTGAAGCTGTCCGACCTGGGCTTCTCCGACTCGAACTACGAGGTCTACTCCAAGAGCTTCATCAAGCCCTACGGGATGATCCTGGTGACCGGGCCGACGGGTTCGGGCAAGTCAACGACCCTGTACGCCACGCTGAACATCGTCAGCAGGCCCGAGGTCAACGTCATCACCGTCGAGGACCCGGTCGAGTACCGCCTCCCCGGCATCAACCAGGTGCAGACCAACAACAAGGCCGGCCTGACGTTCTCCTCCGCGCTGCGCTCGATCCTGCGCTCTGACCCCGACATCGTGCTCCTCGGTGAGGTCCGCGACGGTGAGACCGCGCACATCGCCGTCGAGGCGGCCCTCACCGGGCACCTCGTCCTCACCACGCTGCACACCAACGACGCGCCCTCGGCGATCGTGCGACTCACGGAGATGGGCATCGAGCCCTTTCTCGTCGGCTCCGCGCTGGACTGCGTGCTCGCGCAGCGCCTCGCCCGTCGGCTGTGCCCGAAGTGCAAGGAGGCTTACCAGCCCTCGCCCCAGGTGCTGGTGGAGAACCGCTTCCCGTGGCAGGACGGCATGGAGCTGCCCACGCTCTACCGCCCGATCGGCTGCTCCGCGTGCTCCAAGACCGGCTACAAGGGCCGGCTCGCGCTGCACGAGGTCATGGCCGTGTCCGAGGAGATCGAGAAGCTCACGGTTGAGCACGCGTCCTCGATGGCGATCGGCAAGGTCGCGGTCGAGCAGGGGATGATCACGCTCCGGCACGACGGGCTGCTCAAGGTCATGGCCGGGGTCACCTCGGTCGAGGAGATCCTGCGCGTCGTCGTCTAGCCCGCAGTTGCGCCGTTCGGCTCAAGCGGAGCGGTCGGACGGTCGAAGCCCCCATACGACAACCCTTCCGGGAGGACTGCTCGTGGACGCCAACCAGCCGCCAGTAAGTGGGGGACCGTACGACGGTCACCCCGGCTCGGTCGTGCCGGCTGCGCCCGTCGAGTCTGCGTCCTGGGCTCCTCCGGCGCCCAGCGCCTACGAGGCCGCACCGGGCTCGTTCAGCTTCCAGACCCCGGAGTACCCCGCGCCGTCGGAGCCGTTCGACTTCCCGCCCCCTTCGGCCGCGCCCGCCTACGAGCTCAGCGCCCCCGAGCCGGTGTACGCCGTACCTCCGGTGCTCGAGCCGGCGTACGCCCCGCCCGTCGAGGCGGCACCTTCGTACACCCTGACGGAGGCGGTCCCCGCGGTACCCGCGGCGACGCTTCCGGCCTACACGCTGACCGAGGCCGTGCCGTTCGGGATGGGCAGCCAGGAGGTCACCGTCGAGGTGCCCGAGCAGGCCTCCGGTGACGTCGACAAGGACGCCTACGAGTCGCAGGTGCGGCTCGGGGCAGAGGACACGTCGACCGACAGCACGCTGCTCACCGACCTCCTCATCGAGACGCTCGACCGCAGCTGCTCCGACCTGCACCTCACCGTCGGCGCCCCGCCCACCGTCCGGCAGCACGGGCACCTCACGCCCATGGAGGAGCGCGCCAAGCTCACGCCGCAGTCGCTCCAGAAGCTGCTCTACGCGATCATGTCGCAGAAGCAGCGCGAGAAGTTCGAGGCCGAGCTCGAGCTCGACTTCGCCTACAGCGTCCCGGGCCGTGCCCGCTTCCGCGTGAACGTCTACCGCCAGCGCGACTCTGTCGGGGCCGCCTTCCGCCTGATTCCCTACGAGATCAAGCCGCTCGAGGCGCTCGGTGTGCCCCCGTCGGTGTCCAACTTCGCGATGCTGCCGCGTGGCTTCGTCCTCGTCACGGGCCCCACGGGATCCGGCAAGTCGACGACGCTCGCCGCCATCGTCGACCTGGCGAACCGCCAGCGGCGCGACCACATCATGACCGTCGAGGACCCGATCGAGTTCCTCCACGAGCACAAGTCCTGCCTGGTCAACCAGCGCGAGGTGGGGGAGGACACCCACAACTTCAAGAACGCGCTGAAGCACGTGCTGCGCCAGGACCCCGACATCATCCTGGTCGGCGAGATGCGTGACCTCGAGACCATCGAGATCGCGCTGACCGCCGCCGAGACCGGTCACCTGGTCATGGCCACCCTGCACACGCAGGACGCCGCGCAGACGATCGACCGCGTCATCGACGTCTTCCCGCCGCACCAGCAGCAGCAGGTGCGGGTCCAGCTGGCCAGCGCCCTCCAGGGCGTCGTGTGCCAGCAGCTCGTCCGGACGGTCGACGGGCTGGGCCGGGTCGTCGCGACCGAGGTCCTCATCGCCACTCCCGCCATCCGGAACCTCATCCGCGAGGGCAAGACGCACCAGATCTACTCGGCCATGCAGGCCGGTGCGAAGTTCGGCATGGCCACCATGGACCAGCACCTCGCCGAGCTCGTGAAGAAGGGCAAGGTCGCGTACGACGTCGCGCTCGAGAAGTGCCACCACGTCGAGGACTTCAACCGGCTCTGCGGCCGCTAGGTAGGGATGGACTGATGGCAACCCTGACGTACGAGTACAAGGTCCGTGACCACTCGGGGGCGATGAAGACCGGCAAGCTCGAGGCCGAGTCGCCGTCCCAGGTCGCGTCGAAGCTGAAGCAGATGGGCTACGCGCCGATCAGCATCACCAAGACCGGCGGCGGCATGAACACCGAGCTCAAGATCCCGGGCATGGGCAAGCCGAAGATCAAGCTCAAGGACCTCGCGGTCTTCTCGCGCCAGTTCGCGACGATGATCAACGCCGGCCTGTCCCTGCTGCGCGCGCTGAACATCCTCGTCGAGCAGACGGAGAACAAGGAGCTCGCCCGCGTCCTGG
>DATLCV010000088.1:0-74417 GCA_035526225.1 Mycobacteriales bacterium
GATGCTGGCCGACGTGCCGGCGGAGTTCCCCGTGCTGGGCCAGGCCATCGTCGGAGTCGCGCGCGACGAGGCCGGGCTCGCACAGGCCCGAACGGCGGTCCGCTCCCTCGTGGGGTTCTACGCCTCCACCCCGGCGTACCGACGGGTGCTCGACGCGCACGGCTGGGGTTCTCTGCAGGACGAGCTGCGGGAGCTCACCCGCGCAGGGCGCTGGGCAGACCTCGCGCCCGCGGTCCCCGACGAGGTGCTTGACGAGGTGGCGCTGCTCGGCACACCCGAGGACGTCGCCGCAGGCCTGCGCACGCGCTTCGCCCGATGCTCACGCGTCGCCCTGTCCACACCGCAGGCGGTCGCCACGGAGGACCTCGCCGCGCTCGCCGCGCTCATGGTCCCCGGGGCGGCAGGCTGACAGCAAGACGGTCTTGGGACGCCGGAGGGAGCAGCAGTGGAGGCAGGGTTCGGGCGGGCGGTCATCACGCCCGCGCTGCCAGTGGTGCTGGCCGGGTTCGGGGCGCGCAAGCAGCCGGCCACCGAGGTGCACGACGACCTCGAGGTGCACGCGCTGGTGCTGCGCGACGAGGGCACGACCGTGTGCCTGCTTGTGCTCGACCTGCTCCTGCTCGGCCCCGACTTCGCGGCGCCGGTGCGTGCGGCCGTCGCCTCCTCACTGGGCATCCCCGTCGGCCACGTGCTCACCAGCTGCGTCCACACCCACGCCGGCCCCGCCGCGAGCCGGACGATGAAGCGCGCGGGCTGGCCCGTGGCTCCCGGCTACCTGGACGCGCTCGTCGCCGGGTGCGTGCGTGCGGCGCGCGACGCCCACGGGGCTCTGGCCGCGGCGCGGCTGTCGTACGCCCGCGGGCCGCTGCCGTCCGGGCTCGGCCGCAACCGGCGCGACCTGCCCTACCACCCCAGCCACGCCGCGCTCGAGGTGCGGAGTGCCGACGGCGGGCTGCTCGGCACGGTGGGCAACGTAGGCATCCACCCGGTGGCGCTCGGCCCGACGTGCCTCGCCGTGTCCAGTGACTGGATCGGCACCTACCGGCGCGTCCTGCGGGAGCGCACCGGCGCGCCCGCCGTGCTGCTGATGGGGGCGATGGGGGACGTCGACCCGCACGGGTTCTCGCACGACGCCCTCACCGAAGGGGGCGACTGGGACCTGGCCGAGCGCGTCGGCACCGACGTCGCGCACGCCGTGCAGGACCTCATGACGCGGACCCAGCTGCTCCCCGATGACGTCACGGTGCTCCCCGTCCGCACGCTGCGCCCACGTGCCGGGCTGACCCTCATGACGCTGCTCGGCAACCAGGTCGGCCGCAGGCTCCCCCTCGAGCTGCACGAGTGGTCGCTGGGCGGGGTCCGGCTCGTGTCGGTGCCGGGCGAGCCCTTCGACGCGCTCGGCCGTGACGTCCTCGCCGCCCGTGACGACCGCGCCCTCGTCGCGGCGATCAGCCCTGTCTGGCACGGCTACCTGCCGGTCCCGTTCCGCAAGGGCTACGAGGAGCGGATGAGCGGGGGCCGGCGGTTCGTCGCCGCGGTCGCCAGCGCCCTGACCACCCGACCGTGAGTTTTGGCTAGCCGCCGTTGCCGAGGCGCACGAGCAGGCTCACCGCGGCCAGGAACGCGAACACCGACACGAGCCCGATCAGCCACGTGACGTTGTTGCGCTCATCCTCTTGCGCCCCGTCACCCAGCAGTCCCGGCAAGGTGGGCGAGCGGTACCGGTCAGGGTCGGCCGCAGGGTCGAGCGGCGTGGCGTCCGGTGCCGTTGGCGGCTTCTCGCGGTCAGGGTCGAAGCGGTCAGGGTCGAGGCGGTCAGGGTCGAAGCGGTCGGGGTCGTGCCCGGGCTCCAGCGTCATGGCGCGCTCTCAGCCCATGTGCGGGTAGCGGTGGTCGTGCGGGGGCACGAAGGTCGTCTTCAGGACGCGCGGCGAGGTCCAGCGGAGCAGGTTCAGGACCGACCCCGCCTTGTCATTGGTCCCGGAGGCGCGCGCGCCCCCGAAGGGCTGCTGTCCTACGACCGCGCCGGTGGGCTTGTCGTTGACGTAGAAGTTGCCCGCTGTGAAGCGCAGCGCCGACTCGGCCTGCGCGAGCGCGTACGGGTCCTGGGCGAAGACAGCGCCCGTCAGCGCGTACGGCGAGGCGGTGTCGACCAGCGGGAGCACCTCGTCCCAGTCGTCGTAGACGAAGACGCCGAGCACCGGCCCGAAGTACTCCGTGGTCATCACGTCGTGGCGGGGCTCGGAGGTCTCGATGACGGTGGGGCGCACGAACCACCCCTCGCTGTCGTCATGGGTGCCGCCGGCGACCACCGTGAGCGAGGGGTCGGTGACGGCCCGGTCGAGCACCCCCGAGAGCCGCGAGAAGGCCCGGTCGTCGATGACGGCCCCGCCGAAGCAGCTCAGGTCCGTGACGTCCCCGTAGGTCAGGGACTCGGTCCGGGCCGCAAGCGCGTCGCGCAGACCTCCCTCCCACATGGCCCGCGGCACGTAGGCGCGGGAGGCGGCGCTGCACTTCTGCCCCTGGTACTCGAAGGCCCCACGCACCAGGGCCACCTCCAGCGCCAGCGGGTCCGCGGAGGGGTGCGCGAGGACGAAGTCCTTCCCCCCGGTCTCCCCCACCAGCCGCGGGTAGGTGCGGTAGCTGCCGATCCGCGATCCCACGGTCTGCCAGATGTGCTGGAAGACCCGGGTCGAGCCGGTGAAGTGCACGCCTGCCAGGGCCGGGTGCTTCAGCGCCACGTCAGACGAGGTGCCCCACCCGGTGACCATGTTGATGACGCCCGGCGGCAACCCGGCGGCCTCGAGCAGCCGCATCGTGAAGTGCGCCGCCAGCTGCTGGGTGTGCGAGGGCTTCCACACCACTGTGTTGCCCATCAGCGCGGGGGCCAGCGGCAGGTTGCCCGCGATCGCCGTGAAGTTGAAGGGCGTGATCGCCAGCACGAACCCCTCCAGGGGCCGGTGGTCCATGCGGTTCCACATGCCCGCCGAGGACACCGGCTGCTCGGCCAGCACCTGCCGGCCGAACGCGACGTTGAAGCGCATGAAGTCGATCAGCTCACAGGCACTGTCGATCTCGGCCTGCAGCACCGTCTTCGACTGCCCCAGCACGGTCGCGGCGTTCAGCGTGTCGCGCCACGGGCCGGCGAGCAGCTCAGCAGCGCGCAGCACGATCGACGCCCGGTCGTCGTAGGACATGTCGCGCCACGCCGGACCGGCCGCCAGCGCTGCGTCGACAGCGGCCGACCACTCGGCTGCGTCCGACTCCGCGGTGATGCCGAGGACCGCGGCGTGCCGATGCGGCTGCACGACCTGGATGCGCTCGCCCCGCGCCATCGCCTGCACCCCGCCCACCGTCGCGGTGAGGTCGTGGGTCTCGGAGCCGAGCTCCTTGAGCCGGGCCTCCAAGGACGCGCGCTCCGGCGTGCCTGGCGCGTACACCCGCACGGGTTCGTTGTGCGGCAGCGGGACCACGGTGGTGGCGTCGAGCACGGGGGGTCTCCCTCGGTTGTGCGGCACCCCCATTGTGGACCTACCCGAGCTCGAGGAGCGGCCCGATCTCCTGGGTGGCGTACCACGCGAGCTCGTGCCCCTCGGCCTGCTCGACCCGGAACGCCGCGTCCTGCGAGCCCAGGTCGGCCTCCACGACCGCGTCGGCCGCCACGGTCACGTCAGGGATGGCGCCGGTGTCGTCGACGTGGACCGCCTTCACGTCCCGCAGGGGTACGGCGCTCAGCACCTTCACCGCCGCCCGGTCCACGTGCGGCACGAGTTGCACGTCCGAGTCCGGCACCTCGACGACGACCACCACGCGCCGCCGTACGGCGTCGGGGTCCGCGTCCAGCAGGCGCACGGAGGCCTTGGCCGCCAGCGTCATCGCGGTGTACTCCAGCTCCTCGAGGTCACCTTCGGCGTACCACTCCCGGAGGTCACCGGTGACGGCGAAACCCGGTAGCGGCGGGCCGGCCACCTCCCCGGTGTCGAGCAGCGCGCGCAGGCCGGAGAAGGTGCAGGGGAGGTAGACCCGCATCAGGCCGCCGGGACCCGGCCGGACGCCAGCGCGTGGGCCGACGTCGCCAGCGAGCTCTCGAGCACCTCGACGCGGCGAGCCGGGTCCATCAGGTTGGCACCGATGACCTCGAGGTCATCTGCAGTGGGACCGAGGAAGTGGACGGTCGTCCCCGTGGCGGCGACCCGCTTGACCTCCGACAGGGTCCGCTTGGTCATGAGCCGCCGGAAGCGGCGCTCGATCCGGCCGGCGACCGACGCGGGCTGGTCGTAGGTCATCGACGTCATCGGCGAGAGCACGACCACCTCGTCGAGGGCGAGGTGACGCACGAGGTCCACCGAGGTGGGCGAGCACACCCCGCCGTCGACGTACTGCCGCCCGCCGATGCGCTTCGGCGCGTACCAGCCGGGGATCGCGCAGCTGGCCATGACCGCGTCACGCAGCGCGCACTCCGGTGCGCCGGGGTGCCCGAACGCGACCCGTCGTCCCGTGTCGTACTCCGCGGCGACCACCCAGGTCGCCGGGTGCGGAGCCCAACCGCCCTGCGGCAGCACGCCGTCCACCAGCCGTCCCAGTGCTTCCAGGGAGCCCCTTCCCCTGGGGAGCACGGAGGCGAGCGCGCCCATCGGGGTCTTGGACCGCGGGTGCAGCGTCGTGTGCAGCACCCCGCGGGCGCTGCCGACGACCGGCCGCGGCAGCGGCGGCAGCGCCCCGCCCGAGTCGCGATCCGGGTCGTAGGCGATGCGCGGGTCGACCACCTCACCCCGCTGGTGCGCGAGGAGCTCGTCCACCGTCACCCCGCACGCGAGCGCGGAGACCAGAACGGAGCCGGCCGACGTACCGATGAGCACGTCGGCACTCGCCGGATCCCACCCCAGGCCGTCGCGCACTGCGGCCAGCGCGCCGATGGTCCAGGACGCGCCGAGCACTCCCCCGGCGCCGAGCACCAGGCCACGCCTCACGTGGTCCCGACCAGCTCGGCGAGGGACTCCTCGATGCAGCTCGCCAGCACGTCGACGTCGGCCAGCGCGTCCCGGTCGGCGTTGAGGCCGTAGTAGACGCCACCGTCGTACGACGTCAGGCCGATGGTCACGGCCTGGCTCTTGGCGAGCGGGACCACGGGGTACATCGCGAGCATCCGGGCACCCGCTGCGTACAACGGGAACTGCGGGCCGGGCACGTTGGTGACGACGAGGTTGAACAGCCGGCGCGTCAGGCCCGACATGGTGCGGGCCGCGAGCGCGTGGATCGTCGGCGGCGCGAAGCCGGACAGCTGCACCAAGGCGTCGGCCCCGACGGCGGAGCCGCTCTCCTTGTGCGCCTTCATGGCGTAGGAGACCTGGTGCAGCCGCACGACGGGGTTCTGCTCCCCCACGGGCAGGTCCACGAAGTACGACGAGACGCGGTTGCCCAGGTCGCCCTTCTGGGAGTCCGAGCGCACGCTCACCGGGACCATCACCCGGACGGTGGTGGTGGGCGTGACCGTCTCCCCCCGGGTCAGCAGCCACGTGCGCAGCGCCCCCGACACGGTGGCGAGCACGACGTCGTTGACCGTGCCGCCGTGCGCCTTGCGGACACGCTTGTAGTCGTCGAGCGACGTAGCGGCCATCCCGAAGCGGCGCTGCTCACCGATGGGCACGTTGAGGGGCGTGTCGGGCGCCTGCTTCGCCATCGTCCGCATCTGCGCCAGCATGCCGCCGGCCACGGACACCACCTTGGTGGCGGTCTCCCGCACGTCCACGACTGCGGCGCGCACGGTGTCCAGGGCCCCGGTCGGCTTGGCGAGGAAGTCGGTGACCGCACCCGTCAGGAGACCGAGGCTGCTGGGCTCCTTGCTCGGGCTCCAGTCGTCGTCGGGCACGTCCCGAGGGGTCGGCTCGAGGTCGAGGATGACGGTGCCGATGTCGACCGCCGACACCCCGTCGACCATCGCGTGGTGCGTCTTGGTGATGATGGCGACCCGGCCGTTCTCGAGCCCCTCCACGAGGTAGATCTCCCACAGCGGCCGGTTGCGGTCGAGCTGGCGGCTCTGGAGCCTGCCGACGAGGTCACGCAGCTGCGCGTTCGTGCCCGGCTTGGGCAGTGCCGACCGCCGCACGTGGTAGGCCACGTCGAACTCGGGGTCGTCGACCCAGACAGGGTTGGCGAGGTGCCCGGGGACCCAGCGCACCTTCTGGCGGTACCTCGGCACGAGCCCGATGCGCTGGCTGATGAGCTGCACCAAGCGGTCGTAGTCGAAGCCGTCGTCGGGCGGCTCGAAGATCGCGACCCCTCCGACGTGCATCGCCGTCGTCGGCGTCTCCATGTACAGGAAGGAGACGTCCAGAGCACTGAGCCGGTCGGTCACGTGATCACCTCACCGCGCATTGCAACACACGCGCGGCCACTCAGGAGGAGCAGGGCGTCCGTGTCGGTGCCGGTACGACGGCGGCCCGGCTCGCCGCGGCAGCCGCGGCGGTGACCTCCGCCGAGGTGGCAAGACGCCGGAAGGCCGGGCCGAGGACGAGCTGGACGGTGCCGGCGGGTGCGGTCCCGGCCGCGCTGAGCTGGGCACCGGCGACGTGCCGGGCGAGCACGGTGGCTGCCCCGCGGGCGCCGACCGCGTACGTGACGACGGAGGGACCGGGTGCAGCGGCCGACGCGTTGTCAGTGCGGACGACGACGAAGCCGCGGGCCGTCAGCTGCCGCCCGACCGTCTCGGCGAGGGCGACCCTCGAGGTGCCGTTGAGGACTACTACTCGGACGGTCGAGGGCGCCGGCAGCGCCGCCGCGGACGGCGCGCTCGTCGCCGTGGACGTGGCGGTGGGAGTGGGGCACGCGGTCGCCTGCTCCGCGGCGGGGCGGTCCCTGCGCACGAACCACGCAACCGCGACCGCGGCGAGCAGCACGACCACGACGACCGCCGTCCGGCGGCTGCGGTAGCGGGCCCGGCGCGCGTATCCCCCGGCGTAGGCACGCCGGCGAGCCGGCACCAGGTCGCCATCGGGGATCCTCACCCGGCAAGGGTAGGGGGCGGCGCCCGGGGCTCCGCACGCGCGTGGGAGGGTGCAGCCACTGCCGCGACCAGGCCTCCTCCGCAGGGTCGGGCCCCCGTCAGCGTCCCGAGAGGTGGTCATGGACTTCGAGCCGTCGGACAAGGCGAAGGACTACCTGGGCCGTCTGCAGGCCTTCATGGACGAGCGGGTGTTCCCGGCCGAGGAGGCCTACGAGGCCTACCGCCGCGAGCGCGGTTACGGCGACCACACGCTCCCGCCCGTGGTGGAGGAGCTCAAGGCCGAGGCGCGGTCCCGCGGGCTGTGGAACCTGTTCCTGCCGGACGTGTCGGGGCTGTCGAACCTCGACTACGCCGTGCTGGCCGAGCTCACCGGCTGGTCGGTCCACATCGCCCCCGAGGCCATCAACTGCGCCGCGCCCGACACCGGGAACATGGAGGTGCTGCACATGTTCGGCACCGCCGAGCAGAAGGCGCAGTGGCTGCAGCCCCTCCTGGAGGGCCAGATCCGCTCGGCGTTCGCGATGACCGAGCCCGACGTCGCGTCCTCGGATGCCACGAACATCGCCACGCGGATCGAGCGGGACGGCTCCGGGGAGAACGCCGACTACGTCATCAACGGCCGCAAGTGGTGGACCACGGGCATCAACGACCCGCGCTGCCGGATCATGATCGTGATGGGCAAGACCGACCCCTCCGCATCGATCCACCGCCAGCAGTCGATGATCCTCGTCCCCGTCGACACCCCCGGCGTCGAGGTCGTCCGTGCCCTCCCCGTCTTCGGTTACCAGGACCAGCACGGCCACGGTGAGGTGCGCTTCACCGACGTCCGGGTGCCCGCGGGCAACCTCATCGCGCAGGAGGGCGACGGCTTCATGGTCGCCCAGGCCCGGCTCGGCCCCGGTCGCATCCACCACTGCATGCGCTCGCTGGGCATCGCCGAGCGCGCGCTGAAGCTGATGTGCGAGCGCGCCGTGTCACGGGTCGCGTTCGGCAAGGAGCTGGCGCGTCAGGGCGTCGTCCAGACCGCGATCGCCGAGTCGCGCATGGAGATCGAGCAGGCTCGCCTGCTCACCCTCAAAGCCGCCTGGATGATCGACAACGTCGGTGCCCGTGGTGCGCGCACCGAGATCGCCGCCATCAAGGTGATCGCCCCGCGCATCGCCCTCAACGTCCTCGACCGCGCCATCCAGGTGCACGGCGGCGCCGGCGTCTCGGACGACTTCCCGCTCGCCGCGATGTGGGCCGGGATGCGCACCCTGCGCCTCGCCGACGGCCCCGACGAGGTGCACACGATGACGGTGGCCCGCCAGGAGCTGGGCAAGTACCTGCCGCGCTGACCGTCAGTCGCGCCGGCTCCCCACCAGCTCGGCAGCCAGCCGCTCGAGCCCCCGGCGCAGCGGCGAGTCAGGCGCAGCCTGCGTGAGCAGCCGGCCCCGGGACAGCGCGAGATCTGCGGCCTCACCGTCCCACGGCAGGCAGGCGACCGGCTCCGCGCCCGTCAGCCGGCACAGCGTCGCGCGCACCTCCCCCTCGGTCGCGGCCGTGCCGCGCAGCCGGTTGACGACCACGGCGGTGCGGGCTTCGGGGACAGCGTCGTGCAGCTCCCCGAGCGCGGTGGCGAGCCGGCGCAGCCCGACCCGGTCGGCGCTGCCCACCACGACGACCAGGTCGGCCAGGGCGAGCACAGCCAGGGTCGCGCCGTTCCGCCGCGGGGCGAGGGTGTCGTAGGAGAGCTCCTCGTCCTGCTCGAGGGAGAAGCCGCAGTCGACCAGGGTGACGGCGGCCCGGGTCCGGGCCAGCTCGAGCACCACCTCGACCGCCGTCGGTCGCAGCTCTGGCCAGCGCTCCGCGCGGTCGATCCCGGTGAGCAGCGACAGCTCCGGGGCCACCTCCACGACCAGTCCCTCGAGCGTCGACAGGTCGAGCGCACCCACGTTCGCGGCTCGGCAGGCCGCAGCGAGCCCCGCGGTCTCGTCGGGGGCGCCGACCGCGAGGGCCAAGCTGCCGCCGTACACATCGGCGTCCACCAGGAGCGACGGCCATCCCTGCACGGCGAGCTCGGCAGCGAGCCCGGCGGCGACGGTCGAGCGCCCCGGGGCGCCGGTGGGTCCCCACACGGCGACCACCCGTCCCCGGGCGGAGGGGGCGCGACGCCGCACGGGGCGTTCCGCCGAAGCCGAGGCGTGCGCGAACCCGGCCGTCGAGAGCGAGCGGGCGCCGGCGAGCGCGTGCCGCACCGCTGCCTCCAGCCCCAGCGCCTCGGGCGGCCGCGGGAGCAGCGCGTCGACACCCAGCAGGCGCAGCCGCTGGTCACCGGGCTCGTCGACCGCGAGCCCGACGGCCGCCACGCCCAGCGCCGCCAACCGGGCAAGCGCATCCCGGTCCAGCCGCGCGACGCACGGCGAGACGACGGCCGCCTCGGCCACACCCGTCGCCGCGGTGACGAGGAGGTCCTCCAGGTCCTCGCAGGGGTGCAGGACGCAGGTCCCGGCGCGCTCGACGCTGCTCAACAGCTGCCTCCCGAGCGCCCGTTCCGCCTCGCCGTCGCCGAGCACCAGCAGCACCCGCCGCCCCGTCATCCACAGCCTCCTGTCACACCGTTGCGGCGTGCTGGGCATTGTGTCCTGACGGCGGTGCCCACCGGCGGGGCCGAACGGAGCATCCTGAGACCACGTAACGGTGGCAAACTGGGTCAACCGAGCACGAGAGGAGTCACCCGTGGCACAGCCGAGGTTCCTCACCCTCACTGACGTCGGCGAGGTCCTGAACATCTCCTCCGCGCAGACCTACGCCCTCGTCCGGAGCGGTGCACTGCGCGCGATCAAGGTGGGCGGGCGCGGCCAGTGGCGGGTCGAGTCGACCGAGCTGGAGGCTTACATCACCCGGTGCTACGAGGAGACGGCAACTCTGCTCGCGTCGCAGCCGCTCGAGACCGCGTTGGACGACTAGGGCTCCACCCGCACGAGAGCGAGCGCACCGAGGGGCACCAGCAGGACCTGCCGCACGGCCTTGGCCCGGCGGGCCTCATCGGTCGCGTGCTGCGCCAGGTCCACGTGGTCGGCCGCGACGCGGTCCAAGGTGCCGGCGACGCGAGTGCCGTCGACGAGCACCAGCTCCACAGCCGCCCGGTCCCGCACGAGTCGGCGCAGCGCGTAACGGAGGTCGAGGCGCTGCTCCACCTCGCCCTCGCTGCCCGGCAGGTCACTGCGTACGCCCACTCCTGACAGGGCGAGCACCTCGCGCAGGGGTACGAGTGCCGCGCGACCGTCGGGCTGCTCGAGCAGGAGCCAGTCGGCCCCCACGTCTGCCAGGAGACCCGTGAGCGCGCCGGCGCCTCGGAGCCGCAGCACGAGGGTCGTGCCGACGGCAGCACGGAGGCGGTCGACGACCCTGAGCCGGCCGAGCTCGCGACGGGTCCGCTCGGCGACCTCTGCTGCTACCCCGGCGGCCTCGACGGCGTCTGCCTGGCCCTCCAGGTCCGCGAACAGCTCCTCCCAGCGCACCCCGACAGCCTGCCGGGCACGGCCACGCTCCGCAATGGTCTCTTGACTGTGAGTAACTGACGTTGTAGACAACAAACCACGGCAAACAACCTCAAACGCATAGGAGCGCTTCGTGAGCCTCGCCCTGGACCTGCCGCTCGTCCGTCCGGTCCCGACGCTGCGGGTCCTCCCGGCTCCGCCCTGCGCACCGCCGTACGACGACGACGCGGGCGGCACACCGCTGCTGCGTCTCGTCGCCACGCCACCGGAGCCGTTCGAGCTCGACGAGAGCGCCTGGTTCACCGAGGACCGCACGCCCACCGCCGAGCTGCCTGAGGCCCGCGCGGTGAGCTGGTTGCTGCTGCAGGGGCTCGTCGAGGTCCTGGCCGGAGCCCGGCCGCTCACCCAGCTCAGGCTGCAGCTCGACGTCGAGCTCTACGCCGAGCTGGCCGAGCGCCTGCAGGGCGGGCGTCACGACCGCGGCGGACGACCCGACCCGCGCTGCGTGGGTCGTGTCCACACGCAAGAGCGCCCGGAGGGCGTCGCCGAGGTGTGCGCCGTCGTGCGCCGGGCTGGTCGTCTGGTCGCCGTCGCGATGCGCCTCGAGGGCCACTGCGGCCGCTGGGTCTGCACTGCGCTCGAAGGGCTCTAGCCCTCCGGGCAGGAGGCCCGCGGCGCGCGGCGAAGTCCCCCTCATGAGGCGCACCGCCCTGCTGCTCGCTGCCCTGCTCGCCCTGCCGTGGTCGCCGTCGCAGGCCGCGCCGACCCCGGTCACCACAGTGGGCTCCCCTTCGGTGCCTGGCACCATCCGGGGGTTCCAGCTGGTCGGGCACACCGACCTCGGCAACCGCGGCATGAACAGCCCGCTCGCCGTCGCGGGCCGGTGCGCGTACGTCGGTGACCGCTCCTACGCCGGGCGACCCCGACCGGGAGCAGGCATCGCGATCGTCGACGTCAGCCGACCGTCCAGGCCCACCCGTGTCGGCACCATCCCCGCCCGGCCCGACACCACGCAGCGGGAGCTGCGGGCCGACCTGGGCCTGGGCCTGCTCGTCGTGGAGGACTACAGCGGCAACACCGGCGGCAACCAGCCCCTCCAGGACTACAGCGGCAACGACCTGCAG
Organism: Mycobacteriales bacterium; assembly: GCA_035526225.1. Taxonomy (GTDB): domain Bacteria; phylum Actinomycetota; class Actinomycetes; order Mycobacteriales; family SCTD01; genus RYN-111. The sequence continues at coordinate 11,610 of DATLCV010000088.1, forward strand.
GTCTACGACATCAGCCGCGACTGCCGCCGCCCCAGGCTGCTCAGCACCTACGACTTCGGGCCGCGCTCACCCCACGAGTTCTTCCTGTGGAAGGACGCCAAGCACCCGGGCCGGGTCCTCGCGTACGTCACGACCACGATCTACGGGCCCGACCTCAACGTCATCGACCTGACCGACCCGTCAGCTCCCCGCCTCGTCGCGGTGTACACGGCACCGCAGCAGGTGGCCTCCGGGCTCAACGACACCGTCCGGGTCAACAACCCCACCGCGTCGCAGCCGGCGTCGTACATGCACTCGATCGCGGTCTCGGACGACGGCACTCGCGCCTACGTCGGCGGGTGGGACTACGGCGCCTACGTGCTCGACACGAGCGGCCTCGCGGACCCCGACGGGATCCCGGTGATGCGACCGCTCGGGCTGCTGCCGCTCGACTACGGCGCCAACGTGCACGGCACGGTCCCGGTCCCGGGCAAGCCGTACGCCGTGATGGTGCAGGAGGAGTACGCCAACGCCGGACGCGGCTGCCCGTTCGGCTGGCTGCGGATGGCGGACCTCACGGACCCGGCCGCCCCCACCCTCGCCGGCGGGTACAAGATCCCGGAGAACGACTGCGCCCGTGCCAAGGCTGCGAACGGCACCTTCACGGCGCACAACCAGACCACGTTCCCGTCCGTCACCCTGCTCACCTGGTACAGCGGCGGGCTGCGGGCCGTCGACACCACGAACCCCTACCGGCCGGTGGAGACGGGGGTGTTCGTGCCGCGGGCGACGCAGGACCCGCCGCTCGAGCGCGACACACGCCTGTTCTTCCCCGGCAGCGGCGTCGAGCGCCGTACCGGGGCGATGTGGAGCTACCCCGTGGTGCAGGACGGTCTCGTCTACGTGGTCGACATCGACCTGGGGCTGTACGTCCTGCGCTACACCGGGAAGCACGCAGCGCAGGTACGGCGGGCGGCGTTCGTCGAGGGCAACTCCTCGCCCTCGCGGTACAGCCGTGCGGCCCGCGTCATCCGCCGGCCGGCGCCGCTCGCGCCCCGGCCGGCCGTCGTGGTGCACGACCCGCTGCCCCTGCGGATGCCGCTCGCCCACAGCGAGCGGCACTGGACCTGGGTCTGCTGACCTACCCCTGCTGACGCGGGTCGCCGTGGCAGCGCTTGTACTTCCGGCCGGACCCGCACGGACACGGCGCGTTGCGCGAGGGACCACCGCTGCTGACCTGGCCGGTGAGCGGGTCGACGCTGCCGCTCGTGGTGACCCCGCCCTCGGCATTGGGCGCGGAGTACTGCAGCTGGGCCGGACGCTCCGGCCGGCCGAAGCCCTCCGGGATCACGGCGCCGCCCGACGCGGCGGGCGCGGCGGGCGCAGCCGGCCCGGCCGGCGCGGCGGCGGCCGGCTCGGCAGGGGCAGCAGGTGCGGGGACCGGCGGAGCCGGGGCGTCCACGACGGCGACGCTCTCGGGCATGGCCGCGGGCGCCTCGTCGAGGACGGGCTGCGTCGGCTCAGCCGGGGGCTCCGGCTCGACGGGTGGCTTCGGATCAGCCGGGGGCTCCGGCTCGGCAGCGAGCTCCGGCTCGGCGGGGTGCTCCGGGCGCTGCTGCTCGGCCGGCCGGGCGAAGAACGCCGGCGGGGCCTCCGCGAACACGGGGGGCTCCGGGACGGAGGGTGCGGCCGGCACCTCGCGCGCCGGCGTGGGCTCGGCACCGGGAAGCAGGTGCTCCTCGACGATCTCCCCCGCGACCTCCCCCGGACCGGTCGCGACGAGGTCTCCCTGCGGCGGCGGCTGCTCCTCGACCTGGACCTCGACGTTGAACAGGAAGCCGACGGACTCCTCCTTGATGGCGTCCATCATCGCCGCGAACATGTCGAAGCCCTCGCGCTGGTACTCGACCAACGGGTCGCGCTGACCCATCGCCCGCAGGCCGATGCCCTCCTGCAGGTAGTCCATCTCGTACAGGTGCTCGCGCCACTTGCGGTCGAGCACCGACAGCAGCACCCGGCGTTCGAGCTCGCGCATCACGGCCTCGCCCTTGGGGCCCATGCCGAGGTTGGCCTCGCGCCGGTCGTACGCCTGCTGCGCGTCGGCCCGGAGCTCCTCGGCGAGGTACTCGGCCGACAGCCCCTCGCGCTCGGCCTCGACGGCCTCGAGCGGGATGCCCACGGGATAAAGGGTCTTGAGCGCCGTCCAGAGCTTCTCGAGGTCCCAGTCCTCCGGGTAGCCCTCGCCGCACTCGGCGTACACGTAGCTCTCGACGACCTCGTCGAGCATCGAGCGGATCTGCTCGTGCAGGTCCGCGCCCGCGAGCACCTTGCGGCGCTCGTCGTAGATGACGGTGCGCTGGCGGTTGAGGACCTCGTCGTACTTGAGGACGTTCTTGCGGATCTCGAAGTTCTGCGCCTCGACCTGGGTCTGGGCCGAGCGGATGGCGCGCGAGACCATCTTCGACTCGATCGGGATGTCCTCGGGGATGTTGAGGCGGGTCATGATCGCCTCGACCGCGCCCGCGTTGAACAGCCGCATCAGGTCGTCACCGAGCGAGAGGTAGAACCGCGACAGGCCGGGGTCGCCCTGGCGGCCCGAGCGGCCGCGCAGCTGGTTGTCGATGCGCCGTGACTCGTGGCGCTCGGTGCCGAGCACGTAGAGGCCGCCGACAGCGACGACCTGCTCGTGCTCGGCCGCGACCGCCTGCTTGGCCTTCTCGAGCGCGGGCGCCCAGGCGGCCTCGTAGTCCTCAGGCGTGTCGATCGGCGACAGGCCGCGGGCACGCAGCTCGCGCTCGGCGAGGAACTCGGGGTTGCCGCCGAGCATGATGTCGGTCCCGCGACCGGCCATGTTCGTCGCCACCGTCACCGCGCCACTGCGGCCGGCCTGGGCGACGATCGCCGCCTCCCGCTCGTGCTGCTTGGCGTTGAGGACCTCGTGCGGGACCCCGCGCTTGTGCAGCAGGCTCGACAGCAGCTCGGACTTCTCCACCGAGACGGTGCCGACCAGGACGGGCTGGCCGGCCTCGTGGCGCTCGGCGATGTCCTCGACGACAGCGACGTACTTCGCGTCCTCGGTCTTGAAGACGACGTCAGCCTCGTCGGCGCGCACCATCGGCCTGTTCGTGGGGATGGGGACCACGCCGAGCTTGTAGGTCTGGTCGAACTCCGCGGCCTCCGTGGACGCGGTGCCCGTCATCCCGGCGAGCTTGTCGTAGAGGCGGAAGTAGTTCTGCAGCGTGATCGTGGCGAGCGTCTGGTTCTCGTTCTTGATCTCGACCCGTTCCTTGGCCTCGATCGACTGGTGCATGCCCTCGTTGTAGCGACGGCCGGCCAGGATGCGCCCGGTGAACTCGTCGACGATGAGGACCTCGCCGTTCTGGACGACGTAGTCCTTGTCCTTCTTGTAGAGCGTGTGCGCCTTGAGGGCGTTGTTGAGGTAGCCGACGAGGGGGGTGTTCACGGCCTCGTAGAGGTTGTCGATGCCGATCTGGTCCTCGACCTTCTCGACACCGCTCTCCAGGATCGCGACCGTGCGCTTCTTCTCGTCCACCTCGTAGTCCACGTCGCGCACGAGCCGGGGCACGATGCGCGCGAACTCGAGGTACCACTTGGCGGCGAGGTCGGCCGGGCCGCTGATGATGAGCGGGGTGCGCGCCTCGTCGATGAGGATGGAGTCGACCTCGTCGACGATGGCGTAGTGGTGACCGCGCTGCACGAGCTCCTCGAGCGACCAGGCCATGTTGTCGCGCAGGTAGTCGAAGCCGAACTCGTTGTTGGTGCCGTAGGTGATGTCGGCCTGGTACGCCGGTCGGCGCTCGCTCGGGCTCTCGTTGGCGTAGATGGTCCCCACGGTCAGACCCAGGAACCGGTGCACGCGGCCCATGTTCTCGGCGCCGACCTTCACGAGGTAGTCGTTGACCGTGACGACGTGGACTCCCTTGCCCTCGAGGGCGTTGAGGTAGGCCGGGAGCACGCACGTCAGCGTCTTGCCCTCGCCGGTGCGCATCTCGGCGATGTTGCCCAGGTGCAGCGCCGCACCGCCCATCACCTGCACGTCGAACGGACGCTGCCCGAGGGTGCGCGACGCGGCCTCGCGAGCCACGGCGAACGCCTCCACGAGGATGTCGTCGACCTCCTCGCCGTCGGCCAGCCGCTTCTTGAAGACGTCGGTCTCGCCACGCAGCTCGGCATCGCTCAGCCGCTTGATCTCGTCCTCGAGGTCGTTGACGGCACCGGCGATCGCCGACAGCCGCCGGAGGGTCTTGCCCTCGCCGGCACGCAGGATCTTGGACAGCACCACGCTCGTTCGACTCCCTCATCGTCCGTTGCGCCTGAGCCTAGGCCTTGGACCCGGAACACGCCGCTGCCCAGCCGCGCTCTGGCACGCTGAGGCCATGGAGCCCGTCGAGATCACCGCAGGGCGGTTGCACCTGCGTCCCTGGACGGCGTACGACGAGGACGCCCTGGTGGACCTGTTCAGCGACCCGCTGTCGGCCGCGTGGACACCCGCGCCCGTCCCCTTCACGGCGGAGGAGGCCAGGCGGCGGCTGACCGAGCAGTACCCGCAGATGTGGGACAGCGGCGCGGGCGCGCCGTTCGCGGTGCTCGACGCGGTGAGCGGCCAGGTCCTCGCCTGGGTGGCCCTGTTCGGGATCACCGAGGGCAGCGCCGAGGTCGGGTGGGCCACCGCCCCCGCGGCCCGCGGTCGCGCTGTGGCGTCGGACGCCGTGACGGCCCTGTGCGGCTGGGGCTTCGGCGCGCTGGGGCTGCGCCGCGTCGAGGCCGTCATCGCGGTGGGGAACTGGGTGTCGCTGTCCGTCGCGCAGAAGTGCGGCTTCACCAGGGAGGGCGTCCGGCGGCGCGGCATGACCCGACGCGGCGAGGTCCTCGACGCGTGGGTCACCTCGCTGCTGAGCGTGGACGACATCATCGACCGGCGCCCGCTCCCGCCCCCGCCGGTGCTGAGCGACGGGGTGGTCACGCTGCGGGCCTACCGCGAGCAGGACGCCGTCGACGTCGCGCGGGCCTGCGACGACCCGGTGACGGCCCGCTGGCTGCCCGTTCCGGTGCCGTACACCCACGACGACGGCGTGTCCTACGTCAGCACGATCGCGCCTGCCGGCTGGGCCGACGGCACCTCAGCCACGCTTGCGGTGACGGACGCCGCGGACGGCAGCTTCGTCGGCGACATCAGCCTCAAGCTGCCGCACCGGTCGCCGCTGCGCTTCGGCGAGATCGGCTACTGGACCGCGCCCTGGGCCCGGGGCCGCGGGGTGGCCGCCCGGGCCACCGCGCTGCTGGCTCGCTGGGGGCTGGAGGAGCTCGCCCTGAACAGGGTCGAGCTCTTCGCCGACGTGGAGAACACCGCGTCGCAGCGGGCCGCGGAGAAGGCCGGCTTCGTCCGCGAGGGCGTCGCCCGGCAGGCGCGTCCCGACCGGCACGGCACCGGCCACGACATGGCGCTCTACGGCCTCACCGCTGCTGATCTCACCGCTGGGTACGTCGGGCGCTCGCTCGGGTGAGCAGGTCGCTCAGGTGATCTCGAGGAGCTTCTCGCGGACGGCGTAGACGACCGCTTCCATGCGCGAGTGCAGCTGCAGCTTCTCGAGGATGTTGCGGATGTGGTTCTTCACGGTGTTCTCGGAGATGAACAGCTGCTTGGCGATGTCGCGGTTGTTGAGGCCCTTGGCGACCAGCTTGAGGACCTCCATCTCACGGTCCGTGAGCCGGGGCGCCGGGACCTGCTGCCGCTCGTCGGTCTTCTTCACCATGGCCGCGAACTCGTTGAGCAGCTTGCTCGCCATCGACGGGCTGATGAGCGACTGACCGCCGTGCACGGCGCGGATCGCGGACGCGACCTCCTCGATGCTGATCTCCTTGAGGAGGTAGCCCATCGCGCCGGCCTTGATCGCGTCGTAGAGGTCGGCCTCCTCGTCGGAGATCGTCAGCATGATGATCTTCGTGGAGGGGGTGACGTCGTGGATCGCCGTGCACGCGTCGATGCCGCCGCGACGGGGCATGCGGACGTCCATCAGCACGATGTCCGGCAACGTCTCCGCTGCCGTCTCGACGGCCTCGGTGCCGTCCGAGGCCTCGCCGACGACCTCGATGTCGGGCTCCTGCTCGAGCACCATCTGAAGGCCGCGGCGGAACAGCGCGTGGTCGTCGACGACCAGGACCCGGATGGGCTCGACGACCAGACCACCCGTGGGTGCAGCGGTCGGTTGGTCGCTCACGTGATCCTCCAGGGCGGGGCTCGGTGCCGGCGACGTGCGGATCGATGATGGCACGCCGCGGCATGGATCACCCGATAGCCAGACGGATCACCCCGTAGTCGTACCCGTGCCGACGGTAGACGACGCTGGGCAAGCCGCTCTCCTTGTCCGAGAACAGGAAGAAGTCGTGGCCGACGAGCTCCATCTCGTGCAGAGCCTCCGGGGTGGTCATCGGGGTGGCCGGGTGGGTCTTGTCGCGGACGATCAGCGCGCCCGTCTCGTCGAGCTCGCCCTCGTTCTCCTCGTGAGCGGCCTCGGCCGAGGAGCCGTTGCGGGAGCCGGCGAGCGCGACCGCGAACTCCGCGGCGGACACAGGGGTGCGCGCGCCGTGGTGGACCCGGCGGCGGTCATGGCTGCGGCGCAGCCGCCCCTCTAGCTTCAGGATCGCAGCGTCGAGCGCGGCGTAGAAGGTGTCGGCCGTGGCCTCAGCCCGGATGACCGGCCCCTTGCCACGGACGGTGATCTCGATGCGCTGGCACTGCGCGGCCTGTCGTGGGTTCTTCTCGTGGAACAGCTCGACGTCGACGTGGTAGACGCGGGGGTCGAGTCGCTCGCACAGCGCGAGCTTCTCCTGGACGTGCACCCGGAAGTGCTCCGGGACCTCCACGTTGCGTCCCTTGACGACGATGTCCACGCGTTGCTCCTTGGGGGATGAGCTGGAGTGCTGGCGCCCCGCCGCGCGGCGGTGGGTGAGCCTCCTCTCAGGCGGCAGTGCCCACGTGGGGCGGCGCCGGCCGGTGCCCTCGAAAGGCACCTGATCAGACGCTAACCCTGATCGTGCGGCTGGTGAAGGGGTGAGCCCCTTCCGGGTGAATTGCGGCGAGCCGTCGCGCCCAGCACAGCGGCACCCAGCACGTCATGGCCGTCCTGCCGCAGGGCACGAGCGGCCTCGACGAGCGTCGCACCCGTGGTCATGACGTCGTCGACAACGACGACGCGGCACGGCGGGGCACCCGTGCCCCGCAGGGCACCGGCGAGGTTGGCCGCCCGCTGCGCGGCCCCGAGGCCGCTCTGGTCCGCCACCACGCGCGCCGGCACGAGCAGCCTCGTCACCGTCGCCGGCACCCCTCGGCGCCGCAGCCCGTGCCCTGCTCCTCGGGCGAGGCGCTGTCCGTGGTCGTAGCCGCGGTGCCGCACGGCCGAGCGCGAGCTGGGGACCGGGCAGAGCACCACAGGCCCCTGCGCGAGGCCGGTCACGACCGCGGCCAGCGCGTCCCCGAGCGGCGCGCTCAGCGCGAGCGCACCGCGCTCCTTGTGCGCGAGCACCAGCGCCTTCAGCGCGCCGTCGTAGGGCCCGAGGGCGCGGACCTGCGGCAGGCCTGGCGGGCACGGGTCCGGGCGCACCTGCCCGTGGGGGACGGCGCGCAGCACCGACGCGCACGCGGAGCAGAGCAGCCGGCCAGACGCCCCGCACCCGGCGCACGGCCGTGGCAGGACGAGGTCGAGGAGGTCGTCGAGCACGGGAGCAGCCTCTCCGCTCCGCCGCACCTGTGCCCGCGGGGTCGGCGGGCTGTGGGTCTGTGGGCTCAGCCCGGGAAGACCGGCGCTCGCGCGCTGTCCGCCTGCACCCTCCGGAACGGCCCGCCCTGCGACCGGTAGAGGCGACCCCCGGACACGAGCACCACACCCGCGGCCGACGCCGCGACCTGGGTCGGGGCCAGCCCGGCCGTGTTCAGCACCTGCACCGACGAGCCGTCCACCGACACGCGCGCGACCTGCGGGGCGCGGGTGAGCACGCCGATCACCACGAGCTCGGTGCTGGAGGACCAGCACAGCGCGCGCACGTCGTGCAGCGACGCCAGCACCGCGCTCAGACCGACGACGCGCGGCCCGCCGGCCGCCAGCTCCACCCGACCGACGTACAGGCGGCCGGCGACGACCAGAGCCGCGCGGGCGCCGTCGCGGGACAGCCTCAGGGAGGAGACCGGACCGGCGGGGAGCCCAGGGACGGCGACGGGGCTGAGCCCGCGCCCGGCGACGCGGACGACCTCACGGCCCGAGCGCACGAGCCACAGGCCGAGGTCTCCCGATCCCCAGCTCGGGGAGGTGAGGGCTGGACCGCGGGCGACGACCGGGAAGGACCGTCCGCGCAGGGGCCCGACCCGGACGGTGGTGACCGCCGTACCCGGTCCTTCGAGCAGAGCCACCCTCGTCCGGTCCGGCGTCACCGCGGCCTCGTCGACGGCGACCGCCCGGCCGTCGCCGACGTCGCCTGCCGTCGCAGCACCGGCTGGGAGCTCGACGGACGCACGCAGGCGCCGGGCGGAGCTGAAGAAGTACGGCGGGTTCGGCCCGAGTCCCTCGGGGTCGTAGGTGTCCCACGCCCCGGCGCCCTGCACCTCGTCCTCACCCGGGACCTCGAGAGGTCGGCCGTCGACGAGAAGGCGCAGGCTGCGGAAGGCGGTGCCCAGCGAGCGCAGGGTCCAGACCAGCTGCGCCGACAGCTCCTGGGCGAGGAGGCCGACCGGCCGCGTCCGCACGCCGGTCAGGTCCACCGTGACGACCCCGGAGGAGGACAGCTCCACGTCGCGCAGGCGAGCACCGTCCGGCACAGCGGTCGTCACGCTGCCGGCCAGCGCCAGGGAGGGTGGCCGCAGCAGCCTGGCGACCAGCGTCCGGGCCAGGTCACCGCCGAGCGGCAGGAACACCTGGTCCGGCACGAGGTGCGGGAGCTCACCCGGGGCCTGCGGCGCGAGGTAGTAGACGGGTTGGGGAGCGAAGGCCCGCTGGCGGTCCGCCGCAGTGAGGCGCAGGCCCTCCGGCACGTCGTCGAGCTGCCAGTCGCCGCCTGCGCGCACCAGCCCGTAGTCCTCCACCACTCCCGCGCCGGGCAGGGCGACGTACGAGCCGTCGGCACGAACCCGTCCGGTCACGCGCGTGACGACCCGAACGACGGCCGTGCCCGCCGGCCCCCCGGGGAGGAGCCGGACCTCGAGCCGATCGGGGTCGTAGACCTGCACCTCGACGTCGTCGCTCCAGCTCGTCCGCTCGCGGGCGCTGAGAAAACGGCGTGCGATCGCGTGCCTGCCCTCTGCGCTGGCCTGCGCGCCGAGGAAGCCGAGGACCGCCTCGACCGGGGTGGCACCGGGCCGCGGGCCGGGCGGGATCACCTGGAGCACGCCGCCTCGGCGCTGCTCGGGCAAGACCTCCCCCACCGACTGCACACCGCGCGGCAGCGGCAGGGAGCAGCCCGTGAGGAGCAGCACGAGCGCCACCGGGGCGGCGGCGCCTCTCACGCGCGCACCTGCGGCCGGAGCGCCAGCGGGCTCTCCCCCACGGGATCCCCGACGACGTGGGGCAGGGTGAGGCGGAAGGCGGCGCCCTGGCCCGGTGCGCCCCATGCCTGGAGCGTGCCGCCGTGCAGCCGGGCGTCCTCGAGGGCGATGGCGAGGCCGAGACCACTGCCGCCCGTCGTACGGGCACGCGAGGGATCGCCGCGCCAGAAGCGCGTGAAGACCAGGGCTGCCTCACCCGGTGCGAGGCCGACGCCGTGGTCGCGCACCAGCACCGCCACGCCACCGTCTCCGTCGGCGACCGTCACCTCGACCGGCCCGCCCTCGCCGTGCTCGACCGCGTTCACGAGCAGGTTGCGGACGATGCGCTCGACCCGCACGTGGTCGATCTCGGCGACGGCCGGACCGGCGCTGTGCACCTCGACCGTGCTGCCCTTGCGGTCCGCGAGCGGACGCGTGGCGTCCACCACGCGGTGCACCAGCGCCACCAGGTCCTGGCGCTCCGGGTCGAGCGAAGCGGCCCCCGCGTCGTACCGGGAGATCTCGAGCAGGTCGATGAGCAGCTCCTCGAAGCGGTCGAGCTCCTTCTGCAGCAGCTCCGCGCTGCGCGCTGCCGGCGGGTCCAGGTCGGCACGCCGCTCGTGCAGGACGTCGGCGGCCATCCGCACCGTCGTCAGGGGGGTACGGAGCTCGTGGCTGACGTCGGAGACGAAGCGCCGCTGCACCCGCGAGAGGTCCTCCAGCTGCCGGATCTGCGTCTGCAGGGCCGAGGCCATGCTGTTGAACGTCGTCGCCAGGCGGGCGATCTCGTCCTCCCCCTTGACGGTCATCCGCTCCTCGAGCCGCCCGGCCGCGAGGCGCTCGGCGGTGCGGGCCGCCATCCGCACGGGTAGCACGACCTGGCGCGTCACCAGCCCCGCGATGAGGGCCAGCAGCAGCACGAGCAGCAGTCCCGCGACAGCGGCGGTACGGCGGACCAACCCGAGCGTCTCGTCTTCCGCCGTGAGCGGGAACAGGTGGTAGAGCTGGTACGGGCCGAGGTCGGTCGTCAGGGTGGCCCCCACGACCAGCGCGTCGCGGTCGTGGACGGTGTCGTAGACGTACGCGGACTGCGCGCCGCGCTCGAGCGCCTCGACGAGCCTGGCCGGCACGTCCTCGAGCCGTGTCCCCTTGGTGCCGAAGGAGGTGGCGTCGCCGCCGGCCGGGACCACGAGCACGGTGTACTGGTCGCCGCTCTGCCCGCGCTGGACCAAGGCGTTCGCGATGCCCTGCAGCCGGGCCCCGAGCGCCTGCGGGCTCGACCCCGCGCCGACCGCGAGGGCGTCCTCGGCCTGCGCCAGACCCGACTGCGCCTCGGTGAGGGCGACCTGCGTCTTGGCGCTGACCAGGCCCCGCCCGACCTGGCCGAGCAGGAGCGAGGCCAGCAGCGCGACCACGACCCCGCTGACGACAAGCGTCGTCACGACGACGCGCATCTGCAGGGAGCGCCGCCACCGCGCCAGGGCTCGACCTGCCTCGTGCGAGAGCCGGCCCCAGGGCCAGGTCCGGGCGCCGCTGCCGCTCGCGGTGTCGCTCAGCCCGGGCCTGCCTTGTACCCCACGCCGCGAACCGTGAGCACGACGCTGGGGTGCTCGGGGTCGCGCTCGACCTTGGCGCGCAGCCGCTGCACGTGCACGTTCACCAGCCGGGTGTCCGCGGCATGGCGGTAGCCCCAGACCTGCTCGAGCAGCACCTCACGGGTGAACACCGTCTTCGGACGCCGTGCCAGAGCGAGGAGCAGGTCGAACTCCAGCGGGGTCAGCGAGATCTGCACGCCGGCGCGCACGACGGAGTGGCCGGGGACGTCGATGTGCACCGGGTCGTCCTCCGGCCCGATCGTCAGCTCCTCGGCCTCCCCCTCGTGGGTGCGCAGCCGGGCCCGGACCCGGGCGATGAGCTCCTTGGGCTTGAACGGCTTGACGACGTAGTCGTCGGCGCCCGACTCCAGGCCGAGCACGACGTCGGTGGTGTCGCCCTTGGCGGTCAGCATCACGATGGGGACGCCGCTCTCCGCGCGGATCTGCCGGCAGACCTCGATCCCGTCGGTGCCGGGGAGCATGAGGTCGAGCAGGACGACGTCGGGCTTCTCGCGGCGGAACGCGCCGAGCGCCGCGTCGCCGTCGGAGACGAACGCCGGCTCGAACCCCTCGCCGCGAAGCACGATGCCGAGCATCTCGGCCAGGGCGGGGTCGTCGTCGACCACCAGGACACGGCTCATGGCTCCATCCTGGCACCCGGCGGGCCGAGGAAGCGTGGAACGATGAGCCCGCAGCACGCGACGAAGGAGGCACATGACCCAGCCGCCCGAGGGGTGGAGCACCCCCGGGGGCCCCGCTCCTGAGCCGCCACCGCCCTACACCTACGGCTACGGCACGCCGCCGCCTCCTCCTGCGCACCCCTCCGCCCCTCCGGCGCCACCGCCCCCGCCGTGGGCCCAAGCCGGCTGGGGCCAGCCCGGCTTCGGCGCCCCCGCGGTGACCCCGGGGGTGGTGCCCCTGCGGCCGCTCACCCTCGGGGAGCTGCTCGACGGGGCGGTGAAGGTGGTTCGGCGATACCCCCGTCCGACGCTCGGGATGTCCGGGCTGCTGGCCCTTGTGACGACCCTGCTCAACGTGCTCGCCGTACTCGCTCAGGACTACAGCTCTTTCGCCGACGGCCTCACCAGCGACGGCTCGAGCTCGGGCGACGCGGCGATCGGTGGCAACCTCGCGAGCCTCCCCGCCAACGTCGTGGGCCTGCTCGCCGGCATCGTCCTCACCGGCTTCCTGATCGCGGTGGTGGGCAAGGCCGTGCTCGGCCGCCCGACGACGTTCGGCGAGGTCTGGCAGCAGGTCCGCGGCCGGGTCCTCGCCCTGATCGGCCTCGCGCTCCTCACCGGGCTGCTGACGTTCGTGCCGCTGGCGGTCGGCATCCTGCTCGCCGTGCTCCTCGGGTTCTTGTCGCCTTGGCTGCTCCTGCTCGGCGTACCGCTCGCCCTGGCCTCCGCAGCCCTCGGCGTCTACCTCTACGTCCGGCTGTCGTTGGCGCCGGCGGTGCTCGTCCTCGAGCACGCCGGGATCCGCACCGCCATGGACCGCAGCGGGGTCCTGGTGAAAAGCGACTGGTGGCGGGTGTTCGGCATCCTGCTGCTGGTGCAGGTCATCGCCGGCTTCGTCTCGAGCGTTCTCACGGTGCCCTTCATCGTCATCGCCGGCGTCAACGCCTTCGCCAACCCCGACGCGGGCAGCTTCACGCTCCTGTTCGTCGTGTCCCAGATCGGCGCGGGCCTCGCGACGCTGCTGGTCGCGCCGTTCGCCGCCGGCGCGCGCGGGCTGCTGTACGTCGACCGGCGCATGCGCGCCGAGGGGCTCGACCTCACGCTGCAGGCGGCGGCGCGGGCGTGAGGCTGCCTCCGCTGCAGGACCTGCCGGGCCGCGACGAGGCCCGCGAGGCGGCGCAGCGGGAGCTGGCCCACCACCGCTACCGCGCCGCAGAGCCGCCGTGGTTCGTGCGGCTCGTGAGGTGGCTGCTGCGCCAGCTCGACGAGCTGCTGGGCCGGGCGAGCGATCACCTTCCCGGGGGCGGCTGGGGCCTGCTTGTGCTCTTCCTCCTCCTCGTCGGCCTGGCAGCGGTCGTCGTCGTCAAGCTGCGACCCACCGCGCGCGGCGTGGGTGGGGCCCTGTTGTTCGACGGCGGCGGCGCGCTCACCGCCGACCAGCACCGAGCCCTCGCCGACCGCGCCGCCGCGCGCGGCGAGCACGCCGAGGCGGTGCGGGAGCGGCTGCGCGCCGTGGTGCGCGAGCTCGAGGCGCGTGGGGTCGTCGAGCCGCGCCCGGGGCGGACCGCCGACGAGGTCGCACTCGAGGCCGGGCGCGTGCTGCCCGCCGCCGCCGCCGCGCTGCGCGATGGCGCCCGGCTCTTCGACGAGGTCTGGTACGGCGGTCGCACCGCCGATGCGTCGTCGTACGCCGTGCTGGTCGCCTTGGACGAGCGCGTCGTGGCGACCCGGCTGGTGCCGGCGTGAGCGGCTGGTGGCGTCGCAACCGCCTTGCGGCGCTGCTGGCGGCCGCGGTCGTCGCGGTGCTGGGCCTCGCCGTCGTCGTGGCCGGCCAGGGACCCCGTGGGGTGCTGGACCCCGACGGGTACGACCCCTCCGGTGCGCACGCCCTGCAGGTCCTGCTCGAGCAGCAGGGCGTCACGGTCACCCGCACGACGGACGTGCCCACCACGGTGCAGTCGGCGTCGACCGCCACCACGGTCTTCGTCCCGCTCCCGTCGCTGCTCAGCACCGAGGAGCTGCAGGCGGTGGCGTCACTGCCCGGTGGCCTCGTCGTCGCCGAGGCCGACCAGGAAGCCCTCACGGCGCTGGGCGTGACGGCTCAGGTCGTCGGGCTGGACGAGACGCGCGACCGCGACCCCGGCTGCCACGACGACGTGGCGGTGCGCGCCGGGCGCGCTGTCGTGGGCGGCTTCGCCTACCGCCTCGATGGCGCTGTGTCCTGCTACGAGGCTGACGGCGGCGGCTTCCTCGTGCGCAGCGACCGCATCGCACTGCTCGGCGCAGCCGACGCGCTGACGAACGCCCACCTCGACGAGGAGGGCAACGCCGCGCTGGCGGTGGGCTTGCTCGCCCAGCAACGGCAGGTGCTGTGGCTCGTCCCGTCCCCGACCCGCGCCGCCTTCGGTGAGCGGCCGGTGGGCAGCGCCGACGACCTCCTTCCGCGCTGGCTGACACTGACGCGCTGGCAGCTGCTGGTCGCCGCCGGCGTCCTCGCCCTGTGGCGCGGGCGGCGCCTCGGCCGCGTGGTGCTCGAGCGGCTGCCGGTGGTCGTCCGGGCCTCCGAGACGGTGGAGGGGCACGGTCGCCTCTACCACTCGGCCGGGGCGCGGGACGTCGCCGCCGAGGCCCTGCGCGAACCGGCGCGACGGGCCCTGACGCGGCTGGCGCACGGCGGCTCCGTCACCCCCGAAGTGCTCGTGGAGCTTGCCGCCGGCCGCAGCGGGCGAGACCCCGCCGCCGTGCGGTCCCTGCTGTACGGTCCCACCCCCACCGACGACGCCGCGCTCGTGCGGCTGGCCCACAGCCTCGACGCGCTCGCGCACGAGGCACTGACCCGAGAGGGAGCCGGCACGTGACCAGCCCCAAGACGACCCGTTCCCGACGCGCTCGCACGAACGACCCCCGCGAGGCGCTCGTCGCCCTGCGTGCCGAGGTCGCGAAAGCCGTCATCGGGCAGGACGCCGCCGTCACGGGCCTGGTGGTGGCGCTGCTGTGCCGCGGTCACGTGCTGCTCGAGGGCGTGCCGGGGGTGGCCAAGACCCTGCTGGTCCGTGCGCTCGCCGCGTCCCTGTCGCTGGAGAGCAAGCGCGTGCAGTTCACCCCCGACCTGATGCCCGGCGACGTCACCGGCTCGCTGGTGTTCGACGCCCGCACAGCGAAGTTCGACTTCCGAGCCGGGCCGGTGTTCACCAACCTGCTGCTCGCCGACGAGATCAACCGCACGCCCCCGAAGACCCAGGCCTCGCTGCTCGAGGCGATGGAGGAGCGGCAGGTCTCCGTGGACGGTGCTCCGCGGCCGCTGCCCGACCCCTTCATGGTCTGCGCGACGCAGAACCCCGTGGAGTACGAGGGCACCTACCCGTTGCCCGAGGCGCAGCTCGACCGCTTCCTGTTGAAGCTGACGGTGCCGCTGCCCAGCCGCGAGGACGAGCTCCGGGTGCTGCAGGCGCACGACGGCGGCTTCGACCCCCGGGACCTGTCAGCGCTGCAGGCCGTCGCGTCGGCCGCCGACCTGCAGGCGGCGCGCACGCTGGTCCGCGACGTCACCGTCAGCCCCGAGGTCATGGGCTACGTCGTCGACGTCTGCCGGGCGACCCGCACCTCCCCCTCACTGCAGCTGGGCGTCTCGCCCCGTGGCGCCACCGCCCTGCTCGCGACCTCGAAGGCGTGGGCGTGGCTGTCCGGTCGCGACTACGTCACCCCCGACGACGTGAAGGCACTCGCCCGCCCGGCGCTGCGGCACCGCGTGGCGCTGCGCCCTGAGGCCGAGCTCGAGGGCGGCACGTCCGACGGCGTCCTCGAGGGTGTGCTGGCCGCCGTACCGGTGCCCAGGTGAGCCCGTGGCGCTGACCGGGCGGGCGGCGCTGCTCGCCCTGCTCGGCGTCCTCCCGGTGGCCGTGGTGGCGACCGGGGCGTCCGTCCTCGCGGTGCTGGGCGTGCTCGCCGCGTTGGTGCTCATCGACGTGTGGTGGGCGCCCTCGCCGCGAGCGCTGAGCCTGACCCGCAGCGGCGACACGACCTGCCGGCTGGGAGAGCGCGCTGAGGTGCGACTGCTCGTGACGAACGCGACAGGCCGCCGGCTGCGCGGGGTGCTGCGCGACGCGTGGGTGCCCTCGGCCGGCGCGCAGCCGCGCACCCACGCGCTCGACCTTCCCGCCGGCGAGCGGCGGGTGGTGGCGACCCAGCTGCACCCCACCCGTCGCGGCGACCGGCTGGCCGATCGCGTGACCGTGCGGGCGGTCGGTCCCCTGGGCATGGCGGCGCGGCAGGCGTCTGTCCCGGTGCCGTGGGGAGTCCGGGTTCAGGCGCCGTTCACCTCGCGCAAGTTCCTGCCGGAGAAGCTCGGGCGGCTGCGCCAGCTCGACGGGCTCCTGCTGGCCCGCACGCGAGGTCAGGGCACGGAGTTCGACTCGCTGCGCGAGTACGTCGTCGGCGACGACGTGCGGTCCATCGACTGGCGTGCCACGGCGCGGCAGGCCGACGTCGTGGTGCGGACGTGGCGTCCTGAGCGGGACCGTCGAGTGCTCGTCGTCCTCGACACCGGCCGCACCTCAGCAGGCCGCATCGGCGACGTGCCGCGGCTGGACGCCGCGCTCGACGCCGCGCTGCTGCTCACCGCGCTGGCCTCGCGCGCAGGCGATCGCGTCGACCTGCTCGCCGTGGACCGCACCGTCCGCACGGCGGTCGAGGGCGCCCGCTCCGACGTGCTGGCCCGGATCACGGACGCGACCGCGACCCTCGAGCCCGCCCTGGTGGAGACCGACGGCCGGCGGCTGGTCGCAGAGGTGCTGCGGCGCAGCCGCCGGCGCTCGCTGGTCGTGCTGTTCACCGCCCTCGACGCCACCGCACTGCGCGAGGGCCTGCTTCCCCACCTGGCCAGCCTCACCTCGCGTCACACAGTGCTCCTCGCCTCGGTGGCAGACCCTCGCGTCGACCTCCTCGCACGCAGCCGGGGGGACGCCGGCGAGGTCTACGCCGCGGCTGCGGCGGAGCGGTACCGCACCGAGCGGGGGCAGCTCGGGGCGGAGCTGCGCCGGCGGGGGGTCGAGGTGGTGGACGCGCCGCTGGAGTCCTTCGCACCCGCCGTCGCGGATGCCTACCTGGCCCTGAAGGGCGCCGGTCGCCTCTAGACCTCACATGATCATGGTGGGCTCAGACACCCTCTGGGGTGCGCCGTGTCCATCTCCGCCACGATCACCGGCCCCACGATCACCGGCTCGGGTGGTCCGAGCGGAGGATGCCCATGAGGACGATGTCCTCGTACCCGCCACGCACCCAGGCGTGCTCGCGCAACCGGCCTTCCACGACGAAACCCGCCTTCTCGTAGGCGCGCAGCGCCGCGGCGTTCGACGCGATGGCCTGGAGGTGGATGCGGCGGAGGTTACGACGCTCGAAGCCGAAGGCCACGAGCTGGCGGATCACCTCGGTGCCGACTCCGCGCCCCCGAACCTCGGGAGCCAGGTTGATGCCGGCCTCCGCGTGCCGGGCGTAACCGTCGAACCCGAAGAGCGTCGCGGTACCGACGGCGACGCCGTCGACGTCCACCACGAAGGCAGCTGCGTCCGCCTGCTCCTCGGCAGGCCGTGCCAGCCGTGCCGCGTAGGCCTCTCGCGTCAGCGGAGACGGTGGACCGGGGTTGCGCTCCTCCCACGTGGAGAGGTCCGCGGCGAGCCGGAAGAGCGTGTCGAGGTCGTCCTCGGTGCGCGCCCGCAGCACGACCTGCGTCAGCTCTCCCATAAGCGCGCACCGTAGTGCCACTGCGACCCTGGCTGACTAACCGGCGTAGGGGAGGGTGTCGCCGCTGTCGGCGAGGTCACCTGTCACCCCGGCGCCCGCGGCACGCCGGCCGAGCACGAAGACCACCGCGAGGAAGGCCGCCTCCGCCAGCACCCCGATGCCGATCCGTGCCCATGTCGGGAGCGGGCTCGGCGTCACGAACGCCTCGATGACGCCGCTGATCAGCAGCATCAGGGCGAGCCCGGCCGCGCCGATCAGGAGCGCCCGGCCCTCCTCCGCGATGGCCTGCGCCCGGGGTCGCCGCCCCGGGTCGATCACCGTCCAACCGAGCTTCAGGCCGAGCCCGGCAGCCACGAAGACGGTCGTCAGCTCCAGCAGGCCGTGCGGGAGGATGAGGCCGAAGAACAGCCCGCTGCGATCGTGTGCCGCCATCACCCCGCCGACGACGCCCACGCTGACTGCGTTGGTGTACAGCAGGTAGACCACCGGCAGCAGCAGGATGCCGGTCGCGACCTCGCCCGCCGCGATGAGGGCGTTGTTGGTGAAGACCTTGAACGCGAAGTCCTGCGCGGGAGCCTGCTTGTAGTAGTCGGCGAAGTCGTGCTCGACGAGCTGCTGGACGTGCTCCGGGGGGACCAGTGCCGCTTCCGCGCTGGGGTGGGTGGCGATGTAGGCGCCCCAGGCGAAGGCGACGAGCAGGAACGCCGCGGCGGAGGCGAGCCACCACCACCGGCAGCGGTAGACCACGGCAGGGAAGTCCTCGCGCAGGAACCGCGCAACGTCGCGCCACGCGGCCTGCCTCGTGCCGGCGACCCGGCTGCGGCCCTGCGCGACGAGCGAGGAGAGCTTCCCCACGAGGACGGGGTCGGGGCTCGCGCTCTGCACGACGGACAGGTGCGTCGCGGTGCGGCGGTACAGCGTGACCAGCTCGTCCACCTCAGGACCGGTCAGCTGACGGGGGTTGCGCTTGAGCAGCTGCTCCAGGCGCGCCCACTCGCCGCGATGGGCGGCGAGGTACGCGTCGAGGTCCACGCCACGGCAGACTAGGCCCATGACGCAGCTGGTGACGGGCGAGGCCGTGGTCCTCGACCTGCGCCTCGCGGGGGTGCCCTCCCGCGTCGCCGCCTCACTGGTGGACATCGTCGTCCAGGGCCTCGCCCTCGCCCTGCTGCTGCTGCCACTCGGCGCTGTGGTCGCCTCGAGCTCCCCCGCGGTCACGGCCGGCGCGATGATCGTGCTGGTGCTGGCGGTGATGCTCGGCTACCCCGTCCTCATGGAGACGCTGGCCGGAGGGCGCACGCTGGGCAAGCTGGTGCTCGGGCTTCGCGTGGTGCGTGACGACGGCGGCCCGATCGGGTTCCGGCACGCCGTCACCCGGGGGCTGCTCGGACTGTTCGTCGAGAAGCCCGGGTTCACCTGGGGGTCGGCCGGCCTCATCACGGCCCTGCTCAACGAGCGCGGGAAGCGGCTGGGTGACCTGGCCGCGGGCACCGTCGTGGTGCAGGAGCGCGTGGCGCGGCAGCGTGCCGACTCCGTCGCCATGCCGCCCCCGCTGGCAGGCTGGGCGAGCACGCTCGACCTGACGGGCCTGCCCGACGACCTCGCCGAGTCGGCCCGCTCCTACCTCGGCCGGCTCTCCTCGCTCACCGCGGCGTCGCAAGGCGAGCTCGGGTCGCGCATCGCCTCGGCCGTCGCGGCGGTCGTCACGCCACCACCCCCCGCCGGCGTCCCGCCCTGGGCGTACCTGTCGGCCGTGCTGGCCGAGCGCCGCCGTCGAGGCGGGTACGGCGTGCAGGTGTTCCCAGCCGCGCCCCCCAGCCTTGCCGGGTACTCAGCGCCGTCCCCGGTGACGTCGCCGCCTGCCGCGTCGGCCCCGCCGTCCGCCGTACCGGAGGGCGGGTCCGGCTCGCCGTTCGCTCCGCCGGGCTGAGTCAGCGGCGCGGGAGGGTGGCGTACCGCTCGACGAAGGACCGGTAGACGGCGACGATCTTCGGGTCGAGCCGCAGGTCGTTGTGGTAGGTGTTCGGGAACTGCCGGTTGAGCGCACCCTCCAGTCGCGGGGACTGCGCGTACGCCGGCCCGACGTAGGCCGGGTCACCCACCCCGCTGCCGTCGTAGACCGTCATCCACCGGGCCGGCGCGTAGGTCTCACCCGCAGCGTTGAGCTGGGCGAGCCACGCGGTGCCGGCGGCGATCTCGTCGCAGGACACGACGTTGCCGTCGGACCCGGGCGGGCAGAAGGTCGTCCCGTGGTTCGCGCCGGCGATGCCGACGAACGCGACCAGGTCCTTGCGCAGCTCCTTGTGCACCAGCAGCGTCTTGCGGGCGAGGGTCACGCCGAGCGAGTGGCCGACGATCACGAAGCGGCGTGAGCCCGTGTACGCCTGCACGACCTTGATGAACCGGTACAGGTCGGGGACGTTGACGTCGTTCTCGGTGATGTACGTCGAGTGGTCGTCGCCGTTGTCGCGGTGCTCGGCGTCGCGCTGCGGGTTGGGGGTGAACAGCGCGGTGCCGTTGGAGCCGCCGAACCCCCCGTACGACAGCGCCCACAGCTCCTGGTCGGTCCAGCCGTTCGCCTTGAACCCGTCGCGTACCGGGTACCAGTCGGCGGCGTCGACGTTGTTGCCGTGCACGAAGACGACGGGGACGTGCCGCAGCGGGTAGCGCGGACGGATGCCACCGAAGCCGCCCACCTTCCACTTCCACTCGCTGTCGATGACCACCGGCACGGTCTTCGCGAACTTCCACGCCGCCGGCCCTTGCGGCTTGCTCCGCTCCGGCTTGCCCTGGCCGGCGTAGGACGGCAGGGAGGCCAGGCAGCCCAGTGCCAGCGCTGCAGCCAGCAGCCGCCTCACGGCAGGACCACGTCCGCGAGCGACGCGCGCAGCACCTTCTTGTCGTACTTGCCGACGCTGGTCTTCGCGACCTCGTCCACGACGACCAGCATGTCGGGCAGCCACCACTTCGCGACGCGCTCGGCGAGGAACTCACGGAGCTCGGCGAGGGTCAGCGAGGCGCCCGGCGCCAGCGCCGCCACGACCACCGGCCGCTCGTCCCAGCGCTCGCTGCGCACGCCCACCACCGCGGCCTCGCGGACCGCGGGGTGGGCCAGGCACGCGCCCTCGAGCTCGACCGAGCTGATCCACTCGCCGCCGGACTTCACGAGGTCCTTGGACCGGTCGACGATGCGGAAGTACCCGTCGTGCTCCATCGCGGCCATGTCGCCGGTGCGCAGCCAACCGTCGTGGAACTTGTCGGGTGCGCCGCCCCAGTAGTCCCCGGCGACCCAGGGGCCGCGCACCTCGAGCTCGCCGACCGTCTCGCCGTCCCAGGGCGCCTCGTCGCCGTTCTCCACGCAGACCCGGCCCTCGAGGCCGGCGAGGAGGTATCCGGTCTTCGCCCGGACGTCCCGGCGCGCCTCGTCGTCAAGCCCCGCGTGGCGACGGCGGGGGCGCGACGTGGCGGCAACCGGGCCCGTCTCGGTCATGCCCCACAGCTGCAGGATCTCGATCCCGATCTCGTCGTAGGCCTCGAGCAGCGCCCGGGGTGTCGCACTGCCGCCGATGCCGATGGTGCGCAGCGAGGACAGGTCGTGCGTGCGCGCCAGCGGCAGCAGCGCCGTCCAGATCGTCGGGACACCTGCCGTCCAGGTGACCCCCTCCTCGGCGATGACCCGCGCAAGGTGCTCCGGAGACGTGTCGGAGCCGACGAGGACGAGGTCGGCACCCGTGAGCGGCGCGGCGTAGGGCAGCCCCCAGCCGCACGCGTGGAAGAGGGGTACGACGGGCAGCACCCGCTCTCGCTCGCTGATGGCCAAGGCGTCGACCATGCAGATCGCCATGGCGTGCAGGAACATCGCGCGATGGGTGTAGACGACGCCCTTGGGCATGCCCGTCGTACCGCTGGTGTGGCAGATGCCGGAAGGGTCGTCCTCGCGCAGCTGGGGCAGCGCGGCGGGCTCGGTGGGCCGGGCCCCGGCGATGAGGGACTCGCCGTCGAGCAACCCCGGCACCTCGGTGTCGCCCTTGCCGAGGCGCACGAGGTGCTTCACCGTCGGAAGCGACAGGTCTCCCAGGCGCGGGACGAGGTCGTCGTCGACGAAGACGACCTGGTCCTGCGCGTCGGCGATGACGTACTCGAGCTGCTCGGGGTGCAGCCGGATGTTCACCATGTGCAGCACCGCGCCGGCCAGCGGTACGGCGTAGTAGAGCTCGAGGTGCCGGCTGGTGTTGTTCGCGAACGACGCGACGCGGTCGCCAGGACGCACGCCCAGGTCCCTCAGCACCGTCACGAGTCGCAGCACGCGGTCGGCGATCTCGCCGTACGTCTGGCGCGTCGTGCCCTCGGGCAGCGCGTCGACGACGACGCTGCCGGCGTTGACCGTGCGCATCCGCTCGAAGATCGTGCCGATGGTGAGGGGCATCTGCCCCATGTACGCGGTCACTGCTGCTCCTCCTGGGGAAGGCCGAGGCCCAGCACGAGCAGTGCGCTCTCCTGGGGCACCTTGGGGTCCAGGCCGGTGAGGTCCCGCACGCGTCCGAGCCGGTAGCCGACGGTGTTGGCGTGGACCTGCTCGCGACGCGCGGTCTCGGGCACGGAACCTGTCTCCAGGTACACCCGGAGCGTCGCGGTCACGACGCCTCCCGCGTCGCGGGCGGCAAGGACGTCCAGCACCCGTCGGCGGAGTGCTCCGGCCACCCGCTCGTTGCCGAGCAGGAGCTGCTCCACCAGGAGGTCGTCCGGTCCGAGCACGCCCTCGGTGTGGCCCTCGGCGAGCGCCGTGAGCAGCAGCCGCTCGACCTGGTGAACCTCCTCCAGCAACGCAGGCCCGCACGCGGCGGGACGGCCCCAGCAGGTGAGGACGTCGCTGCGCAGCCGCGGCGGATCGGTGCGGGTCGGCACGAGCAGCAGGACGCGGTCACCGCGGTGACCACCGAGGGTGCCGGGCGGCGCGTCGGCCAGCAGCGCGTCGATGCGGGCGGCTGCACCGGCGCCGGACACGAGCACCGGCACGTACTGCGCGGCAAGCACCGTGGAGAAGCGCAGCGACACCGCCGCCACCTCGCTGCGGTCCGTCGCCGACAGCAACGCCTCCACGAGCTCACGGCGACGGGCGTCGACGTGGCGGAGCCGCTCGTGCGACGCGGCGAGGTAGGCCTGCGCGAGCAGCGAGGAGGTGCGGTCGACGATGTCCATCCACCGGGTGCCGAGGTCCGCCAGCAGCACCGTCTCGCCGGCGTCGACGGCCGCGCACATCGCGGCCCACGCCTCGCGACCGGCGATGCGGTAGGCGTGCAGCACCGACTCCAGCGGCATCCCCATGGCAAGGCGCTGGCGACCCGACTGCGCGAACACCTCGAGCTCGCGGGGCGACGGCGAGCGTCCCTCCACGACGCAGGCGAGGAACGTCGTGACGAGGCGGCGCGAGACAGGCAGGACCTCGACCGCGAACTCACCCGGTGTCAGCTCGGCGTACTCGGGGATCTCCTCGCGGTACGCCGCGCCCATCCGCTCGAGCAGGCCGTCGAGATCGGCGAGCACCCGCTCCGCCAGGGCCCCGACCCCGTCGGAGCGGACAGCGCGCAACCTGCTCATCGGTGGGCGCTCACGCCTCGTTCGCGGCGAACCAGGCGAGCAGCTCCCGGTTCACCTCGTCGGCACGGTCAGTGGTGAGGACGTGGTTCGCGCCCTCCACGAGCACCAGCTTGGCGCCCGGAATGGCCTCGGCGAGCACCTCGGCGTTTCCCGGGACGCAGAGCCGGTCGACGGCGCCGTGCAGCACGAGCGTCGGGACGCTCATGGAGGGCAGGCGGTCGTAGCCCGACCACAGCGCAGTGCCGCCCTGTGCGGCGTAGCCGACGACGTCCGCGGTGCCCGCGGAACGGACCGCCCAGTCCTGCTCGATGAGCTCGCGCGGCGTCGAGGGGTGATAGTTGAACGGGATCGAGAACTCGGCGCGCTCCTCCGCCGGCATCGCCAGCCGTGCTGCCATGAACTCCTGCATCTCCTGGGGCCACACGCCGTGGGCGGTGCCGGGGTGCGAGGCCAGCAGCGTCAACGAGCGCACCCGCTGCGGGTGCGACAGCGCGAGCTCCTGCGCCATCAGCCCTCCCATGGAGATGCCGACGAGGTGCGCCTGCTCCACACCCGCTGCGTCGAGGACCGCGAGGCAGTCATCGGTCATCAGCTCGACCGTGTACGGCGCACCGGGGGCGCCCGCGCTCCCGCCGGACCCGCGGTTGTCCACCGTCAGCACCCGATGCCGGTCAGCGAGCACCGAGACCTGCCGGTGCCATGAGGCCGCCGGATAGGCCAGCCCCATGATCAGCAGGACCGGGGAGCCTGATCCCTCGTCGTACCAGGCGATCTCGGCACCGTCGGGACGGACGACCGTGTTGCTCATGAAGAAGCTCCCTTGCGAGCCGAGAGGGCGGAACCGGTCGCGCCGGCGAGGACCCGGCCGATGCCCAGGTGCGTGGCCAGCGTGGTCTCGTCGAGGTCGGCGACCGGCCCGCTGTGCACGACTGTGCCGGTCTGCATGAGGTTGGCCGTGTCGACGAGCGACAGCCCGAAGGCGATGTTCTGCTCGACGAGCACCATGGTCACGCCGCTGTCCTTGACCACCTGCAGCACCTCGCGCAGGTCGTGCTGCATCTTGGGCGAGAGCCCGGCCGAGGGCTCGTCGACGAGGACGAGGCGCGGCTCGTTGATCAGCGCCCGGGCCACCGAGAGCGAGGCCTGCTGACCGCCCGACATCGTGCCGGCCGGCTGGCGGCGGCGCTCGCGGAGCACGGGGAAGCGGTCGTAGACGCTGTCCAGGGCGGCGGCGTAGCGGCTGCGGGCACGACGACGCAGCGTGTAGGCGCCGAGCCGGAGGTTCTCCTCCACCGTCAGCTCCGGGAACACCTGCCGTCCCTGCGGGACGTGCCCCATGCCGCGGGCGACCCGCTTCTCGGGCGACAGCCGGGAGACGTCCTCACCCTCGAAGAGCACCCGTCCCGTTCGGGCTGGGACGAGGCCGGCGATGGTCTTCATCGTCACCGACTTGCCCGCGCCGTTGAGGCCGAACACGCCTGCGATGCTGCCCGCCGGCACCTGCAGGTCCACGCCGTGCAGCACGGTGACCGGACCGAACCCCGCGGTCACCCCCTCCAGCTCGAGCATCATCGCGGCACCACCTCTCCCAGGTACGCCGTGACGACCTCGGGGCGGGTCACGACCTCGGCGGGCTCGCCGTCGGCGATGACGCGCCCGGCGTCCATGACGTAGAGCTCGTCCGCGGTGCCGAGGACGAGCGGCACGTTGTGCTCGATCAGGAGCACCGTGCGACCCAGCTGGTCGCGGATGTCGAGCAGCGTCCCGGCGAGGTCCTCCGCGGCCGCCGGGCTCATGCCGGCGCTCGGCTCGTCGAGCATGACGAGCTCCGGGCTGGTCACCAGGCAGCAGCCGATCTCGACGATGCGCTGCTGCCCGTGCGAGAGGCGGCCGACGGCGGTGTCGCGGAACCGCTGGAACCCCAGCCCGTCGAGGACCGAGTCGGCGCGCTCACGCAGCTCCCGCTCGTACCAGCGGCTGGCGCCGATGCCCGTGAGGGCGCTGGCGACGCCGTAGGCCGCGCCCAGGTGCTGGGCGATGAGCAGGTTCTCGTAGACCGATTGCTGCTTTGCCAGACCGATGAGCTGGAAGGTCCTGCCCATGCCGCGGGCAGCCCGGGCGTGCGACGGGAGCGCGCTGACGTCCTCACCGAGGAAGTGCACCTGACCGCGGTCGGGCGTGAGCGCAGCCGTCACGGCGTTGAACAGCGTCGTCTTGCCGGCGCCGTTCGGGCCCATCAGCCCGACGATGGTGCCGCGGTCGACGCGCAGCGAGGCGGCATCCACCGCCTGCAGGCCGCCGAAGCGCACGCTCACGTCCCGCACCTCCAGGACCGGGACACCCCGGCGTGGCGGCTGCACCGGCGGGGCCCCTGACAGCGCGCGCAAGGACGGCAGGTGCGGGCGGGTCGGGGGCAGCGGCGGCAGCCCGCCCTTGCGCTCCAACCGCTTGTCCTTGGCCTCCCGCATCGCGCCCGCCAGGCCACTGGGGTTGCGGCTGATCGTGTACATGAGCAGCGCGCCGTTGATGACAAGGTCATAGCCGCGGATGCCTGGGCCGAAGAGCTTGATCATGACCGACGGCAGCAGCACGGCGAAGAAGGCCGCCCCGACGACGCCCACTCGGCTGCCGAGCCCACCGATGACCACCACCACGACCAGCAGGAGCGACTGCTCGTACCGGAAGACGGTGCCGGTCACGGTGCCGTAGGCCGTGCCGAGGATCGTGCCGGCGACACCGGCCATGGCACCGGAGATGGTGAACGCCAGCAGCTTGGTGCGTGCCACGTCGATTCCGAACGACGCGGCGACGGTCTCGTCGGCACGCACCGCTTGGAAGGCCCGGCCCAGCCGGGAGCGGCACAGGTTGACGTCGAGCCACCAGACGACGACGAGCACCACCAGTGCGACGGCGAGGAAGTCCGCGTTGCTCGCGATGGCCTGCGTTCCGACGTACGGGCGGGGAACGGTCTTGCCGGCCGAGCCGCCGCCGATCTGGTCGACCCGGAACAACGACTGGTAGCCGGCATACGCGACGCCGACGGTGACGACCGCGAGGTACAACCCGCGCAGCCGCAGCGCAGGGAGCCCGACGAGGAAAGCCACGAGCGCACCCAGCACGGCCGAGGCCCCGAGCCCGACCAGCCAGGGGAGCCGTAGGTCGTTGACACCCGTGACCAGGCCGGTGGTGAAAGCGCCGACACCCACGAAGGCGTACTGGCCGAGGGAGATCTGGCCGGCGTACCCCATGAGGACGTTGAGCGACAGGCCGGCGATCGCGAAGGCGGTGGCGGCACAGAAGCGCAGGGCGTTCACGTCCGAGAGCGCCCCTGCGCGGCCCAGCACCGGGGGCAGCACGGCAACCAGGACGAGCGCGACGAGCACCCCGGGCACCGGGAGCTGCACGCGGCGCGGTGCCTGGAGCGCCAGGGCTGAGGTGGTCATGCCGACACCTCCGCGACGTGCGGTGCGGAGCCGAGCCGGGCGCGCAGCTCGGGGGCGACGGCCCGCCCCAGCAGGGCGACGAGCACGACCGCGAGCAGGAGCAGGTAGCGCTCCCCGGGCACCTCGAGCGGCAGGTACCGCTGCTCCGCGGCCTCGAGCACCCCGAGGGCCAGTGCCCCGGCGACGGCTCCCGGCAGCGACCCGAGCCCGCCGATGACGGCCGCCGCGAGACCGAAGACGAAGAACTCGCTCGCGAAGCCGGGCGTGATCAGGCCGACGGTGGGCTCGGCGAGCAGCGCCGCCAGACCGGACAGCGCCCCACCCATCCCCCACACCGCGAGGGACACCCGTGAGAGGGGGACCCCCACGAGCCGTACGGCGGCGGGGTCCTGAGCAGCAGCGAGGATGCCGAGTCCGAAGTCGGTGCGCCGGAGCAGCCTCTGAAGGCCGAACCCGAGAGCGAGCGCGACGACGATCGCGAGCACTTGGTGCGGGAACACGATGACGCCTGCGACGGAGCGCCCGCTGTCGAAGGGGTTGTCCAGCACCTTGCCGCTGTCCCCGACGTAGATGATCTCGAGCGAGACCAACGTGAGCGTCAGGCCGACGGTCGCCACGGCGGTCGAGACAGGGTCGGAGGAGATCATGCGGCGGACGACCAGGAACTCGAAGCCGCCTCCGAGCAGCGCGGCGACGGCGACGGCGACGAGGGCTCCGAGCACCCAGGGCTGGTGGAGGTCGTGCACCACGACGTACGCCGCGAGCAAGGCCGCCGTGCCGATCTCCCCTTGGGCGAAGTTCAGCACGCCCGTGCCGCGGTGCACGAGGACGATGCCCACCGCGAACAGCGCGTAGATGCCGCCGGCGATCAGGCCGAGGACGAGCGTCTGCCCCATCAGGGCCGCCCGACGCAGGCGCGGCTGTTGCGCCAGTTCACCTTGCCGGACGGCGCGGTGTAGGTCTGCATGAAGTTCAGGCCCTCCGCGCCGTGGTGCCCGTCGCCGGTCGTGAAGTCGATGACGCAGGCGCTCGAGGTCGGCCGCGCGTGGTAGCCGGTGAGCACGTCGACGAACGTGTTGCGGGTGCAGTCCTTGCCGCACGCGAGCAGCTGCGCGTAGAGCGCCTTCTGCCCGGTCCAGTTCAGGAAGAGCAGGTCCCCGGCCGCCCCTGTGAGGTCGGTGCCGGACCGGTACTTCTTGTACTGCGCCTCGAACAGCCTGATGTCGTCCGCGTACGCCGAGAACGAGCCGGAGTAGTCGCCGTAGGAGTAGGCGGGGTACATCGCGACGCCGTCGAGTGGCGGGCTGAGGGCGTCGGCGCCCAGCGTCTGGGACGTCAGGTTGAAGGGGAACATCAGGTACTGCGGGTGGTAGGACTGGCGCTTCGCCTGCACGATGAACTCGGTGGAGTTCAGGGCGTTCTCCCAGAGGAAGACGACCTCTGCCCCGGCGTTCTTCATGTCCAGGATGTCCTGCGTGTAGTTGTGCTTCTTGTCAGGGACGAGGTTGTCCTTCACGACCGACACCCCCGCGGCGGATAGCATGCGGCGGAACTCCGCGGCGCCGGGCTTCCAGTTGGCGCTGTCACGCTCGACCACGCCGACCTTCTTGCCGCTGTACCTGGACAGGTAGAGCTGACCGAAGCCCTCACCCATGCGCTCCACGCTCGGGAGCTCGGTGAAGCTGTACTGCAGCCCCTCGCTGCCCTTCACGGTCGCCGTGTGGTGCAGGTACAGCTGGTGGTTGGTCTCGGCCCAGTTGCGGACGGTCGGGATCTGGTCGAACCCGATGCCGCCGAGGAGCATGAAGATGCCCTTGCGCTTGCAGGCCGTCGCCGCCTCCACCGCGGTGTTGGGGTCGTAGTTGTCGTTCTCGTAGGTCACGGTGACCTCGCGGCCGTAGATCCCGCCCTTCTCCTCGTTGATCGCGTCCCAGAAGACGTTGAAGTCGTCGGCCGTGGTCTGGAAGACCGAGCCGTAGGTGAGGGCGGCGTGCGCGCACATGGTGATCGAGGTGGGCGTGATGCCGAGGCGGTCCTCTGCGTCGCTGAACAGGTGGCTGGTGGTGCCCCCCGTCGTCCCACCCGTCGTGCCACCCGTCCCGGCGGTGGTCCCGCCCGTCGAGCTCCCCGTCGTACCGGTGGTGGTGCCTGCGGTGGTGGTGCCGGGGACGCCGCCCGAGGTCGCGCCGGTGGGCGTGGTGCCCGGGGCGACCGGCCCGCCTGTCGGGAGCGTCCCGGCCGTGGCCGTCGGCGTCCCGCCCACCCCGTCCGGACCGAAGGAGAGGGTGTCAGGCTCCGGGGCGGCGGAGCAGGCGGCGAGTGCGCCGCCGATCACGAGCCCGGCGAGCAGGCGGGTCGTCGTGCGGGACATGGGGCTCCCAGGGCTGGTGCGAGTGCGGCCGGTGCTGTGAAGTACGCCACAGATCCGGTGGGCACCTGCACAGCGGGCCCGTGAATCTCACAAAAGTTTCTTGTGAGTCTCACAACAAACGCGGGGTCAGCGCGGGAGGCTGATGCTGGGGTACTGGTGTTCGGCGATGACGAGCGCCACAGACTGCGCGCTCCAGCGCATCCCTCGGCTCGTGCGGTGACCAGCGGCGTTCACCGCGGCAGCGATCGTGTGCAGGCTCGCCGCTTCCGCGTGCAGCTGCAGGATGATGGTGACGGCCGGCCCGGTCTCCCGCGACTCGGACGACCGGCGCGGGGAGGTGCCCGGTCGCTCGTGCAGCCAGCCGAGCAGCCGGTCGATGGGGAGCGGCCGGCTGAACAGGAAGCCCTGCGCCTGGTCGCAGCCCATGCGGGTCAGCAAGGTGAGCTGGCTCATCGTCTCGACGCCCTCGGCGACGGCGTCGATGCCCATCGTGCGGGCGAGAGACACGGTGGAGGCGACGATCGCCGAGTCGTTGGGGCTGGTGCCCAGCCCGCTCACGAAGCTCCGGTCGATCTTGAGCTTGTCGACCGGGAAGTGCTTGAGGTACAGCAGGGAGGAGTAGCCGGTCCCGAAGTCGTCCAGGGCCAGCTGGACCCCGAGCTCCTTGAGCTTGACCATCGTCGCCACGGCCAGCTCCATGTCCGCCAGCAGCGCCGTCTCGGTCACCTCCAGCACCAGGGCGGAGGGCGCGCAGGAGCTGTGCTCCAAGGCCTCGGTCACGTGGTCGACGAGGTGCGGGTCCGCCAGCTGGCGCGCCGACAGGTTGACCGCCACGCTGGCGATGCCCCCGACACGAGCGACGAGCTCGCAGGCCACGCGCGTGGCCTGGCCGAGCACCCAGCGGCCCAGTGGACCGATCAGCCCGGTGCGCTCGGCCATCTCGATGAACTCGTACGGCGGCAGGAGCCCGCGCTCCGGGTGCTGCCAGCGCACCAGCGCCTCGAGGCTGATCACGGTGTCGTCCGCGAGCGAGACGATCGGCTGGAAGTGCAGCAGCAGCTGGTCCGTGGCGAGCGCGGTCTGCAGCTCACGGGCGAGGCCCGGGCCGCCCGCGGTGCGGTCCCGCTGCGGGTCGTACCAAGCGAACCGGTCGCGCCCGGTGGACTTCGCGGCGCGCAGGGCCGTGTGCGCCGCGGGCAGCAGGTCGCGGCCGGCAGTGCTCTCGGTGCTTGCCAGCCCGGCGCACATGCTCAGCTCGACGTCACCGCCGCCACTGGCGCTGAAGGGCTCACGGGCAGCAGCGAGGAGCCGGCTCGTGAGCTCCTCGATGTTCCTGGGCGCATCCGGCCCCTCGAGGACCACGAGGAACTCGTCGGCGTGCCAACGCCCGACAACCGCTGTCCCCCGCTCCCCTTCGAGTCGCTCACCGAGGGCTCGCAGCACGCTGTCGCCGACGTCCGCGCCGTAGGTCTCGTTGACCGCGGCGAACCCGTCGACGTTCAGGACCGCCACGGCACGCGCCCCCTCGGCGGGGAAGCGGGCCAGCAAGCGCTTCTGCAGCGCGCGACGCCCCGGCAGACCGGTGACCTCGTCCCGGTCGAGGAACTCGAGCAGGGGCTCAGGCACGGACGGCACGGTCCCCTGTGCGTCCTCGGGCTCCCCGCCAAGGGCGAGCCAGCTCGTCGCGTCCTGGGCGATGATCACGCCACCGCTCATGCTGCCGTCCCCGCCCCGGTAGGGACGGAAGTGCAGCTGCCAGATCCGGTCGCCGTACTCGGTGACGACGTCCGTGGCGCTACCGCTCAGACAGCGCAGCGTGCCGGTCCGCACGTCGGCGTTGTCGCCGTACAGCTCGAGCAGGTTCTCGCCCAGGGTCGTCGCCGGGTCGATGCCCAGCAGCGCGTAGCCCGACCCCGCGGCGTGCGTGATCATGCCCTCGGCGTCGAAGCTCGTGACGGCCATGGGGGCGGCCGCCAGCACCTCGCTGAGCCGTTCCTCGACCCGTTGCTCGGCGGTCACGTCGACGGCCGTGAGGAAGCCCGTGCGCAGCGGCACCCCGCCCGGCACGGCCTCCTCGACGAGCACTCCGACGTGGCACTGCCAGAGCTGGCCGCGGAACCAGACCTGCAGGTCGCTGGGCGCGCCACCCGACAGGACTTCCTGCACTGCCTGGTGCAGGGCGCTCCCAGGAGCCAGCTCCTCGCTCAGGGGAAAGCCGACGGCGAGGGGCGCATCGGCATCGACCGCTCCCCCCGCGACGTACGTCACGGTGCCGAGGTCGTCGAAGCAGGCGACCGTCACCGGCATGGCCTCCAGCAGCCGCGCCAGCCGCGCCTCGAGCCGCTGCCGCTCGGTCGGGTCGCGCAGGATGGCAACTCCCCCCACGAACGCGCCCTCGGACCAGAGCGCCGCCGGGTGCGTGAGCACCGGGTGCCTGCTTCCGTCCCGGTTCAAGCGGACCGACTCGTAGGGCTCCACAGAGTCCCCGTCGCGCAGCCGCTCGAACACTTCGTGGAAGACGCCGTGCCGCTCCTTCGGAATCGCGTCCAGGATGCTGCGGCCCAGCTGCTCCTCACGTGACCAGCCGAACATCGCGACCGCCGCCGGGTTCCACTCCGTGATTCGCAAGGTGGTGTCGATCGCGACGACGGCGTCCGGGACGTGCGCCAGCAGGAGCTCCAGACGGCTCGACCGCTCGGAGCAACCGTCGTCACCGCCTCCTGACGGGCGCGAGGAGCTCACGGCTGTGTTCTGTCCGGTGGGAACTAGTCGAACCCTGCGGAGCAGGCTCGAGCAGCCCATCACCTGCGCGCCGAGATCTCCCCGGATGCACGTGGGAGGAACGGCTCGCTCGTCGAGGAAGTCAGCGAGCTGAGGACCACGAGCGCCTCGGGGACGGAGCCGCTCTTCACCCGGTACATGGCCATGTCGGCCTCGCGAAGCAGGTCGTCGGCACGGGCGGGGTCACGCAGCACCGCGGCTCCGACGCTGATCCGGGGCTCGAGGGTGTGCGCGCCCAAGGTCAGGGGCTGCTGGACGCAGCTGCGCAGCCGCGTCACCACCTCCTGCACCTCGGCGACGTCCGTGCCCTCGAGGACGACCGCGAACTCGTCGCCGCCGAGCCGTGCGACGAAGTCGTCCTCCCGCGTCACCGAGCGCAGCCGCGCAGCCACGGCAGCGAGGAGCTGGTCACCCACGTTGTGGCCGAAGGCGTCGTTGACGCCCTTGAAGCCGTCCAGGTCGCAGTAGAGCACCGCCAGGGGCTGCCGGGTGCGCCGTTGGCGCGCGAGCGCGGCGTCGAACCGGTAGGCGAACAACCGTCGCTGCGCCAGCCCGGTGAGCGGGTCGTGGAGCCGCTCGTCGGCGAGCCTGCGCAGCGCCTGCTGCCGGGAGTGGTTCAGACCCGCGAGCAGGAGGACCACGACGGTGAGCAGGACGATCAGGAACAGGGCGTCGCGCTGGTTCCGGGACTGCGCGCCACCGGAGAACGCTTGGGTCCCCTGGAGGGTCACCGTGGTCCACCCGTGGCCGGCCGAGGCGTACGAGACCACCTGCTCCGCCCCGCCACGCCGGGCGTCGAGGATGCCGGTGGCACCGGAGGTGACGACCGCGGGCAGGCCACGGAGACGGGTGCCGACGGCGGAGGTCTTGCTGGAGGCAGCGACAACCCGCTCAGGGTCGAGCACGTAGGTCGCGGAGTCGGCACCGAGGTGGATGGTCGTGTCGTACTCCTGCAGCGGCCACTCACGGGCGTCGGCGTAGGAGGTGAGCAGCGCGACGACGGCGCCGTCCTGCACGACCGGTACGGCGAAGGCGACGAGCGCCCGGTCACCTGCCCGCAGGACGGACGACAGCCCCGGCTTGCCGGCCGCGAGCGCCGCCCGCAGCGGGGTGAAACCGGGGTCGGTCGGGGAGGGGAGCTCCTCGCGTGCCCAGCCGTTCAGCGGCCGGCCGGTGGTCGACGTGAGCGTGGCACCGTAGGTCGCGAGGTGGGACGTCTCGGCGATGCGCCGCAGACCGGCCCGGTCAGCCGGATCGCCCGGGCGCAGGCTCCAGCGAACCGTGGCCCCGGCACGTTGGGTGTCCAGGAACACGAACTGCAGGTACTGGCTGGTCAGCCCGCTGAGGGTCTGCTCCATCCGCACCCGGTCAGCGCGCTTGGCCGCGTCGACGTGCTTGGCGTTCGTGAGGTGCCCCCAGGCCGCGACGACGCCGAGCCCCACGACCAGGGCGACGCTGAGGAGCAGCGGGAGCATCTTGCGCGCGACGTTGAGCATGGGGCGGCCCCGGAGGGAGGGGGCGCTGTCTGCACCCGACAAACTGGACGATCGGCCGCCGAACCCCCCCGCATGTAGCAGTGGGTGCACAGATGAGCAGAAAGGACTAGGCGGGGTCAGAGCCGGACCAGGCAGGTGGGGTCCGAGATGGCCTCTCCCCCGGGTGACAAGGCGCTTTCGCTCGCGTCAGTACCTGTAGTGGTCTGGCTTGTACGGGCCCTCGACGTCGACGCCGATGTACTCCGCCTGCTCCTTGCGCAGCTCGGTGAGCCGCACACCGAGCGCGTCCAGGTGCAGCCGAGCGACCTTCTCGTCAAGGTGCTTCGGAAGGACGTAGACGCCGAGCGGGTACTGGTCGGTCTTCGTCCAGAGCTCGATCTGGGCGATGGTCTGGTTGGTGAAGGAGTTGCTCATCACGAAGCTCGGGTGGCCGGTGGCGTTGCCGAGGTTGAGCAGCCGGCCCTCGGACAGCACGATGATCGAGTGGCCGTCGGGGAAGACCCACTCGTCGACCTGCGGCTTGATGTTCACCCGGACGATGCCGGGGACCTTGGCCAGACCGGCCATGTCGATCTCGTTGTCGAAGTGGCCGATGTTGCCCACGATCGCCTGGTGCTTCATCGCGGCCATGTCGGCGGCCATGATGATGTCCTTGTTGCCGGTGGTGGTGATGAACACGTCCGCCGTCTCGACGACGTCCTCCAGGCGCACCACCTGGTAGCCCTGCATCGCCGCCTGCAGCGCGCAGATGGGATCGATCTCGGTGATCACGACCCGCGCGCCCTGCGCCCGGAGCGACTCTGCCGAGCCCTTGCCCACGTCACCGAACCCGCAGACGACGGCGGTCTTGCCCGCGAGCATCACGTCGGTCGCGCGGTTGATGCCGTCGACGAGGGAGTGGCGACAGCCGTAGAGGTTGTCGAACTTCGACTTCGTCACCGAGTCGTTCACGTTGATCGCCGGGAACAGCAGCGTGCCCGCCTTGGCGAACTCGTAGAGGCGGTGGACACCTGTCGTCGTCTCCTCCGTGACCCCCTTGATGCCGGCGGCCATCCGCGTGAACCGCTGGGGGTCCGCGGCGAGCGATCGGCGCAGCGTCTCGACGATGACGCCCCACTCCTCGGAGTCGGTCTCGGACGCCGACGGCACGGCACCGGCCTTCTCGTACTCCACGCCCTTGTGCACGAGCAGCGTCACATCGCCGCCGTCGTCGAGGATCATGTTGGGGCCGGTCTCCCCGGACTCGGAGCCCCAGGCGAGGGCCTGCTCCGTGCACCACCAGTACTCCTCCAGCGTCTCGCCCTTCCAGGCGAACACCGGTATGCCGGCAGGCGCGTCCACCGAGCCGGCGGGCCCGACGGCGACCGCGGCGGCGGCGTGGTCCTGCGTGCTGAAGATGTTGCAGCTCGCCCACCGCACCTCGGCGCCGAGCGCGACGAGGGTCTCGATGAGCACTGCGGTCTGCACGGTCATGTGGAGCGAGCCCGTGACACGCGCACCCGTGAGCGGCTTGCTGTCGCCGTGCTCGGCGCGCATCGCCATCAGCCCGGGCATCTCGTGCTCGGCGAGGCGGATCTCCTTGCGACCGAACTCGGCCAGGGAGAGGTCGGCGACCTTGAAGTCCATCGTGATCCCATCAGTGGTGCGTGCAGACCCCTCAAGTGTGTCAGAGCGGGTCACCGGCGTCGGTGCCCGCTCGCGCCGCGAAGCGCCCGCGTGCGACGCTCGAGGGCATGCCCCCCGTCGACCCGGGCCTGGAGCAGGCCGTGGTGACCAGCACGCCGTACGCCCGGACGCTGGGCGCACGGGTGCGCGAGCTGGACCGCACCCGGGCGGTGCTGGAGCTCCATGCAGCTGAGGGCCTGCGCAACCACCTGGACGGCCCGCACGCCGCCACGCTGTTCGGCCTGGCGGAGACCGCCGCTGCCGCCGTCTGCCTCAGTGCGTTCGAAGACCTGGTGGCGCACGGCTGCGTGCCGCTCATCAAGGGCGCCGAGATCAGCTACGTGGCCATCGCACGCGGAAGAGTGCTCGCGACCGCCGAGCTCGCCTGCGACGAGGCGGGGGTGCGCTCCTCGGTGGCGGAGCGCGACCTGGCCGTCTTCCCCGTCGACGTCACCGTCACGGACGAGGCCGGCATCGTCACTACGCGGTGCCGCCTGCAGATGGCGCTCAAGCGGCTCTAGCCGGTCGGACCCCGGTCGAGGTCGGGCTCGAGGTACAGCTGCCGGGCCAGCGGCTCGACGGCCCGCACGCGCACCTCGGCGGCGTCGATGGCCTGGGCCACCTCGGGCAGCCCCAGCCCGGGGGCCACGGCGATCTTCGCCGCCACGAGCAGCTCGTCCGGCCCCAGGTGCAGCGTCTTGAGGTGGATGACGCGGGTGACGGTCGTGCCGTCCACCAGCGCGACGCGGATCGCGTCGACCGAGGCACGGCTGGCGGACTCGCCGATCAGCAACCCCTTCATCTCGATCGCGAGCACCACCGCAACCGCACCGAGCAGCAGCCCGATCGACAGCGTGCCGATGCCGTCCCAGACCGGGTCGTCGGTGACCGTGGTGAGCGTCACGCCGAGGAGCGCGAGCACCAGCCCCACGAGGGCGGCGAGGTCCTCCAGCAGCACGACGGGGAGCTCGGGGCTCTTGGCGTGCCGGATGAACGCGACCCACGACATGCCGCCCTTGAGCGGCCGGGTCTCGCGGATGGCGGTGCGGAAGGAGAACGTCTCGGCGACGATCGCGAAGACGAGGATCGCCACGGCGACGAAGGCGGAGTCGATGTGGTGCGGGTGCCGGATCTTCGCGATGCCCTCGTAGATCGCGAACATGGAGCCGACCGTGAACAGCACGACCGACACCACGAAGGCGTAGAAGTAGCGCTCGCGGCCGTAGCCGAACGGGTGCCGCACGTCGGCCTCGCGCCGGGCGCGGCGCCCTCCCACGAGCAGCAGCACCTGGTTGCCGGAGTCGGCCAGCGAGTGGATGGCCTCCGCGAGCATCGACGAGGAACGGGTCACCAGGAAGCCCACGAGCTTGGCCCCCGCGATCGCCAGGTTGGCCGCGAGGGCCGCCACGATCGCCTTGTTGCCACCGGAAGCGCTCATCTGCGGAGGGCGTCCTTCAGCTCGTCGATGGGTTGCACCGGCGTCGGGTCGATGCCCGCCGCGAGTGCGAGATAGGTCGTGGCCCAGTCCGCGAGGTGCACGAGAGAGGCGATGCGCTGGAACGGCGAGGAGCCCTCGGCCAGGAGGCTGCTGACGTCAAGGCCACGGCTGCGCGCCAGGTCCGTGACGACGTCCGCCCGCCGCGCGACCCGGGGGTGCTCCTCCGTGTCACGCAGCAGCACCAGGTGCATCCGGGTGCCGCCGTCGT
The DNA here is from genome assembly GCA_035526225.1 of Mycobacteriales bacterium. Lineage (GTDB taxonomy): Bacteria > Actinomycetota > Actinomycetes > Mycobacteriales > SCTD01 > RYN-111. The sequence goes on from DATLCV010000088.1 coordinate 48,195, forward strand.
CGTCCTCGGTGCGGTCGCGGAAGAGGTCGAGGTCCTGTCCCGCGGAGAACGGGCCGTCGAAGGCGACGACCTGGTTGTGACCGGCCTCGGGAAGTGCACCCCAGACGGCAGGCGTCTTCGCGTTCTCGTTGAGCTGGCACGCGAACCGGTAGGCCGCAACCGCCGTGAGCGGCGATGCGCCCCACACGACGGGGAGCTGACCGGCAAGGGCCAGGGCGAGGGTCTTCGCCGGGTTGAGCGAGGCCTCGGCGTCCGGCCGGTGGCGGCCCGCGAGCTGCTCGAGCAGCACGGCCGTGGCCTCCACCTCCTCGGGGCTGCAGGACAGGAGCCCGAGCGCGTCGGCCGCGATGACGAGCGGGGTGGCGAGCGCGAACACCGACGCGCGCGGCTGACGCCCCTGCGTCACGGGCACGAAGACGCCCCGGCCGCGCGACGCGAGGTCGTGCAGCGGCGAGCCGGCCGCACCGACGACGAGCAGGCGGCAGCCACGGCGCACAGCCTCCTCCAGCGCAGCCAGGGTCTCCTCGGTGCTCCCGGAGCAGGACACGGCCACGACGAGGTCGGCCGCTCCGACCCAGACGGGCAGGTGGTGGCCACGCACCCCGACCATGGGCACGGGGCACTCGGGGCCGGCGACGGCGGAGAGCACGTCACCGGCGATCGCCGAGCCGCCCATGCCCAGGACGACGACGGAGCGCGGCAGGTCCTCACCACCGAGCCGGGCCACGCCGGCCTCCGCGGTGAGCGCCGCCGCCTCGCGCACCTGCGCAGCGCTGGAGGCCACCGCGCGCAGCATGCCCTGCGGGTCGGCGGTGTCCAGGCCGGCAGCGTCGTCGAGCAGGTCCGCGGTCGTGGTCACCGAGTGCTCACGAAGGCCGGCGCGCCTCGTCGACGAGCAGCACGGGGATGTCGTCGCGGACAGGGTAGGCGAGGCCGCAGCCGGTGCAGACGAGCTCTGTCGACGCCTCGGCGTCGGGCTGATCCGTGCGCAGCGGCGCCTTGCAGTCAGGGCAGGCGAGGATCTCGAGCAGCGCGGGGTCCAGCTTCATGCGGGCAACCCTAGCGGGAGCGGATCACGGCGAGCACCGCGTCACGGGTCGCCGCCATCGTGCCCTCGTCGCGCGCCTCGACGTTCAGGCGGAGCAGCGGCTCGGTGTTCGACGGGCGCACGTTGAACCAAGCCCCGTCGCCGAGGTCCACGGTGAGGCCGTCCATCTCGTCCTGGGGCGACTCGGCGTACCGGGTGGCGAGCTCGTCGAGCTTGCTCGCCGTGTCGTTCACGACCGAGTTGATCTCGCCGGAGACGGCGTACCGGTCGTACTCCGACAGCAGGGCCGACAGCGGGAGTGGCTGCTCGCCGAGGGCAGCGAGGGTGTGGAGCGCGGCGAGCATGCCGGAGTCGGCGTTCCAGAAGTCACGGAAGTAGAAGTGACCGGAGTGCTCCCCGCCGAAGACTGCGTCGTGCGCGGCCATCTCGGACTTGATGAAGGAGTGACCCACGCGGGTGCGCACGGGCGTGCCGCCGTGCTCACGGACGACCTCCGGGACCGACCGTGAGGTGATGAGGCTGTGGATCACCACGGAGCCAGGCACCCGGGCCAGCTCACGCGCGGCGATGAGCGCCGTCAGGGTCGAGGGGCTGACGATGCCGCCCTTCTCGTCGATGACGAAGCAGCGGTCCGCATCGCCGTCGAAGGCCAGGCCGAGATCGGCCCCGGTCTCGACCACCTTCGCCTGCAGGTCGCGCACGTTGTCGGGCTCGATCGGGTTCGCCTCGTGGTTCGGGAAGGAGCCGTCGAGCTCGAAGTACATCGGCACGACCTCCAGCGGCAACCCGTCGAGGCAGGCCGGCACCGTGTAGCCGCCCATCCCGTTGCCGGCGTCGACGACCACGTTCAGCGGGCGCATCCCGTCCAGGCCGGGCACGAGGCCGCGCACGTGCTTCGCGTACGCCGGGAGCAGCGCCTGCTCGGTGACGCTGCCGCTGCCGGTGCTCGGCACGCCCTCGTCCAGGAAGCGCTCCGCGTCGGCGCGCACCTGCGCGAGGCCGGTGTCCTGCCCGACGGGACGGGCACCGGCCAGGCAGAGCTTGATGCCGTTGTACTTCGCCGGGTTGTGCGAGGCGGTGAACATCGCCCCGGGCACGCCCATCGAGCCCGCCGCGAAGTAGAGCAGGTCGGTGGAACCGAGCCCGGCGTCGACGACGTCGACACCCTGCGCCGTGACGCCCTCGGCAAAGGCCCGGCTGAGCTCCACGCCGGAATCGCGCATGTCCCGGGCCATCACCACGGTGGCAGCGCCGGTGAACCGGGCGAAGGCGGCGCCGAGCGCGCGGGCGATGCGGGCGTCGAGCTGCTCGGGGACGACGCCACGGACGTCGTAGGCCTTGACGATGGCGGACAGGTCGGTCACGTCACGACCCTAACCGCCTGGCGCAGGGCCAACCGCCCCGCCTCGGGAGGCTAGGCGGCGCTGGTCTTGCGGGCCTTGCGCAGCACCTCGGAGACCTCCAGGCCGGTGCCCGACTCGGTCCAGGTCTTGCGCTCGCAGGTGTGGCAGGAGACGAAGTCGACGGCCGAGCCGTCGGTCAGGGTCATGCTGATGCTCATGACCCGGCTGCTGGCGCAGTGCACGCAGGTGGCGAGCTCGCGGGCCGGGGTGGTGACGAGGGACATCGGAGGGCGCTCCTGACGGGGTGGGCTGGTGTCACTGACCCTTTCGGAGCAACGGTCGTTCGGCTTGAGAAACGGGCGTGTCGTGCCCAGACGGAGACGAAACGGACAGTCAGGTGGGTGTGGGGAGGGCGCGCAGGTGCCCGCGCCGACCACTGGTCTCGGCGTACACCGGGGCGCGCTGCTGCTCCGGGCGGCCCGCCTCGCGCACCGCGTCGGCGAGGGCCTCGAGGTCGTCGCTGCTGCGCAGCCGCGTCTGAGCCGGGTCGGGGTCGTGGCGCACGACCTCCCACCCGCGTGGCGCCGTCAGGCGCTGGGCGTGCGCGTCGCACAGGTCGTACGTGTGGGGCTCGGCGTAGGTGGCCAGCGGGCCCACCACGGCGGTTGAGTCGGCGTACACGTAGGTGAGCGTCGCGACAGCCGGCTGCGCACAGGCGGTGCGGGAGCAGCGTCGGACAGGACTCACGTGGCAGGACGCTAGCCGTCCCTGGTGCCTGCGGCCACCATGCGTGCCGTGTCGCGTGCCAGGCTCGCACGGTGACCCCACCACGCCGGCGCGAGCGGCGCGGGCGCGGACGGCGCGGCGGGCTGCTGCCCGAGGGCGTGCAGGTCGGCACCCGCGTCGTACGTGTCCCCGCCTGGCGAACGCGCGCGGAGCAGTTCACCGCGATCGTCCACGACGAGGTCCGCGCGCTCCACCGCCGGTGGGGCGAGCAGCTCGGTGACCTGCGCGTGCTGGTGGAGGACGTCCCGCCGCCTCTCGACGAGCCGGGGGACGGTGTGCTGGACGACGGCTCGGCCGCCGGCGACGTCGCGCTCGCGCGGGCCGAGCCAGGGCTCGTCGTGGTCTACCGCCGACCGCTCGAGCTACGGGCCGAGAGCCCCGAGGACCTGGCTGAGCTGGTGCACGAGGTCATCGTCGAGGCGGTCGCCGACCTGCTGGGGCTGGACCCCGACGAGCTCGACCCGGGTCAGGGGTAGCCGGCCCCGTCGTCCTGCACCGCGACCGGTCGGGCCACCAGCTGCGCCGGGCCCTGCAGGGTGAGCAGCGTGGCCAGGGGGCCGCGGCCACCGCGCTCGCGCAGGTAGCGGCTCGCGTAGACCGGCCCGGAGTCGGCACCGGGACGCACCTCGAGGGCCAGCTGTGCGCTCGTGCCCGGCGGGAAGAAGGTGGACAGCCGGACGAGCACCGTGCGGCCCGCCGGGATCTCGACCGTCCGCGGCCGAGGCGGCGAACCGGGCACTCCCAGGACGGAGATGGGCGTCACGACCACGGTCGCCGCGTCGGCCGGCGCGCTGAGCAGCAGGGTGCTCTCGGTCGGCCGGTTGATGACGAGGTCCGTGAGCAGCGCGGATCCGGACAGCGGGCTCGACGAGCCGGCGAACGCCATCTCCCTGATTCCGCCAGGCTGGAACTGCTGCGCCTCGACGAGGTAGCCGCCGGCGACCACGGGTGGCCCCGAGGACGTCACGGTCACCGTCACCGGCGACCTGGCGGTGACAGCCGAGAGGTCGATCAGGGTGGTCCGGTGGGCGGCCACGCCGATCTCGGCCATGCCGCTGGGCACGAACTGACCGTCGTTCAGCGTCACCTGGACGCTGACCGTGGTGTCGTCGTCCGTCGGGTTGCCGACCAGCAGCCCGCGCACGCCCGGGCCCTGCGGCAGCCCCGGCACCACGACCGTCCGGGCCGGCGGCAGGGCCTGCGGGACGTAGTCGAAGCCGAGCGGCTTGCCGCCGACGTACCGTGCGTCGCTCAGCGCAGCCACCACGCGTCCCTGACGGCTCAGCACGCGCACGGCCAGGAAGTCCTGGTCGGGGGCGAGGACGTCGAGCGGGATGCGCAGGCGGCTGTGCGGCCGCACGGTCAGGCCCTGACCGGGACGGGGGTCCACCGCGGCCTGCCGCCCGAACGCGGTGACGTCGACGGTCGAGGGCGTGTCGTCGACGTTGGCCAGCACGAGCATCGAGGTGTCGATGACCCGCGTGCTCGCCCCGATGAACCAGGCGTCGCGCTTGGGCGCCTCGCACCGGAGCCCGGCGAGCCCGCGGAAGGGGCCGTCGTTGGCGCGCGCGACCTGCTCGACCTCCAGACCCGTGGCCAGGGCCCCGGTGGCAGAGACCACGACGCCGTTCCTCGGGATCCGCGTCGCCAGGCCCACCGCGACCTGGCCGGGCGCCTCGATCGGCACCGTGGTCGGCGGGCCCGGATCCTGCACGACCGTGCTGACGATCGAGCCGCCGGTCGCCGTGCGCCCAGCAGGCAGCGGTGCCGACCCGACGCTGACGCGGGTCTGGTAGACGCCGGCGACCTGGCGCACGTCGGGGCAGACCGCCGTGGCGCCGAGCACCTCGACATCGCGCCCGCCGCCCTGGCTCGGGCCGGGTGTGCCGACGGCGGAGACGGCACCGGTGCCGAGGGCGAGCGCCAGCACGACGGCCCCGAGGGCCAGCGGGGGGCGGGTCACAGCGCGGCCCTCGTCCGGCGGGCGTCACTCACGTCGTCCTCCACATCCACGTCGTCCTCCAGGCCGGTACGGCGGCGCCCGGCCGGCACGGCCAGCAGGAGCACCGCGAGGGTGGCCACGAGCTGTGTCACCAGGGCCGCCTGCCTGCCCGACTGCGCGTGGGTGAGCTCGAGCCGGCCGCCACCTGCGGGGGCCTCGAAGGCCTGGGCCCAGCCCCACGCCGTACGGCGCGGCAGCTCACGCCCGTCCACGCTGGCCCGCCAGCCGCCCTCACGCGCGTCGGCAAGCACCAGCAGCCGGCCGGGTTCCCCCGATGGCAGCGTGACGGACGCACCCTCACGACCGGCCACCAGCGGAGTCGGCGGCGCCAGGCGCAGGGCGTCCAGGCCGGGCGCGCGGTCACCCGCCAGCGCCCGCTCGGCGAGCGACGGCGGGAGCAGCGAGAGCCGGTTGCTGGGCGCGACCACCCGCCAGAGGTCCACGGAGCCCGCGGTACGGCGGACCAGACCGGGCTGGGCATCGAGCGCGGCGGTGACGGTGTCCGCGCCGGGCCCCGAGCGGAGCACGACGTACCGGATGGCGCGCGTCGCCAGCGCCTCGGCGGCATCCGAGCCGCGGGGCGAGGCGAGGTCGGCGACGACGCGGTCGAGCGCCTGCCGCTGGTCAGCGAGCGGGCGCAGGCCCGCCAGCTCGGTGGTGAGCGCCCCGCCGCGCAGCACGGCGTAGCCAAGCCGGCCATCACCGCGAGGGACGAGGGCCAGGGCCCGCAGCCCGGGGGTCGACTCCACCTCCGCGCGGGCGAACGCCGGCAGCACGTCGGTGCCGCCGCGCCTCAGCGGATCATCGGCGCCGCGCACGACCCAGGCCGCCGCGGCCACCACCGGCGTCGCCGCGGCAAGCGCGGCCGTCACGACTGCGGCGACCTGCCGCCACCCGAAGCTGTGCCCGGCCAGCTGCCGGCGGGCGCCGTGGCCGGCGACGATGGCTGCCACGAGCAGGAACAGGCCGGTGACCTGCAGCGGGACCCCCGGCCAGGACACGCGGCCCAGGACCTGGGTCCTGGCCAGGACGGCCGCGAGCACCAGGCCGAGCAGGCCGACCCCCCACGCCGCCAGTGCCAGCCGCTGGAACGAGGCGCGCATCAGTCCTGCGAGCGCGGCGAGCAGCACACCTGCGGTGATCAGCGCCACGGGCACGCCTGGGCCGCCCGGGCCCAGCAGGACCAGGTGCCACGCCGGCAGCGACTGGTCCGCCGGCTGCTGGCCGGCGACGAGCAGGGACGGCTCTCCGAGGGCGGCGAAGGACCACGGGAAGAGGACGGCGGCCGGCACCAGCGCGACCACGACAGCCGCCACGGCCCGGGTCGTGCGGCCACGGCGCAGCAGCACGCCGGCGCCGACGAGCAGCACGACCGCCGCGAGCGGCCACAGCAGCGGTGCGAACGCGGACGTCACTGCGAGGGCGAGCCCCAGGCCCCAGACGCGCCACCAGCCCCGCTCACCCGGGTCGAGCAGCAGCACGTGCGCCCCGGCGAGAGCAAGCAGCGGCAGGCCGATCTGCACGGCCGCCGCGTCCAGGCGACCCGCCGCCACAGCGCCGGTGGCCACCGGGAGCAGGGCCCACGTCGCCGCGACCCACAGCCGCAGGTAGAGATGGCGCACCACACGGGACGCTGCGAGGTACGCCGTGAGTCCCGCGAGGGGGACGCTGGCGAGCAGCAGCGTGTCGACCGCGAGCCACGGCTTGCCCAGCAGCACGGACGACAGCAGTGCCAGCGCCGCGGTCGCCGGCGGAGCGGCCGCCCGGGTGCCCACCGAGACGTCGTGCCAGGAGGCGGCGTACGACGCCCACAGGTCCGCCGCTCCCGGCGGCGGCGGCAGCAGCGCGCCGCCGTGCAGCGACCCCCCGTGGATCGCCAGCACCGACCGCTCGGCGACGAGCGCGACCGCGACGAGGCCGAGGAAGAGCAGCACACCAGGCCTCAGCAGCAGCGTCCGAAGCAGCCCTGGGCCGGCCTGGGAGTAGGCGTCGTACGCGTCGCTCCCGTCGGGGCTGGGCTCGCTCAGGGGACCGCCGAAGGGGGAAGCGGCCGGGGTGCCGCCCGAGACCCAGTCGCCCACCGCGCCGAGCCGGGCACGGATCCGCACGGCGCGCGAGGCGAAGAGGGGCCGCAGCGCCCGCTGCGACACCGCCCTCGTGCTCGCCCGGCGCTGCCGCGCGCGGTGCAGCCGCACGGGGTGGCCGAGGACGGCCACGAGCGCGCGCCACTCGTCCGCCGCCCCGGCGGGCTGGCGGGTCACGAGAAGCACCAGCGAGCGCAGGACGGTGGCCACCAGCAGCCGTGGGAGGAGTCCTGCCAGGCGCAGCCCACCGGCGTGCGCGAGGAGCACGTACAGCGCGTGCCGCCGATCCGTGCTGCTCGCCCGGCCGGGAGCTGCGTCGGTCGTCCGGTGGCCGGTGGTGGCCGCCCGGACGTGGCGCACCCGTGCCCCGGGCACCACGACCACGCGGTGGCCGGCCGCGTTCACCTTCCAGCCCAGGTCGAGGTCGTCGCGGAACACGGTCAGTGCGGGGTCGAGGCCGCCGACCAGGTCCCATACCTCGCGGCGCACCAGGGCGGCGGCGGTTCCCACCGCCAGGACGTCACGGATCGCATCGTGCTGGCCCTGGTCGTGCTCGCCGTGCTCGAGGCCGGTCTCCCGGTGCCCGGCGGCGTCGGTGGTGAAGCCGATCTCGACGAGGTAGCGGTCGTCGTGCCAGTCGCGGACCTTCGGGCCGAGCACGGCGGCGGAAGGGCTTTCCGAGGCGTGCTCCAGCAGCTTCTCCAGCGTGGTGGGCTCGACGGCGACGTCGTCGTGCAGCAGCCACACCCACGCGGGCACGGGCTCCTCCGCGCCCAGCGAAGCCAGCGCCGCGGCGACGGCCGCGCCGTAGCCCGTTGTGCGGGGAAGCTCCAGCACCGTTCCATAGGCCTCGCGCAGGAGCTCCGCGCTGCCGTCCGTGCTGCCTGTGTCCACGCACACCACGCGGGCAGGCGCGCGGGTCGAGGCGGCCAGGGCGGCCAGTGCCGTCGGGAGCCACTCGGCGCCGTCGTGCGCCACCAGCACGGCCAGCACGTCCACCGTGGACGGCTTGCGCGGGGTGCGGCGCCGCTCGGGGCGCCGAGCCGTCGTCGGCGTCGGGGCGGCGGGGTCGGGGATCGGCTGCTTGGAACGCGGTGGCATGGAGGAAGGACCGTCGAATCAGCGATGGGGGGCGCGCCTCGGACGGCGCACCCGTCGGCCGGGCGAGCCCAGCCTAGCGACCTGCTGGGCCCCTCCGGACGGGGTCAGACAGCCTGGCGCTTGAGCCGACGGCGCTCGCGCTCCGACAGCCCGCCCCAGATGCCGAACCGCTCGTCCTGCATGAGCGCGTACTCCAGGCACTCCTGCTTGACCTCGCAGCTCACGCAGATGCGCTTTGCCTCGCGGGTGGAGCCGCCCTTCTCCGGGAAGAAGGACTCCGGGTCCGTCTGGGCGCAGAGGGCCTTGTCCTGCCACGAGAGCAGCGTCTCGTCCGCCTCGTCGGTCCCCGTCGTCATCACGACCAGCTCGATCATCACGCCTCCTGCGGTGGTGCCGCTACCGGTGCAGCGAGCTCGTGTCGCGGCGAGGTACGGGGTCCGTCCACGCGCCGGGGGAACGACATGCACAGAATTACACGCGTGTCGTCCTCGCTCGTCAAGGGGGGTGCGTGCTAACGACCGACCTGTCTCGCGCAGGTCAGGGTCTCTTCCGGCGGAACAGCCGACGTCCGTCGTCCCCGGGAGCTGCCGGTGGGCGCGGTGCGGCGACGCCTTGCGCGGCTGTCGGGGCAGCGGCGGGAGGAGGTGGCGTCGGCCGCTCGGGCTCTCGCGCCGGGCTCGGCGAGGGTGCTGAGGCCGCGTCGATGGCGGTCGACGGGCTGGGTACGACGGGCATCTCCCCCACCGACGCCCGCTTCACCGCCTTCGGGGGGGCAGCCCTCGGGGGGGCAGCCTTCGGGGGCGTCACCTTCACGGGTGTCGCCGCCGCGTCGGGAGCAGCCGTCATGGACGTCACCTTCGCCACCGACGTCCTCGCGACGGCCTCGTTGGTTACGGCCTTGTTGGTTACGGCCTTGTTGGTTACGGCCTTGTTGGTTACGGGCTTGTTGGTTACGGGCTTGTTGGCTACGGGCTTGTTGGCCGCGGCCTTCGGCGCCGGCGGCTTCGCGGCAAGCGGCTTCTGCGCTGCCGGCTTCTTGGCTGGTGCCTGCCTGGCCACGGGCTGCTTGGCCACCGGGTGCTTGGGCACCGGCTTCTTGGCTGGCGCCTTCTTGGCTACCTGCTTCTTGGCTACCTGCTGCTTGGCCACCGGCTTCTTCGCGGGAGCGGTCTTCGCAGGGGCCGATCGCCGTACCGGCGTCCCCGGAGCCTCGGCGGGCGTGGTCGGGGCACCCGCTCCCAGGGCCTCGTCGACGAGGGCCGCGAGGCGGACCTTCGCCTCGTCGAGCCCACCGGCTGCCCTCGCCATCTCGGCGAGGACGGCATCGAGCTGGGTGCGGACCTCGGCGCGCACCTCTCCGACGACGCCCTCGGCACTGGCCCGCGCGGCCGCGGCCGCTTGGTCGAGCCGGGCCGGCCACTCCCCCTGCAACGCCTCGATGCTGCGGCGGGCCTCGTCGAGCGCAGTGGTCAGCGCGGCGAGCCGCTCGGCCGTCTCGCGCTCGGCGGCCACGGTGCCCCCGTGACCGGCCGCGAGGTCGGCCAGACGTGAGGTCACGTGAGCGTGCTGGTCCTCGATGCGGTCCAGGAGCGCCTCGTGCGTCGTACGTGTGCGCTCGGCCTGCGAGCTCGAGAGCTCGTCGAGCGCTGCGCGCACGGAGTCAGCCGAGACGGTGACGGCGATGGCCACGCGCTCCCGCACGGCCTCGAGCGACTGCTGCAGCTCGGCACGGGCAGCGGCGTCGGCAGCACCCGCCGCTGAGAGCGTCGCCGCGACCTCCTCCAGGCGGGGTCTCATGCCGCCCATCTCGTCGACGAGGTCGGACCGCGTCTGGTCCAGGCCGCTGGTGAGCTGGGTCCGCACCGCTTCGAGAGCCGCCTCGAGCGAGCCCTGCAGGGCGTCGCTGCGGGCTGCCAGCCCGGCAGCCCGTTCTTCCTGGGCCTCGTGCGTCGCCGCAGCCGCGCCGAGGAAGCGCTCAGCGACGTCGTCGAGCTCGGTCGTGATGTCCTCACGCGTCTGCGCGAGCACGTCGGCGACCTTGGCCTCGAGGGTCGAGATTGCCTGCGCCTGCTGAGATCCGGCGCTCTTCTGCGCATCCACCAGGAGGGCCACCTGGTTGCGCGTGGCCTCGGTCTCGGCCGACACCCGCTCGAGCATGTCCATCAGCTCGCGGCGCAGCTGCTCGTTGCGGTTGCGCGTCGCGTCGACCAGCGACAGGGAGAGCGCGTCGAGGCGCGACTCGGTCACGTCCCGCAACCGCGCGACGATCCGCTCGACCTGCTCGCCGGCCATGGCGTCGAGGCGCTGCTCGATCGTCACGAGGGACGTGCTCATCTCCCGCACCTGATCCCGCACGGTGTGCACGCCGTCGCGCGCGACGGCCTCGAGCCGCTCGGCGAGGGCGTCGAGGGTGTCCTCCAGCATCGCCATCCGCGACTCGAGGGAGGACCGCGCCTCGCTCAGCAGGCCCTGGGTCGTCGCCGCCTGGTCCGCCTCGCGCTCGAGGGCGGCGGCGACCGTGCGCCGCACCTCCCCGGTGACCGCTTCGACCCGCGTGCCGATGGACTCCGAGAGCTTCCCGGTGAGCTCGTCGAGCTTCACCCCGGTGCGCACGGGCACCAGCTCCAGCGCGTCGCGTACCTCGCGGCTCAGTCCGGGCAGGTCGGAGCGCATCTCGTCGATGCGGGAGCTCACGCCGTCGACGAGGGTGACGAGGTCGGCGACGCGGCGGGCCAACGCGCTGGTCTCGCTGCGGCTCGCCGCCATCGCGCCTGTGACCCGCCCCGAGACGCCGTCGACCTCCGTGCGGAGGGTGCCGAGCTCACTGCGGAGCCCCACGAGGTCGGCGCGCATGGCAGCCACCTCGCCGCGCACAGCGGCCACTGGGGTGCCACTGGCCGGCGCGTCGCTCTCGGGCTCGTCACCGACGAGCGCGGCGAGCTCCTCGAGGCGACGCGACAGCGGGTTGGGTTCCACGACAGCTCCTTGCGGCACAGGGGGGACGTGCCGAGCGTATCGGCGGGGGCACCGCGTCCCCTTGACCGCACGACCGCGAGTTGCCGTGCGTCAGGCCAGCAGCGGGAGCTCGCGCACCGGACCTCGTCGCGCGGCCGCGTGCCGCTCTGCCGAGGGCTCGCCGTACAGGGTGGTGCGCTGGCGCGGGGACCTGCCTGCAGCGAGGACCATGCCCTCGAGCTCCTCGACGCTCTTGCGCGAGCCGTGCTGCGAGCCGGCCATCCGGCTGATGGTCTCCTCCATGAGGGTCCCGCCGAGGTCGTCGACACCGCCCGACAGCACCTGGTGGCACTGCTCGACACCCAGCTTGACCCAGCTGCACTGCACGTGGTCGATGGCGCCGTGCAGCACCAGGCGGGCGGCGGCGTGCACGGCGCGGTTGTCGCGCAGCGTCGGCCCGGGACGCGCGACGCCGGCGAGGTAGAGCGGCGCGTTCGTGTGCACGAACGGCAGCGGCACGAACTCGGTGAAGCCCCCGGACTCGAGCTGGGTGCGGCGCAGCAGCAGCAGGTGCGCGGCCCAGTGGTGGGGCGCGTCGACGTGGCCGTACATCATCGTGCTGGTCGTCGGAAGCCCGATCGCGTGCGCCGTCGTGACGACCTCGAGCCACTGCGCGGTGGGGAGCTTGCCCTTGGTCAGCACCCAGCGGACCTCGTCGTCCAGGATCTCGGCGGCCGTGCCCGGGAGGCTGTCCACGCCGGCGTCGCGCGCCGCCTCGAGGAACTCGCGCACGCTGACGCCCATGCGCGCAGCGCCGTTCACGACCTCCATCGGCGAGTACGCGTGCAGGTGGAGCTCCGGTGCGCCCCGCTTCACCGCGCGAGCGAGGTCGAGGTACGCCGTGCCCGGCAGCTGGGGGTCGATACCGCCCTGCATGCAGACCTCGGTGGCTCCGACCGCCCACGCCTCGGCAGCCCGCTCCTCGACCTCCTCCAACGACAGCGAGTAGGCGTCGGCGTCGGTACGCCGCTGGGCGAAAGCGCAGAAGCGGCAGCCGGTGTAGCAGATGTTGGTGAAGTTGACGTTGCGGTTCACGACGAACGAGACCTCGTCGCCGACCGTGTCGCGACGCACGTCGTCGGCGAGGCGGCACACCGCCTCGAGGTCGGCGCCGTCGGCGGTGAGGAGGGCGAGCGCCTCGCCCTCGGAGTAGGTCCCCGGCTGCCTGCGGAGCGCTGCTGCGACGTCGGAGCCGAGCCGTTGCACCGGTGCCGGCACGGCCGCACGCACGGCGTCCCAGTCCCCGTAGACGTCGTCGAAGTCGGTGCGGCGGTCGCTCGTGCGGCCGGTGGTGTCGACCGTGGCGTGCAGGTCTGTCCTGCCGGCGCTGCGCAACGCGTCGTCGGGCTCCTGCCACGCGATGCCCTGCGGGCACACGTCTCGCGCCAGACCGCGCTCGTCACGCAGCGCCGCGACGTGCGGGGCCAACCGAGGGTCGAGCCACGGCTCCGACAGGTACGGCGGGTGCGCAGTCAGCCGCTCGGTCAGCACGAAGCCCTTGTCCGCGCTGGCCTTCGCGAGCAGCTCCAGGTCAGGCCAGGGCCGCTCGGGGTTCACGTGGTCGGGTGTCAAGGGGCTGACACCGCCCCAGTCGTCCACGCCGGCGTCGAGCAGCATGGCTGTCTCGGCGAGGTCCACGAGGTTCGGCGGGGCCTGCACCCTCATCCGCGGCCCCAGCAGCAGCCTGGCCACCGCGATGGCAGCCAGGAACGTCTCGAGGTCGACGTCGTCCGTGTGGCGCATCGCGGTGTCGGGCTTGGCGCGGAAGTTCTGGACGATCACCTCCTGCACGTGGCCGTGCCGCTGGTGCGCCGCCTTGATGGCGAGCAGCGTCTCGGCGCGGTCTCTCGGCGACTCACCGATGCCGACGAGAAGGCCTGTGGTGAAAGGGATGCTGTGGCGTCCTGCGTCCTCGAGCACGCGGAGTCGCACCGCAGGCACCTTGTCCGGGCTGCCCTTGTGCGCCGGCACGTCGGCCGTCGTCTCCAGCATCATCCCCATGCTGGGGGCCACCGGCTTGAGGCGCTGCAGCTCCGACCAGCTCATGACGCCCGGGTTGAGGTGGGGCAGCAGGCCGGTCTCCTCGAGCACGGCAACGGCGGCGGCGCGGACGTAGGCCAGCGTGTCGTCGTACCCGGCCTCGTCGAGCCACTGCCTGGCCTGCGGCCAGCGCTCCTCGGGACGGTCGCCGAGAGTGAGCAGTGCCTCCTTGCAGCCGAGGGCGGCACCGCGGCGGGCGATGTCGAGGACCTCGTCGAGCGAGAGGTACGGCGCGGGCAGCTTCGCGGGGCTGGTGGCGAACGTGCAGTAGTGGCAGCGGTCGCGGCACAGCCGGGTCAGCGGGATGAACACCTTGCGCGAGTAGGTGACGGTGCCGGGTCGGCCCGCGTCGAGCAGCCCCTGGTCACGCACCCGTGCTGCGGCGGCGCACAGCTGGACGAGGTCGTCGCCGCGGGCCTGCAGCAGGGTCGTGGCCTCGTCCAGGTCGAGGGCCTTGCCGTCCCGGGCGCGCGCAAGGGCCCGACGCATGCCGGGCAGCTCGTCCATCCCCCGAGGGTACGGAGCGGTGGTGCTGCCAGGATGGGGGGATGCGCATCACGGCCCTGGCGGGGGGCATCGGCGGGGCCCGTTTCCTCAGGGGGCTCAAGGCCGCCGTACCCGACGCGGACGTCACCGTCATCGCGAACACGGGCGACGACACGACCCTCTACGGGCTGCGGATCTGCCCCGACCTGGACACCCTGATGTACACCCTCGGCGGCGGCATCGACGACGAGCGCGGGTGGGGCCGGCTCGACGAGAGCTGGCGCGCCAAGGAGGAGCTCGCGGCGTACGACTCCCCCACCGCCTGGTTCGGCCTCGGCGACCGCGACCTCGCGACGCACCTTCGCCGTACGCAGCTGATGCTGGGCGGGATGACGCTCACCGAGGCGACCGCGTCGCTGTGCGAGCGGTGGCAGCCGGGGGTGACGCTGCTGCCGATGAGCGACGGCCAGGCGGAGACCCACGTGACGGTCACCGTCGACGGGGTCCGCCGCGCGATCCACTTCCAGGAGTGGTGGATCAAGCACCGGGCAGGGCTGCCCGCGGAGTCGATCACGCTCGTGCACCACGGGGACCTGTTGCCCGCACCCGGCGTGCTGGAGGCGATCGAGGGAGCGGACCTCGTGCTGCTGCCCCCCTCCAACCCGGTCGTCAGCATCGGCACCATCCTGCAGGTGAAGGGGGTCCGCGAGGCGCTCGAGGCGCAGCGCGTGGTCGGCCTGTCGCCCATCGTCGGCGGAGCACCGGTCCGCGGGATGGCCGACGCCTGCCTCGACGCGATCGGCGTCGAGACCTCCGCGGAGGCGGTCGGTCGGCACTACGGCGCGCAGCTGCTGGACGGCTGGCTCGTCGACACCGCCGACGCCGGTACGACGGTCCCCGGCGTCGAGGTGCGGGCTGTACCGCTTCTCATGACCGACCTGGAGGCCACGGCGGCCATGGCGCGCGCAGCCCTGGAGCTCGCGGGTGCTTGAGGTGCACCCCGTCCCTGGGCTGCCCGAGGTCCGGCCCGGTGACGACCTGGCGGCCCTGCTGGCGGCAGCCTTCGCGTACGAGGACGGCGACGTCGTCGTGGTGACGAGCAAGGTCGTGAGCAAGGCCGAGGGCCGGCTGCTGCCTGCGGGCGAGGACCGCGAGCAGGCACGGCTGAAGGCGGTGGACGCGGAGACGCGTCGGGTCGTGGCGCGGCGGGGGACGACGACCATCGCGGAGACGCACCACGGGTTCGTGCTGGCCGCTGCGGGGGTCGACGCCAGCAACGTCCAGGTGGACGAGATCGCCCTGCTGCCAGCCGATCCTGATGCCTCGGCGGCCCGGTTGCGCGCGGATCTGGAGCGGCTCACCGGGCGGCGGCTCGGTGTCGTCGTCAGCGACACGATGGGCCGGCCGTGGCGGGTCGGGCAGACCGACCAGGCGATCGGCGTCGCGGGGCTCGCGCCGGTCCGGGACGGGCGCGGGACGACCGACGCCTTCGGGCAGGTGCTCGAGGTGACCGAGATCGCCGTGGCCGACGAGCTCGCCGGTGCTGCCGAGCTCGTGAAGGGCAAGGCGGACGGCGTCGCGGCGGCGGTGGTCCGCGGCTGGGACCTCGCCGACGACGGGCGAGACGGCCGGGCGCTGCTGCGCGAGGCGTCGCTCGACCTGTTCCGGCTCGGCACCGACGAGGCCCACCGCACGACGCTGTCGCTGCGCCGGACCGTGCGGTCGTTCACCGAGGCGCCCGTCGACGAGGCGGCGGTGCTGCGCGCCGTCGCCGCCGCGGTCACCGCGCCGGCGCCGCACCACACCACACCGTGGCGCTTCGTGCTCGTCCACGAGCGGCGCGAGCAGCTCCTCGACGCGATGCGGGAGCGGTGGGCGGCCGACCTGCGCGCGGACGGCTTCGACTCCGCGGCGATTGCCCGCCGGCTCCAGCGGGGCGAGGTGCTCCGGCGTGCGCCGTACCTGGTGGTGCCGTTGCTGGACCTTGCAGGTGCGCACGCCTACCCGGACAAGCGACGCTCTGATGCGGAGGAGCGGATGTTCGTCGTCTCCGGCGGCGCGGCCGTGCAGAGCTTCCTGGTGCAGCTGGCGGTCGAGGGGCTCGGGAGCGCCTGGGTGAGCAGCGCGCTGTTCTGCCCGGACGTGCTGCGCTCGGTGCTCGACGTCGAGGGCGAGCCGCTGGGTGTCGTGGCGATCGGGCACGCCGCCTCGCCGCCTGCCGAGCGACCGCCGCGGGACCCGTCGGACTTCGTCGTGGAGCGCTGACGTCACGGCGAAGTGCCTGTGGATGCTGGCTTTTTCTGTCATTGCGGTCTCGTAGGTTGGTCGCAATGCAGGTCAAGACCAAGCCACGGCCGCGTACGGCGTGGCGCGAGCGCGTCTCGGTCCTGGCGGATGCCTCCGGGGTGCAGCTGGACGGGCTCGGGGAGCTTGTCGAGGCTGAGGTGTCCCGGGTGGAGGGGCTGCTGTTCACGGCCACGCCGACGGAGGACCTCGACGAGATCAGCCGCTGGCAGCGACTGTCTGATGCGGCGTGGTGCGGGCAGGTCCGCAGCATAGTGGCGGCGTGGAACCGGGCGACCGAGACCGAGCGGGAGTTCCTCGCCTGCGAGGTGTCGCTAGCGCTATCCATCACCGACGTGGCGGCGCAGGACCTGGTCTGCAGCGCCTGGACCCGACCGGCCCCGCCGACTCGGGCCAACGGCATGCCCTCTCCTGGCGCACGCACGGGAAGGGCACCTAGCGGGCGTTGAGAATGACTGAAAGGGCCCGAAAGGGTGCGGCGCGCCCCGCGGCATCAGGCTGTCAGAGGTGCTTCGCAGTGACTGGTAAGGCCGGTTCTCGATCGGGCTCTTAGTAACCGGCGACGACGTGGGGGCGGTACGGCGAGGAGAGGCGTTCGAGCTCCTCGGCGCTCAGGGTCAGCGAGAGCGCCGCGACCGCGTCCTCGAGGTGGTGCGGCTTGGTGGCACCGACGATCGGCGCGGTGACCCCCGGCTGCTGCAGCAACCAGGCGAGCGCGACCTGCGCCCGCGGCACCCCACGCTCCGCAGCCACGGAGCCCACCGCGTCGACCACGGCCCGGTCGCCCTCCACGTACAGGGTCTTGCCGAACTCGTCGGCGGCGCTGCGCTCGGTGGCCTCGTCCCAGTCGCGCGCAAGCCGTCCGCGGGCGAGCGGGCTCCAGGGGATCACACCGACGCCTTGGTCGCGGCAGAGCGGGACCATCTCCCGCTCCTCCTCGCGGTACAGCAGGTTGTAGTGGTTCTGCATCGACACGAACCGCGCCCACCCGTGCTTCTCCTGCAGGAACAGGGCTTTGGCGAACTGCCACGCCGGCATGGAGGAGGCACCGAGGTAACGCACCTTGCCGGCGCGGACGACCTCGTCCAGCACCGCGAGCGTCTCCTCCCACGGCACGGCCGGGTCCATCCGGTGGATCTGGTACAGGTCGATGTAGTCGGTGCCGAGCCGCCGCAGGCTGTTGTCGACCTCGGCCAAGATCGCCCGCCGAGAGAGGCCGGCGCCGTACGGTCCTGGACGCATCCGGCCGTGCACCTTGGTGGCGAGGACGACGTCGTCCCGACCGGCCAGCGACAGCAGCGCCCGACCGGTGATCTCCTCGCTGGTCCCGTCGGAGTACACGTTCGCGGTGTCGAAGAAGGTGATCCCGAGGTCGAGTGCCTGGGCGAAGAAGCGACGGGCCTCGTCCTCCGGCAGCGACCACGGGTGGGCGCCTCGGTCCGGCTCGCCGTAGCTCATGCACCCCAGGCAGATCCGCGACACCTGCAGTCCTGACCGACCCAGTTCCCTGTGCTCCATGGACCACATCCTGACGGGTCAGTGCCGGCGGTGGTCCTGCACGGTCATCCGCGGCCCGAACCGGGGTTTGGCCGGCCCGGCGAGCTCCAGCAGCCGGATGACCCGGGCACGGTGCGGCCGCCACGGCTCGAGCAGGGCCAGCATCTCCTCGTCCTCCACCGGCCGGCCGACGAGCGCCCAGCCCACGAGCGCGGCCAAGTGGTAGTCGCCGACGCTGACGGCGTCGGTGTCGCCCAGTGCTCGGACGGCAACCTCCGCCGCGGTCCACTCCCCCACCCCGGGTACGGCGGTCAGCCGGGTGTAGGCGTCCTGCCGGTCCATGGCGACCGTCTCCTCCAGCCGCGCAGCCACCTGCGCCGCGGCGAGGACCGTCCGCGTGCGCCGCGGGTCGACGCCGGCCTGGTGCCACTCCCAGCTCGGCACGTGCCGCCACGTCTCCGGCGACGGTGGGACGCGAAGGCCCGCAGGCACGGGTCCGGGAGCGGGCTCGCCGTACCGGCGCAGGAGCAGCGCGTACGACTGCCGGGCCTCCTTGCCGGTGACCTTCTGCTCGATGATCGCGGGCACCAGGGACTCGAAGACCCTGCGGGTCCTGGGGATCCTGATGCCGGGGTGGCGGCGGTGGACGCGCTCGAGGAGCGGGTGCACAGGGTCGAGGTCGCCGCCCTCCCCGAGCAGCTCGGGCAGGCCGTCGAGGACCCAGTCGGCGCCCGGGCCCCACGCGGTGCAGGTGACGCCGTCGCCCTGGACGAGCCGGTACGACGCCGGCCCGTCGGGGGTGAGGGTGGCCCGCCAGAGGGCGCCGTCGCGCGTGGTGCGGTGGGTGGGGTCGGTCGTGGCGTGTCGCAGCAGCGCGAGGCTTCGGTGCAGGTCGAAGGGACCCTCCGGACGCCAGACCCTCTCCACAATGCCCACGCTAGGTTGTCCAGCGTCGAAGGAGGGCGTGTGGACAAGGTCGTGGGCAGCGCTGCCGAGGCGGTCGCGGACATCCCGGACGGTGCCTCGCTCGCGGTCGGGGGGTTCGGCCTGTGCGGCATCCCCCAGGCCCTCATCCAGGCGCTCCTGGAGGCCGGCACCACGGACCTCGCCACGGTGTCGAACAACTGCGGCATCGACGAGTGGGGCCTGGGCTCGCTGCTCGCGGCCAAGCGGATCCGCCGTACGACGGGGTCCTACGTCGGGGAGAACAAGGAGTTCGAGCGGCAGTTCCTCTCCGGCGAGCTGGAGGTGGAGCTGGTGCCGCAGGGAACCCTCGCCGAGCGGCTGCGCGCCGGTGGAGCGGGCATCCCGGCCTTCTACACCCCGGGCGGTGTGGGGACCCAGGTCGCCGACGGCGGGCTGCCCATCAAGTACGACGGGTCCGGTGGCGTGGCGATCGCCAGCGAGCCGAAGGAGGTGCGCGCGTTCGACGGCCGCGAGTACGTCCTCGAGCAGGCGATCACCTGTGACTTCGCCCTGGTGCACGCGCGCTACGGCGACCGGCACGGCAACCTCGTCTACGAGAAGAGCGCGCAGAACTTCAACCCGCTGTGCGCCGCCGCCGGCCGGGTCACGATCGCCGAGGTCGAGGAGCTGGTCGAACCCGGCGAGCTCGACCCGATGCTCGTGCACACCCCGGGGGTGTTCGTGCAGCGGGTGGTGCACGTGCCCGACGTGGAGAAGCGCATCGAGCGGAGGACCGTCCGTGCTGAGTAGGGAGGAGCTCGCCGCGCGGGTCGCTCTGGAGCTCGTCGACGGGCAGTACGTGAACCTCGGCATCGGTCTGCCCACGCTGGTGCCCAACTACGTGCCCGCCGACGTGCACGTCGTGCTGCAGTCGGAGAACGGGATCCTCGGCGTCGGGCCCTACCCGGTCGAGTCGGCCGTCGACCCCGACCTCATCAACGCCGGCAAGGAGACCGTCACCACCAACGCCGGGGCGGCCTTCTTCGACAGCGCCACGTCCTTCGGGATGATCCGCGGCGGGCACATCGACGTCGCGATCCTCGGCGCGATGCAGGTGTCCGAGAAGGGTGACCTGGCCAACTGGATGATCCCCGGGAAGATGGTCAAGGGGATGGGTGGCGCGATGGACCTCGTCCACGGCGCGAAGCGGGTCATCGTGATGATGGAGCACGCGGCCAAGGACGGTACGGCGAAGATCGTCCGCGAGTGCTCGCTGCCCTACACCGGCCTGGCGTGCATCCAGCGCATCGTCACCGACCTCGCCGTCATCGACGTCGAGCCCGAGGGCCTGGTGCTGCGCGAGCTCGCTCCGGGCGTCACCCTCGACGAGGTCCGCGCCAAGACCGAGCCGGACCTCGTCATCGCTCTGTGACAGCAGTCGCCCGCCGTACTCTCGGGGTATGCAGGAGCCGCTAGACATCCGCTTCGAGGCGACGCTCGGGAAGGCGCGCCCGGGTGACACGTGGACCTGCGTCAACCTTCCCGGGTCGGCCGAGCTCTTCGGCACGCGCGGCTTGGTGAAGGTGGCGGGGACGGTGGACGGGCACCCGTTCCGCGGTGCGTTCATGGCGCTCGGTGACGGCACGCACAAGCTGCCGGTGGCGGCGGCGGTACGGCGCGCCATCGGCAAGTCCGACGGGGACGCGGTCACGGTGCACCTGACCGAGCGGCTGAGCTGAGCGGCACTGAACCGCATCAGCGGAGCTAGGAGCGCAGGTCGGCGGCTTCGTCGACGAGGCGCTGGAGCAGCCCCCGCGCCTCGTCGGGCCACGGACAGCCGGTGCCGTCCTTGGCGTGGGCGAACACCACGTCCGCGAGCAGCACGCAGGTCCCGTCCACCCAGGCGGCCTGCTCGACGCGTGCCGAGCTGCGGCCGACGGCGACGAACCGGCTCCGCAGGTGCAGCACCTGGCTCAGCCGCACCTCGCGCAGGTAGTCCAGGGTCACCCGCACCACGAAGGACCGGCCGCCGTCCTGGTGGGCGAGGTGCCAGAAGCCCTGGTCGGAGAACGCGGTGGCGCGGGAGTGCTCGAAGAACCGCCCCGCCGAGACGTTGTTGAGGTGCCCGTTCACGTCGAGGTCGGCGAACAGCACGGGCAGGTCCATCCCCGGACCTGGGTAGCAGTCAGGGTCGAGACGATCGGGTTCCCAGCGCGGCATGCAGGCGAGCCTAGGCGGCAGCTACGCGAGAGCCGTGTTCCCTGCCAGGTCCGCGTCGACCATCCGACCGACGAGCTCGGAGAAGGCCACCGTGGGCGCCCAGCCCAGCACGGTGCGGGCCCGCGAGGCGTCGCCGACCAGCAGCGCCGGGTCGCCCGGCCGGGCGAGCGAGGGGTCGACGACGATGCGCGGCTCGATCCCGGCGCGGGCGAACGCGGCGAGCGCGAACTCCTCCACGGAGTGCGCCTCCCCCGTCGCGACCACGTAGTCGTCCGCCGACTCGTGTCGCGCCGCCCGCACCATCGCGTCGACGTAGTCCGGCGCCCAGCCCCAGTCACGGCGCGCCTCGACGTTGCCGAGCACGAGCACGTCCTCGAGGCCCTGCGCGATGCGCGCGACCGTGTGCGTGATCTTCCGCGTCACGAACGACAGCGGCCGTCGCGGCGACTCGTGGTTGTAGAGGATGAGGCTGACCGCGTGCATCCCTTGCCCCCGGTAGAGCCCGACCAGCTGGTGCGCGAAGACCTTCGCCACGCCGTACGGCGAGCTGGGTGCCAGCGGGGTGCTCTCGTCCTGAGGCGCGATCGCGGCGTTCCCGAACACCTCCGCCGAGGAGGCCTGCACGAACCGCACGTCCCGGCCGGAGCGGGCGAGCACCTCGAGCAGGCGGGCGACGCCGAGCCCGGTGACGTCCCCGGTGAGCACCGGCTCGGACCAGGAGCGCGCGACGGAGGAGACCCCCGCGAGGTTGTAGACCTCGTCCGGCGCCACCAGCTCCACGACCCGTTCCAGCGACGCGGTGTCGGTGAGGTCTCCCTCGTGCAGCTCGACCTCGGGCAGCCGGTCGACGAGCGACCCGACGTGCGGGTCACCCGCGTGCACCAGCCCGTGCACGGTGCAGCCCTCGTGGACCAGCCGCTCAGCGAGGTACCCGCCGTCCTGGCCGGTGACCCCGGTCACGAGGACGGAGGTCACAGCTGCGCGAGGTCGCTGTCGACCATGAGGTGGACCAGCTCGGTGAAGCCGACGGTGGGCTTCCAGCCGAGTCGCTCGGCGGCCTTGGAGGCGTCGCCGACCAGCAGGTCCACCTCGGCGGGCCGCATGAAGCGCGGGTCCTGCTCGACGTACGGGGTCCAGTCGTCGATGCCCACCCGGGCGAACGCGACGTCGAGCAGCTCGCGGATGCTGTGCGTCTCGCCGGTGGCCACGACGTAGTCGTCTGCCTCGTCCTGCTGCAGCATGCGCCACATCGCGTCGACGTAGTCAGCGGCGTAGCCCCAGTCACGACGCGCGTCGAGGTTGCCCATGACCAGGGTGTCCTGCAGGCCGCGGGAGATGCGCGCCACGGCCAGCGACACCTTGCGCGTGACGAACTCCGGCCCGCGCCGCGGCGACTCGTGGTTGAACAGGATGCCGCTCGAGGCGTGCATCCCGTAGCTCTCGCGGTAGTTGATCGTCATGTAGTGCCCGAACACCTTGGACACACCGTACGGCGATCGCGGCCACAGCAAGGTGCTCTCCGACTGCGGCACCGCCTGCACCTTGCCGAACATCTCCGAGCTGGAGGCCTGGTAGAAGCGCACCGACGCGGGCTCGGAGCCGGCGTAGAGCCGGGTGGCGTCGAGGATGTTCAGCACGCCCTTGCCGGTGACCTCGGACGTGACGTGCGCGTTCTCCCAGGAGTACGCGACGAACGAGATCGCCCCGAGGTTGTAGACCTCGGTCGGCTGGGCGGCCTCGAAGGCCCGCATCAGGGAGGCCATGTCCGTGAGGTCACCGGTGAGCAGCTGCACCCCTGGCACCACCTCGCCGACCATCGCGAACTTGGGGTTGTTCTGGCCGCGGACCAGCCCGAAGACCTCGTAGCCCTTGGAGAGCAGCAGCTCGGCGAGGTAGAGCCCGTCCTGGCCGGTGATGCCGGTGATGAGTGCGCGGTTCATGACAGCTCCGGGTGGTCGGTGGCGACGAGTGCGTGCAGCTCCTTGACCCGCTGGGCCTGGTCTGCGGGTACGACGAGCGTTGCCTCAGGGGTGTGCACGACGACCAGACCGGTGCAGCCCACGAGGGCCACCAGGTGGTCGGGGTCGGAGGAGGCGACGACGCAGTCGCTGCTGTCGAGCAGCGAGGCGAGCGAGGTGCCCACGGCGTTGCCGTGCCCGTCGCGGCCGACGGCGTCGCCGTACTGGGGCCAGGAGCCCACGTCGAGCCAGCGGGCAGCCAAGGGGAGCGCGGCGACGCGGAAGTCGGCCGACGTCGACGCCGGCTCCATCACGCCGTAGTCCACCGAGACCCGGGGGACGGCGTCCCAGGCGGCGAGGTCCCCGGCCCGGACCCGGTCGACGAGCTCGACCGTCTCGGGGGCGAACGCGCGCGCAGCACGCAGGAAGGTCGCCGCCTGCCAGACGAACATCCCCGAGTTCCAGAGCGCGCCCTGGTCCAGCAGCTGCTGGGCGCGGGCAGGCTGCGGCTTCTCCGCGAACCGCGCCACCAGCAGCGCCGCCCCGTCAAGGGGAGCGCCCAGCTCGAGGTAGCCGAAGGCGGTGGAGGGGTGGTCGGGGACGACACCGAAGGTGACGAGGGCCTCGTCGTGCTGCTCGGCCAGCGCGAAGCCCTGCCCGATGGTCGTGGCGAAGGCCGCGACCGGCTCGATGAGGTGGTCGGCTGTGAGCACCGCGATCACGGCGTCAGGATCGGCCTCCGCGATCGTCGCCGTCGCGAGCACCAGCGCGGGCAGCGTGTCTCGTCCGGACGGCTCCAGCACAAGCCGCTCGGCGGGGACCTGCGTCACCTGCCCGCGGAGCTGCTCACCGGCAGCCAGCCACACGCGCTCGGTCTCGACCGCAGCGCCGGCCCGCTCCACCGCCAGGTCCAGCAGCGACCGGTCGCCGAACAGCGGCGCGAGCTGCTTCGGGACCCCCGCGCGGGAGAACGGCCACAGCCGCGTGCCGGACCCGCCCGCCAGGACGAGGGCGTGCCTCATTGCCCACTCGTTCGCTGGGGCGTTCGCTGCCGACCACCGCTCTGGCTGTGGCGCTGGCCGCGGCAGCTCTCTTCTGCGCTCACCCTGAGAGTGCGCTGGCGTAGCAGGCCAGGTGCGCCTCGGCACTGGCCGCCCACGTGAACTCGCGGGCCCGAGAGTGCCCGGCCTCCCCGAGCCGCCGTCGGCGCTCCGGGTCGTCGAGCAGCGCCCCGAGGGCCTGCGCGATGGAGCCGGGGTCAGGCTCGGTGTAGGCCACGGCGTCGCCTCCGACCTCCGGGAGGGAGAGCCGGTTCGTGGTCAGGACCGGCGCGCCGCAGGCCATCGCCTCGAGCACCGGCAGCCCGAAGCCCTCGCCGTGGCTCGGGTAGGCGACGACCACGGCCCCGCCCAGGAAGCCGGGCAGGTCCACGAAGCGGAGGTAGCCCGGCCGCAGCACCCGCAGGTGCGACGGGACCTCGGCGAGGGCACGGTCGACGCGCTCGTCCCAGCCCGCGCCACCGGCGAGGACGAGGGCGGGGGGGTCCTCGCGGCCGGTGCAGGCCTGGACCCACCCGGTGACCAGACCCGGGACGTTCTTGCGGGGCTCGAGGACGGACAGGAAGGCGACGTACGGCTGCCCGCCGAGGCCGAGGCGGGCCTGCACGCGGTCCCGCTCGGCCTCGTCCGGGACGTGGAACAGGGCGGGGTCGACGCCGTGGTAGGCCACCGACAGCCGCGTCGCGTCGGCGTCGAGCAGCCGCACGAGCTCGTCCCGGGTCGCCTTCGACGGGACGAGGACGCGGGTGGCCCGGCGCAGCGCCGTGCGGGTCGCGGAGCGGAAGAACGTCCCCTTCACCGAGGGGTGCAGCTCGGGCGAGGTGAAGAACGTGGCGTCGTGGATCGTCACGACGACGGGCCGGCCGGCGCGCAGCGGCATCGTGTAGTGCGGCGAGTGGATCACGTCGGCGTCCACCTGCTGCGCCACGAGCGGCAGGCCGGTCTGCTCCCACGCCAGCCGGGCCGGGCGGTGCGCGATGGCAGCGGGCCCCGGGATGATCTCGGCGGCGGGGTCGAGGCGGCTCAGCCGCTCCGCGTCCGCGCGCTGGCAGACGACCGCGAGGTCCGCACCCGCTGCGCCAAGGGCTCCCACGAGGCCGTCGACGTAGCGCCCGACGCCTCCTCGGTCCGCGGGGACAGCGGTCGCGTCCAGCAGGACACGGGGACCTGACCGACCGGCGGACAGTGCGATCCCCTCCTTCCTGAGCGTGCGGCAGCGTGCCTCCGCCAGCCTACGCCCGGCGGCTCACACGATGCGGTAGGCGAGACTCACCGAGAACGTCGAGGCCCGCCATCCGTCGTACGACATCCCGAAGGACTCGCTGCGGGACTGGACCGCACGACCGTTGCCGGCGAGCAGGATCCGGAAGCGGGCCACCTCGCCGGCCCGCACGTAGCTCAGGCCCGGGTGCGTCCGGTTGTAGCTCAGCGGGCCGGGCCGCAAGGCGGTGTACCAGCTGGGAGAGCGGGACGGCGAGCTGCTCGCGAGCACCGTCGAGCGCATCGAACCACCGACCGGCCAGACGAAGTTGCTGGTGTTCTTGATGTCGACCCAGGTCCACGCCGCCCCGTTCCGGGGGACGGAGACGGTGCCGCTCCTGGCGACGTACTGGTAGGTGAAGGAGGCCGCCACCACCTTGACGGACAACGGCAGGCTCGGGCCGTAGAAGCCGCCCGGCCCCACCAGGCGCAGCGAGGTCGCGTAGGTCGCGGGGCTGTGCTTGAAGGCCCCGACCTTGATCACCCACTCGCCGATCTCACCCGGGTAGACCGCCGTGGCGCCTGGCCGGGTCACGTTCAGGTGCAGTGGTGGGGTGCGCGTGCTCGAGGGCCAGCCGCTCGCGAGGGGGTAGGCGGAGGCGGTGCCCAGCTGCTCCTGCCCGAGCGTCCACGGGTCGTTGCCCACGTTGCGCATGCGGATGACCAGGGTGCGGATGCCCGACGGGGCGTTCGGCAGGGAGAACCCTGTGGTCGGCGCCAGCACGGTGAGGGCCAGCCGGGAGTACTGCGGGTCGATGCGGACGACGCTGAAGGTGGAGGCGTTGCCGGTGATCCAGCTCTGGCCGTCCCACACCGGCTCGAAGGCCTCGGTGGTGACACCCACCGGGCGGCCGTTGCCCGCGAGCGGGAGCTGGAACGTGCCGCTGCCCCCTGGTGCGACCGCCGCCGGGGCGACGAGCGTCGAGACCCGCGCGCCGGACAGCCAGGCGGAGGACTGGGACGCGCTGGTGCGACCTCGGGGGCCCGACGTGCCGAGCCTGACCGGCGAGCTGGACCCCACCGGCCAGCTCACGTTCCCCGTGTTCCGCGAGCTCAGCCGCAGGGTCGTGGAGCCGTTCCTCGGGACGACCACGGTCCGCCCGTCCGCGGACAGC